>JAKJGY010000110.1 GCA_022704145.1 Verrucomicrobiota bacterium
CCGCGTCGGTGATCAGGGCCGCGAGGGCGGGGGCGGTGAAGAGGAGGTTGAGGCGGGTCTCGAACGGGCGCAGGCCGACGCCGAAGATCTCGCTGTCGGCAAAGTCGGAGCGGTCCGGGTCGGGGATCGGCGGCCAGTCCCGGTAGGAGGAATAGGAGTCGAGCAGGCCGGGGGCGTTGAAGTGGAACCAGCACCAGTTGCGGCCGAGGACGGCCTCGTAAAAGGCCTTCTCGAGCAGGAGGTGGCCGCTGGAGGGGTCGAGGAAGAAGTCGGCGTTGTCGGGCCCGGCGGCGATGCCGAGGGCGGCGACGCCGTCGAGCATGTCGGCGTAGTCGCTCCAGGCGCCGGGCCAGGGCTCGGGGAAGCGCGGCTGGTCGCCGCCGAAGGTCTCGCCGTAGGTGGAGCGGATGAGGGCGGCGTGGTCGGTGAGCAGGGCGGTCATGTCGGGGTCGACGTACATGCGGTTGTTCTTGGCGGCGACCTGTGAGGCGAACAGCGCGGTGACGGGGCCGGTGAAGCAGAGCCGGGCCTGCATGTTGGTGATGGCGTCGACGGCGGCCGTGTCGCCGTTGGCGAGGGCGAGCACGTGCAGGAGGTTGAGTTCGCCGACGAGGTTGAGGGTGGCGCCCTGCCAGCGGGCGGCGGCGAGGGCGGCGGCGTCGCCCGCGTTCTGCGACTGGTCCTTGCGCTGGATGATACGGTGCAGGTCGACGATGAAGAGGATCATGAAGGCGAGCGCGGTGAAGCCCAGGATCATGAACACCACGGTCTGGCCGCGGCGCCGGAGGCGGGCCGGCCAGGCCGGGTGCCGGAAGGGGCTGGCGCCTGACGGCGCTCTCTGTGGCGCGGCGCTCACCAGTTCATGTTCTCCATGTAGAGGGGGTAGTGGCTTTCGATCGAGTAATAGCCCTCGATCGCGAGCGTCTCGTCGGCGTCGGCGTTGCGCAGCTCGCCCAGGGCCATCGCGCCGAGCGAGAGCAGGAGCGGCTGGCGCTGGCGCACGGTGACGCTCAGCGTGCCGGGCGCGCTGCCGTCGAGGGAGAGGGGCTCGTCGAGGTCGACGTCCGTACGCTCCCAGAGTTCGTAGTCGAGGATATCCTGCGAGGTCGGCGCGTTGACGCTGTCCATGAAGTCGGGGATGCGGGCCAGCTCGATCTGTGAGCCTGCGGAGTAGGCGGGGGTGATGAGCGCACGGTCCCAGACCTCGCCGACCCGGTTGCCCTGGAGCGCGGCCAGGACGGCCGGGGCGAGGCCTGCGGGCGGGGGGGTCAGGCGGTCGCCCGACGCGGGGATCGCGGCGACGAGCGCGCTCTTCTCGACCATCCAGCGGTTGAAGCCGACTGTGCGGGCGCGGGCGGCGCGGGTGGCCGCGTGGTTCAGGATCGTCTTGCAGGCGAAGAGATGGGCGTACTGGAAGAACGCCAGGAAGCAGAGGCAGAGCAGCAGGATGACGAAGACGGACTCGACCAGCGACTGGCCGCGCCGCGCGCCACCTGTGATGCGGCGGCATGACTCAAACGGTTGAGTCATTGACTTGCCCTCCGTCTGCGCTGGCGTACCGGCGCGCGCTGTCTGTGAGGTGTCCCGACGGCGGCGGCGGGCGATACGCCTGCCGCGCCGTACGGGCACGGACGATCACGGGTTGAACTTGCCGTCCGAACTGAAGTTTCGGACGCTGTCCTCGTTGATCGCCTCAGCGGCGCTCTGGGCGGCGGAGCCGGCGTCCTCGTCAAGCGCGGACGCGATGCCTGCGCCTTTACGCGCGATCGCCTTGGAGATCAGCGAGACGATGCCGATCAGGCCGATGGCGATCAGCACCACGATGATGATGTACTCCACCATGGTCTGTCCGCGACGGCGCTTATTGCGTGCTTTCATACTTGTCTTCCCCCTGTTGAACCGTGAAGCAGGCTGGTCGGCCGGCGGGCCTAGGGATACTCCGAGGCGACCAGATCCAGCGCACGGTTCGATTGCTGCCGTATGGCATAAAGGACGAGCGAGAACACCACGGTCACCGAGAGCAGGGCAATGAAGACCAGCAGGTATTCGGTCGCCGCCTGTCCCGAACGCGTCGCTCGCGAACTGTTACGCCCATTTAGCATTGACTGCTATGATACAAGGATGTTGGGGCGGGTGGCAATAACATTAGCTGGGTAAAACGAGTCCGGGACCCGGAGTGCGGGGCGGAGTCGCACGGCTGTCATTTCGCCGTTCGGGGGTTGACAAGCGGCCGGGGGATATAGGATGCTTACGGCAGTTTAGCGTTCTGGAACTCAGGGGAGGACGGTTTTATGGCTAAGGCGAAGGCGCGCGTGTCCAAACGGGTGGCGGTCGTCGGGTTCGGCTTCATGGGCCGCATGCACTACGGGCACTGGAAGAAGGTGCGGGGCGCGGAGGTGGTGGCGCTGTGCGACCGCGACCGCACGCAGTTCGAGGCGCCGATCCAGGGGGGCAACCTGGCGGGCGCGGACGCGTCGACCGACTTCGGCGCGACGCCCCTTTACGACGATTTCGGGCGCATGCTGGAGGAGGCGAGGCCCGATGTGATCTCGCTGACGCTGCCGACGCCGCTGCACGTGCCGCTGACGGTGCAGGCGCTGAAGGCCGGCGTGAGCGTGCTGTGCGAGAAGCCGATGGCGCTGAATGCGGCCGACTGCGGGCTGATGATCGCGGCGGCGAAGAAGGCGCCGAACGGCGCGCAGCTCATGATCGCGCAGTGCCTGCGCTTCTGGCCGTGCTACGTGTACCTGAAGCGCCTGGTGGAGAGCAGGCGTTACGGCGCGGTGGTCTCGGCCACCTTCTGGCGTTACAGCGCGCCCCCCGGCTGGGGGAAGGGCAAGAGCTGGTTCTCGGACGAGAGCAAGAGCGGGGGCGTCGCCCTGGACCTGCACATCCACGACACCGACATGGTGCAGTTCCTGTTCGGCATGCCGAGCGCGGTGACGAGCCGCGCGGCCTATGCCGAGGACGGGACGATGCGCGCGATCTCGACGCTCTATGACGTGGGCGGCCCGGCGGTGACGGCTGAGGGCAGTTGGTGCATGCCGCCGACGCTGGGCTTCGAGGCCGGCTTTGTGGTGACCTTCGAGCGGGCGGCGGTCGTGCTGGACGGCAAGCGCGAGAAGCCGTTCTGCGTCTTCCCGCAGAAGGGCGAGGCCTTCGTGCCCAAGCTGGCCGAGGGCGACGGGTACGCCTACGAGATCCAGTGGTTCATGGATGTCCTCTGCGGCAAGCGGGTCGAGCAGGTGACCACGCCTGAGCAGTCGCGCGATTCGGTGCGGATCGTGGATGCGGAGAAGCGCTCCGCCCGGAGCGGCAAGTCGGTCAGGCTCTAGGCGGCATATCGGTGAAGGTGGACAACGGGAGGTTTCGCGATGAGTCTCTGTGGACAGAAATGGCCGATCAGCGTATGTAGCTGGTCGTTTCGCAAAGGGGTCGACGAGATCGGCTCGATCATGACGGCGTTAGGGGTGGAGCATGTCAACCTGGCGATCGCCCCGGCGCTCGGGCCGGACGGCGACGCCTACCTCGAGGCGGTGCGCCGTCAGGGGTGGACGGTCTCGGCGGGCATGATGAACTTCGACTACGAGGACTATACGACCCTCGAGACGATCCAGAAGAGCGGCGGTATCGCGCCGGACGAGCATTGGCCCGCGAGCGGGGAGGCCTTCGCCCGGGCGGCGAAAATCACGGCCGACCTCGGCTCCGAGTACATCATGATGCACGTCGGGTTCCTGGATCACACGGATCACGCGTATGCCAAGAAGTTTTATGACCGTGTCCGGTATCTGGGGGATCGGGCCGGCGAGGCGGGCGTGACCCTGCTGATGGAGACCGGCCAGGAGTCGGCCGAAGACCTTCAGCGCTTTGTGGAGACGCTCAACCACCCGAAGGTGCTGCTCAACTTCGATCCGGCGAACCTGATCCTGTATAACAAGGACGAGCCGCTGCCCGCCCTGCGCCGCCTGGCGCCGTGGATCCGCCACATCCATATCAAGGATGCGGTGCGGACCGCCGTGGCCGGGACGTGGGGCTGCGAGGCGGTCTGGGGTGAGGGGCAGGTCAACGCCTTCGCGTTCTTGCGGCTGCTGGACGAGGTGGGCTATCGCGGCGCCGTCGCGGTCGAGCGCGAGGGCGGCGAGCAGCGGGTCCGCGACATCGCCGTCGCCGTCCGCCGCCTGCAGGCCTTTTAGTGCCTTACGAACGAACAACACGGATCAAAAACAAGTTGTTTGGGAATGGTGGAATACTGGAATGATGGAAGAGCACTTCGGCTGCTTCGGTCTCAACCCCCATCATTCCACCATTCCATCAATCCAGTCTTCCAATCTGGGTTGCGGGCGGAGCCCGCATGAGGTGGCGCCATGAAGAAACTCGCTCCCTATTCGATGGGTATCGGCGACCGGTTCGGCCGTCAGGGGCTGGCCCAGCTTCAGGCCTTTGAGGAGGCCTATCGGCGCTGCGGCGTGCGCGTGACGCCGGTCTGGAACAAGTCCGCGCGCGAGCACGGCATCGTCGGCACACGTCCGGAGTCGGTGCGCGAGGAGGCCGAGGCGGCGACGCGCGCCGCCCGCTGGGACGGGCCGTACCATGTCGACGCGGACCACATCAGCCTCAAGAACGTCGACGCGTTCATCGCCCCCTCCGATTTCTTTACGCTGGATGTGGCCGACTTCATCGGCGAGACGCTGGAGGAGGGCGAGGTCTACGGCTTTATCGCGCGTCATGAGGATCTGCTCGGGGCGCATGCGATTCCCGGCCTGCCGGCGCCGGTGGTCCTCTCGCGCCCGCTGCTGGCCGAGCATCTGCGCGGCACGCTGTTCGCCATCCGGCAGGCGGGGCGGCTCTACCGCCATATCCGGGAACGGCGCGGCGGCGACGACTTCATCACCGAGGTCTCGATGGATGAGACGGCGCTGCCGCAGACGCCCGACATGCTGCTGGTGATTCTGGCGGCCCTTGCGGAGGAGGGTCTTCCGGTCCAGACGCTCGCGCCCAAGTTCACGGGGCGCTTCAACAAGGGCGTGGACTATGTGGGCGATCCGGCGGTCTTCGCCCGTGAGTTCGACGCGGATGTGTGCGTGGTGCGGTACGCGGTCGAGCGCTTCGGCCTGCCGGAGAACCTCAAGCTGAGCATCCATTCCGGCAGCGACAAGTTCTCGCTCTACCCGCATGTGGCGCGGACGCTCAAGGAGCGGCGCGCGGGCGTGCATCTGAAGACGGCGGGCACGACCTGGCTGGAGGAGGTCACGGGGCTGGCCCTCGCCGGCGGCGAGGGGCTGGCCGTCGCCAAGGCGATCTACGTCAGCGCGTATGCGCGCCTGGACGAGCTTTGCGCGCCGTATGCGAGCGTGATCGACGTTTCGGCCGAGCGCCTTCCCAGTGTCGAGGAGGTGCAGGCCTGGACGGGCGGGTTCTTCGCCGGGGCGCTGCGTCACGTGCCGGGCGGCTCGCGCTTCAATCCCGCCTTCCGCCAGTTCATGCATGTGGCCTACAAGGTGGCGGCCGAGCTGGGGCCGCGCTACACAGGCGCGCTCGAGGCGTCGCGCGAGGTGGTCTCGCGGCATGTCACCGAGAACCTGCTGGAGCGCCACCTGCTTCCGGTTTTCGGCGGCTTGGGCGGCCGCTGAGGCTTGCTGCGGCGCGTCACAGCGGCGCGGCGCGCACGGTCAGATGCAGGCAGGGCGCCTCTGGCGTGCGCACGGCGTAGGCGCGCGCCACGCGGTAGCCCGGGATCCAGGCCACGTCGTCGCCGACAGTGAAGACCGGGATGTGCGCGCGGCGGGCTGAGGGGATCTTGGCGTCGACGAACAGATCCTGCAGCTTCTTTGAGCCGCGCAGGCCGGTCGGCGCGATCCGGTCGCCGGGGCGGCGCGCGCGGACCCGTACCGGGCGGCCTTCCAGGGCGGCCGCGTCCAGCGAGCAGGCGGCCGGATAGGTGCCGACCCCGTTCGCCTCCGAGCGGATGCCGGCGCCGGGTTCGCTGGCGATCTCCAGCCCGTCCCAGACGAGTGTGCCGCAGGCCGGCAGAACGTCCTGCGGCGCTGGCGCGGCGCGTGCGGCGCGCACAAGTTCCAGGACATCGCCCTCGCGCGCGGCGAAGCGGCCCGGCGCGAGCTGGAGGCGGCCGCCGGGGGCGCTGCTCCGGCAGAGTTCCGAAAGCTGCCGGACACGCTCGAAACCCGCCTCTGCGAGGCCCTGGCGGAAGAGCCAGAGGCGCAGCAGGCGGCGCCGCAGGGCTTCAGGCTGCCGGTTCAGGCGGCGGAGGTCGAGCCGGAGGCCGGGCGCGACCGTACGCAGACGCCGCTCGGCAAGGGTGTCGAGCAGCGCGTCGTCCGCGCGCAGCAGGTCGGCGGTGCGGCAGAGGTTGGCGCGCAGCGGGGCGCCAGCCTCCTGCTCCAGCCGCGGCAGGAGCAGGTGGCGCAGCCGGTTGCGGGGGATCTCGCAGCAGCGGTTCGAGCCGTCCTCGAGCCAGGTCCGCGCGCTCTGTTCGAGCCAGGCGCGGAGCGCGGCGCGCGAGTGCGTGAGCAGGGGCCGGATCAGGCGGTAGGGGCGCCCGGCGGCATGCGCCCACTCCGGCGCGGCGGGCGCGGAGGCCCGCAGGCCGGAGAGCCCGGCGGCGCCAGCCCCGCGGAACAGGCGCAGCAGCAGCGTCTCGGCCACGTCGTCGGCGTGGTGGCCGGTGGCGATCGCGTCGAGCCGGTCGGCCCTGCAGCAGGACGCGAAAAAGGCCTGACGCGCGGCGCGCGCCGCCATCTCCAGGGACTCGCCCGCGTGCGGGCACGACGCCAGGTCGGCCTGGGCGGAGCGGAAAGGCACGCCCGCCGCCTCGGCCAGGGCCCGTACGAAGTCGGCCTCCGCCGCAGCCTCGGCGCGGAGCCCGTGGTTGAGGTGCAGGACGAAGGGCCGCACGCCGGCCGAGCGGCACAGCGGCAGCAGCAGGTGGAACAGCGCGACCGAGTCCGCGCCGCCCGAGACCGCCAGGCCGAGACGCCGGACCCCGCGCAGCAGGCGCTCGTGACGGACGAACGCGGCGACCTCCCGGGGGACGGCCTCCGGCGAGTCGCAGTACGGGGGTGGGGCGAGGTCTGACATGGCGCTATGATAGCGGAGCCCGAGGCGGTTCAACAACCCTGAAACAGCTTGCCTCGCCCCGGAGAACGGAGTATCGTTCGGACTCGCAGATGCTTGTAAAAGCGCGGCCGTGCTGTCGCGCCAGGATGCGAACGTCAGAGGAGGTGGCAGATGTCAGCGCTTGAGGCGAACCGGAGGCAGTTTGTGGCGGGTTCATTGGCGGCGGCCGGGCTCGCGGCCATGCCGCGGCCGGGCCGGGCGGCCGGGCCGGGCGATAAGATCCGCATGGGCTTTATCGGCGTGGGCAACCGCGGCTCGCAGCTCATGGACGTGTTCCGCCTCTTTCCGGAGGTCGAGGTCGCGGCGCTGTGCGACGTCTACGAGCCGTTTCTGACCCGCGACGCCGCGCAGGTGTCGCCGCGCTGGCGCGAGGAGCTGGGCGAGCGCATCCCGAAACTGGGCGACGCCTTCCCGAAGCCGCCGAAGCGGTATAAGGACTACCGCAAGCTGCTGGAGGATAAGGAGGTGGACGCGGTCTGTATCGCGACGCCCGACCACTGGCACGCGCTGCAGACGATCGACGCGATCCGGGCGGGTAAGGACGTCTACTGCGAGAAGCCGCTGACCGCGACGCTCGCCGAGGGCCGCAGGATGGTGCAGGTGCAGGCGGCGAGCGACCGCGTCGTGGCCGTGGGGCTGAACCGCCGCGGCAACCCGTCGTATCACCGGCTCGCCCAGGAGCTGCACGCCGGCAAGCTGGGCGAGCTGTGCTTCGGCACGTCGGCGCGCATCAGTAACCTTTCGCCCGTCGGCATCGGCAAGCAGCCGCCCGCCGAGCCGCCCAAGGATTTCGACTGGGACCTGTGGCTGGGCCCGCGCGCGTTCCGGCCATACAAGTACAACATCGCGCCCTACAAGTTCCGCTGGTACGGCGACTTCTCTTCGCAGGTCGGCAACTGGGGCGTACACTACCTCGACCTGATCCGCTGGATGATGCAGGAGAAGGCGCCGTGCGCGGTCTCGGCCCACGGCACGAAGTTTATCGACCACGACGCGGACATCGCCGACACGATGACGGTCACCTACGAGTTCGCGTCCAAGCGCCTCGTGACCTTCAACATGTTCGAGGCCTGCGGCGGGCCGATCTTCCCGTACGGCGAGATCGAGATCCGCGGCACCAAGGGCGTGGTGTGGGCCGGCGAGAAGGGCTACAAGATGCAGCCGTCGTCGCCGGGCCAGTTCCAGACGTGGAAGAAGCAGATGGAGCCGGCCGAGTTCCAGATGGAGGAGAAGACCCTCTCGGACGGCAGCAGCGGCATCAGCACCGCCGGACTGGTCCGCAACTTCCTCGACTGCGTGAAGTCGCGCAAGGAGCCCTACTGCCCGCTGGAGGAGGGCCACCGCTCGACCAGCTTCGCGCACCTCGCCAACATCGCCTGGAAGCTGGGGCAGCGCCTGGAGTGGGACGGCGAGAAGGAGCGCTTCACCAACTGCGACAAGGCCAACGAGCTGCTGACTTACGAGTACCGCGCGCCGTGGAAGCTGGGGTGAGCGGGGGGGAGTATATTTTAGATTTTGGATTTTGGATTGGGGATGGATGGCGAGGGAATCGATTCGGGCGAATCAGTCGATTCCCTCGCTTCCTTCGAGCAAGAAAGGCGAACCATGACAAGGCGTGATTTTCTTCAGGCGGCGGCGCTGGCCGCCGCGGCGGCCGCGCCGCTGGGCGCGGCGCGGGCGCAGGGCGAGGCCAGGAGAAGCGGCCTGCACCTCTTCTCCAAGCCGCTGCAGTGGCTGGGCTACGACGCGCTGGCCGAGACGGTGGCGGCAGCGGGCCTGGGCGGCATCGACCTGGCGGTGCGGCCCAAGGGCCACGTGGAGCCCGAGCGGGTCGGCGAGGACCTGCCCAGGGCGGTCGAGGCGGCGCGCAGGCAGGGGCTCAAGGTCGAGATGATGGTCACGGCGTTCACGGCGGCGGACGAGCCGCATGCGGAGCGCGTGCTGAAGACGGCCGCGCAGTGCGGGATCCGCTACTACCGCATGGGATATCTGAAGTACGACGAGGCGCTGGGCGTGGAGGGCTCGATCGAGAGCAACCGCAAGGTGATGGCCGGGCTGGAGGCGCTGAACAGGGCCTGCGGGATCGTCGGCTGTTACCAGAACCACTTCGCGTGGAACGACGGGCTCTTCGGCGGGCCGGTGTGGGATATCCACGCCATGCTCAAGGGCCTCGACCCGCAGTGGGTGGGCTGCCAGTACGACGTGCGTCATGCGGTCGCGGAGACGGCCGGCTCGTGGGGCGCCGGGCTGAAGCTGGTCGCGCCCTACATCCGCTGCACCTGCCTCAAGGACTTCCTGTGGGCCAAGCCCAAGGGCAAATGGATCCCCGACAACGTGTTCGCGGGCGAGGGCATGGTGCCCTGGGACAGGTACTTCAAGCTGCTCAAGGATCTCAAGATCGGCGGCCCGGCTTCGGTGCATTGCGAGTGGGAGCTGTTCACGAAAGAGGAGCAGGCGCTGCCCGAGGCGGAGCGGCGCAAGCTGGCGGTCGAGCGGATCAGGCGCGACGGCGACTTCTTTGCGGCGCACTATGCGAAATGCGGGCTGACGGCGGGGTGAGCGGGGTGGAGATGTCGAGGGAATCGACGGAATCGAGATAATCGGCAGAAGCGATTCGGTCGAATCCTTCGATTCCATCGATTCTTTCGATAACTTGGAAAGGCAACCATGAAACGACGCGATTTTATGAAGGCGGCGGCGCTGGCGGCGGGTGCGGCCGCGGCGGGCGGGTGCGGCACGGCGGGCGCGCTGAGGGGCGCCCGGTCGGCGGCGCCGGTCGGCGGGCGGCGCATCACCGTCGCCGACACGGGGTGCGAGTTTGAGCGCGAGCCGCTGGTCCGGCCTTTCGGGTTTAAGGGCGGGTACCTCACCAACATCTGGCAGAGCGCGGCCATGATCCGCAGCACGAGCGGCAGGCGCGGCATCGGCGTCTGTACGCACAGCACGCTGTGGAGCGACGCCAAGGTCTTCGCGGCGAACTCCGAGGCGGGCGGCAACGCGCTGATGTTCGCGCTGACCGCGCATGCGCTGCGCGTGCTCAGGGGGCGCGCCTTCACCGATCCGGTGGCGCTCAACGACGAGCTGTTCGAGGAGGTCTACGCCTACGGCAAGCAGATCACACGGAACCCGAAGCTGCGCCAGACCTTCGCGCTGAACGCGCTGGTGGGCGTGGACAACGCGGCGTGGCTGCTCTACGCCAAGGAGAACGGGATCGCCACGTTCGACGGGCTGGTTCCGGAGGCGTACCGGCCTGCGCTGTCGCAGCGCCACCCCAAGGCGGCGTCGATCCCGCTGATGGCCTACGCGATTCCGATCCCGGAGATCCGGCAGGCTGTGGACGACGGCTACTTCTTCATGAAGATCAAGATCGGCCAGCCCGGCACGCAGGCGGAGATGCTGGAGAAGGACATGGCGCGCGTGAGCGCCATTCACGCCGCGCTGGACGGCTGCCGCACGCCCTACACGAAGAGCGGCAAGCTGCCGTATTACTTCGACGCGAACGGGCGCTATGAGAAGAAGGAGACGCTGCTGCGGCTGCTCGACCACCTGAGGAGGATCGGCGCGTACGAGCAGCTCGCGCTGATCGAGGAGCCGTTCGACGAGGAGAACGAGGTGGACGTGCGCGACATTCCGGTGCGGCTCGCCGCGGACGAGAGCGCGCATACGGACAAGGACGCGGTGACCCGTATCCAGATGGGCTACCAGGCGATCGCGCTGAAGGCGATCGCCAAGACCCTGAGCATGACGATGAAGATCGCGCAGGCCGCGCATGACCGCGGCGTGCCGTGCTTCTGTGCCGATCTGACGGTCAACCCGATCCTGGTGGAGTGGAACAAGTGCGTGGCCGCGCGGCTGGGGTCGTTCCCCGGGCTCGAAGGGCTGGGGCTGGTCGAGACCAACGGCCATCAGAACTACCGGAACTGGGAGGTGATGCGCGGGTATCATCCGTATCCGGACGCGGCCTGGGCGCGGACGGAGCGCGGGGTGTTCAACCTCGACGCGGACTACTACGCGAAAAGCGGCGGCATCTTCGCCCCGCTGCCGCACTACGAGGCGCTGTTCCCTGAGGCGCATGCGTAGCGAGGGCGGTCAGAGGCGGATGTCAGGCATACGGTGTCGGAGGTCAGGAGTCGGGAGTCCTATTGTTCCATGAGACATGTCCTTGAAAGGGTGGCGGCCGTCGTTCTGGCGGCCGTGTCGGCCGGCGCCGACGAGGCGCCGTTCGCGTGGCCGGCGGTCACGCGCGAGTGCAGGCCGTGGGCCTATAACTGGTGGCCGGGCTCGGCGGTTGACCCGCAGAGCGTCAGCAACGAGTTTCGGCGCTATGCCGAGGCCGGGCTGGGCGGCGTTCACGTGGTGCCGATCTACGGGGTCAAGGGCACGGCGGAGCGCCAGGCCGAATACCTCAGCGAAAGGTGGATGGGGCGTTTCGCCTGCGCGGTCGCGACGGCCGAGAGCCTGGGTCTGGGCCTCGACCTGACCACGGGCTCGGGCTGGTGTTTCGGCGGGCCGCAGGTGACGCGCGAGCGGGGAGGCTGGCGGCTGGACGTGAAGGTGACCGACGCGCGGCCGGGGGGGGCGGTCACGAACGTGTTCAGGCGCGGCGCGCTGCAGGCGTTGCGGGCGGTGGGCCCGGACGGCGCGTCCGAGGATCTCCTGTCCAAGGTGGACGCGCAGGGGCGGCTCGACTGGCAGGCGTCGCGCGACGGCGTGAAGCTCGTCGCGCTGACGGCCGACAGCGCCAAGGGCCAGCCCGTGAAGCGTGCGGGGCCGGGCGGCAAGGGGCTGATGATCAACCCCTTCGACCCGGCGGCCATGGAGCAGTTTCTGGAACCGTTCTCGAAGGCCTTCCCTGCGGACGGCCGCGGGCCGAAACCGCGCGCGATGTACCACGACTCCTACGAGTACTACGGGACGTCGTGGTGCTCCGAGTTTCTGGAGGCGTTCGCGCGTAAGCGGGGGTACCGGCTGGAGGCTGAGCTGGCGGCGTTTGCGGGGCTGGGCGATGCCGAGCGGGCGGCGCGTGTGCGCGCGGACTACCGCGAGACGCTCTCCGACCTGATGGCCGAGGACGTCTTCCCGCTCTGGACGCGGTGGTGCCGCGAGCGGGGCCTGCTGACGCGCAACCAGGCGCACGGCGCGCCCGCGAACATTCTGGATCTGTACGCTTTGGCGGACGTCCCCGAGACCGAGATGTTCGGGCATGGCGGGGCCGACCCGCTGGTGTCGCGGTTCGACGCCGACTTCGGCCGGGCTGACCGCAACCCGTTCGTCTCGAAGATGGCCTCGTCGGCCGCGCACGTGAAGGGCACGCGGCTGGTGTCGGCCGAGTTCGGCACGTGGCTGGCGGAGCATTTCCATGAGACGCCGGAGGAGCTGAAGTGTCTGGCCGACCTGCTGTTCGTGAGCGGAGTCAACCATGTGTTCTATCATGGCTGCTGCTTTTCTGCCGACGATGCGGTCTGGCCGGGCTGGCTCTTCTACGCGGCGACGCAGATGAACCCGCGTAATCCGATCTGGCATGACGCGCCGCTGCTGAACGCGTACCTCGCCCGGACGCAGGCGGTGCTGCAGTCCGGCACGCCCTCGAACGACGTGCTGCTCTATTGGCCGGTTCACGACTTCTGGTCCGAGGAGGGGCCGCTGGTGCGGCAGATGACGGTTCACGACCCGTCCTGGCTGACGAACCAGTCGCTCGGCCGGACGTCGGCCTCGCTGTGGCGGCTGGGCATCGGTTTCGACTACGTGTCCGACCGGCTGCTCGGGCGGGTGCAGGTGGCGGACGGCAAGCTGGTCACGGCCGAGGGGGCGTCGTACGAGGCGGTGGTGGTTCCGAGTTCGCGGCTGATGCCGCCGGCGACCTGCGAGCGGCTGCTGGGCCTGGCGGAGGCTGGGGCGAACGTGGTCTTCTGCGACCGTCTGCCGGAGGATGTGCCGGGGTGGGGCGGGCTGGCGGAGCGGCGGGCGCGGCTGGCGGCGTCGCTGGGCCGCGTGCGGCTGGGGCCGACCGCGGTGACGGGCCTCTCGAAGGCGGCCGTCGGCGGCGGCGCGGTCTATGTGGGCCGCGGCGACGAGGCGCTGCGCCTGTGCGGGGTGCGGCGTGAGCTGGAGGGCGCGCCGGAGGGCGTGCGCTTCATCCGGCGGCGGCACGCGGACGGCTACAGCTATCTGCTCGTCAACCACGGCATGCGGGCGCTGGACGGCTGGGTGCGGCTGGCGGTGAGCGCGCGCTCGGTGGTGGCGCTGGACGCGATGGACGGCCGCAGCGGCCTGGCTGAGTGGCGCGAGGCGCCCGGCGG
>JAKJGY010000111.1 GCA_022704145.1 Verrucomicrobiota bacterium
CCCCAAAGACCGATCAGGGCGCAAGTGTAAGATGGCGTGAGGCCAAGCGAACTACCGGATTGAAACTCGGATGTCACAACCGGTAAGATGGACACATGAAGCACCTTTTACTGATGGTTGTGGCCGGAGCCGCCGGGGTCTCCCAGGCCGAAACGCCGCCCGCCGGACAGGCCTCCTTTGCCAGCCGCTGGACATTTGACGGAACTCTGGCGGATACGACGGGCAACGGCCTTGACGCCGCAGTCGAGCAGCCCCGGTTCGAGGCGGGGGCCAGCGGCCCGGCCCTGCGGCTGGAGCGGGCCGCCGCTGTTATCCCTGACGCCCCGTGGCTGCGCCTCGCGCCCGGCTTCCGCCTGGACGCACGCCTGCGTTTCGACAGCTTCCCTCCCGCACACGCCTGGTCGAGCGTGGTGATCAAGGGGAATTACGAGGACGGCGAGTATCTCTTGCGCGTCGATCCGGCCACAGAAGGCCGACACCTCGCCTTCTTTGCCAACACCGGCGCCTGGGAGCCGCGCGTGAGGTCGCGCGCGCCTGTCACCACCCAAGTCTGGTATGACGTGTCGGCCGGCTGGGACGGGCAGGGCCTCTGGCTGTCGGTGAACGGCGACCTGACGCGCGTGCCGCGCTCAGGCGTGCCGCATGTGACGCGCGCGCCGTTACGACTGGGGGCGTATGCGGGCGCGTTCGATGGCGCGCTTGACGAGCTGCGCGTCTCTAGCCCGTCCGGCCTCCTGAGCGGCACGGCCTGCTGGCCGCTCGAGGGCGACGGACGCGACGCGACCGGCCACGGCCACCACCTCACCACCTCAGGAAAGGGATTTGTCCCTGTCCCCGGCGGACAGGCCTATTACACCGGCGCAGGAGGCCTCAGCACACCCAGCGCGCCTGACCTGCAGCTCGCCCCGGGGCTGCGCGTGGACGCGACAGTCCGCTTCAACTCCCTGCCCTCCGACCTCCTGCAGCTTGTGTCCAAGGAGGGCGAGTACATGCTCCGCCTCGACCCGCAGGCCGAAGGCGGCCGGCTCGCTTTCTTTGTCAACACCGGCGAATGGGAGCCGCGCGTGCGTTCGGAGAGCCGCGTCGAGACCGGCCGCTGGTATCGCGTCAGCGCGGGCTGGGATGGTCTGGAGCTGACCCTCGACGTCAACGGCTCGCGCACGCGGGTCGCGCGCTCAGGTGTGGCCAAGCCGGGGAACAGCCCGCTCTCGCTGGGACGGTTCGACGGGCTGCTGGACAACCTCCGCCTTGAGAATCCCAAGCCGGTCGTGGTGCGCTTGCGCGACGTCGCGACCGAAAGCACGTTGCTGCGCGCCGGGCGCGTCGAGAGGATGGCGGGCGTCGTCCGCAATTACGGGGGCGCGGTGGACGGCTGCGCCGTCACGCTGGCGCTGCCCGCAGGCGTCGCCTGCATGTCTCCCGCGAGGCTCGACCTGGGCCCCCTGCCCGCAGGCGCGGAACGGCCGGTCGAATGGGTGGTCCGCGCCGACACGCCGGCCAGTGCGGTGGCGGCTTTCACGCTCCAGACACCGGGGGCCGCGCCGTCGGTCTCGCACAAGATGCTGGCGTTCCTGCCCGCCACCGATCCCGACTTCTCCGCACGCGCCTGCGAAACGCCGGTCGCAGCCGACAGCCGCGCCGCGACCTACTATATCGACAGCCGTGACGGCGATAACGGCCGTGACGGCGCCTCACCTCAGACCGCCTGGCGGGACTTCACGCCGATTAACGGGCGGACGCTCGGGCCCGGCGAACGGCTGCTCATCCGGCGCGGCAGCGTGCTGAACCAGGAACTGTCTCTCGGCGCGCGCGGCACGCCTGAGGCGTGGGCCGAAATCGGCACGTACGGCCAGGGGGCGCGGCCGCTCCTGCGCAGGAACGGCGATATCGACGACCGCTGCGTGCTGATCCGCGACCCCGACTATCTGCGCATCCGCGGGCTGACCGTCTGCCGCGCCGGCAAAGGCCTGATCGTGCATTACTCCCAGGGCGGCCACCGCGGCCTGCTGATCGAGGACTGCATCGCGCACCACATCGAGGGCCTCTACCGTCCTAACAGCCATGGCATCCCCGAGTGGCGCGACCGCCACGGCGCGCCCGGAGACGCGATGAGCTCGGCCGGCTTCGCCGTCAGCGGCGCGCCCGCCGCCGACCTCGTGCTGCGCGACTGCGAGATGTTCCAGTGCTCGTGGGGCTTCCGTTTCTCCGGCGACAACGTCACCCTCGACCGCCTCTTCTGCCACGACAACTACGCCTTCAACACCTCGCCGCACCCGGCGCTCACGGAAATCCGGCGCTCGTATCTCGTGAACAGCATTTTCGACGCCGCCGGTTACCACGCCCATGCCGGCACCATGGGCATCATGCTGGTCAACCAGATCGGCCTCGTCATCCGCAACTGCCACTTCCTGAACCAGCCGGACTCCGGTTCGCATGACCAGGGCGGCATCGACTTCGAGGCGCGCGGCGAAGGCTGCCTGATCGACCGCTGCACCTTCCGCAACAACGCCGGGGCGGCCATCGAGATGCTCGGCCTCAAGTCGCCCCAGGCGCGCAACATCGAAATCGCCGGCTGCCGCTTCGACCGCAACAACGTGGCCCGCAAGCTCGGGCCGTCCGAGATCTTCATCTGGGGGAGCAAAGACCCCGAAGTCTGCTGCAGCACCGGACTGATCCGCGACAACGGCTATGTGCTGAACCCGGGCGTGGTCTTCTTCACCAACCAGGCGCCCACGCTGACGCGCTGGAGCCTCACCAACAACAGCGCGTACGCGTCGGCCCGCGCGCTCGACAAGGCGATGCCCCTCAACAATCCGCCGTCGGTGGCGGCAGGCGACAAACTCTGGACCGACCGGCCCACGGTGCGGCTGGCGGGCGCGGCCGCTGATGACGGCCTGCCCCGCAAGCGCGGGCTGAAGGTCATATGGGAGGTGGTCGAAGGCCCGGGCGAGGTGACCTTCGACAACCCCGCACAGGCGTCCACACGGGCGACTTTCGCAGCAACGGGCGATTACCGGCTGCGCCTGAAGGCCGACGACGGCGAGCTGTGGCGCAGCAGCCACACCGAGGTCCATGTGCTGCCGCCCGGCACCTCGGTCGCGCGCGCATGGGGCTTCAGTAAGCCGTTGGATAAGGAGGGCTGGACCGACTGGAGCCTGGGCACGGCCGACGAGGCCTTCCTCGAGCCCAACCGCGACTGCATCGCACGGCCGGTGCGCCTCGTAGCGGGCGGGTTCTATACGGTGGCCCTGAAAGACACGGCCGACGCACACCTGCTCTCGCCTGACCGGCTGGACGTCGATCTCGCGGCGAACGGGCGCGTGGCGTTACGCCTGCAGAACGGCACGCGGGCGTCGCGCCTGCGGCTGCGCTTCACCACACGCGAGACGCCGGACTGGGAGGCGGGTCTCGGCCGCACGTTTGAGGTCACGCCCACAGATACCGAGGCGCGCCCCACAGTCATCGACATGCGCGGCGCGCCCGGCTGGACCGGGCGCCTCAAGCAGCTCCGCCTCGACCTCTCCGACGGTGCGCCGGTCACCGGCACCTGCCGCCTCGACTACCTCTGGATCGGCCGCTGACCGCACGCTACAGTATCAGCCGACCCTTCCTTAAGCCGTCCTCCAACCACCCCGGTAGGCGCTGAAGCGGGACAGCACACAGCTCCTTCGGCTCGATCTTGTGCAGCCCCCCTCCATAAGCGCGACCGGCATGGAGCACGGCTTCGGCAGGAATCGCATTAAGCGCTTCGACGAACTCGATGAGGCGTGCGCGGTCTCCGCCCAGGATATCGCTCAACTCCGGTGTCGGATAGAGGTTCAGGAATACGTTCGTCACAATAGCGGCCGAAAAATTAGCGAAGAATCGGATCGGACAAGCGGTCGGCTCTTTTGATCGGCCCATGTACGAAGCGAGAAACGGCGCAGCCTCTCGCTTCTCCTGAAAGTACCAGACCTCGCGATGCTGACAGAGATGCCGCTCCGGCACCCCCCGAGCGACCCCCTCCTGAAAATAGGCCCACAGCCCCGCATGCGACCGCTTCACTTCATCAGGCGAAACCGTACAGTCGAGCAGGTAACGGAGCCCTTCGATGCGCGGCGTCCCGTCCATGTCGGCTTCGATCACGGTTTCGCGCACATACCGCGGACTCGGCAAAATGGGCTTGAGAAAAACCTTCGGAATCTCGTATTTGACGACCGTCTCGGAATCGAGCATAAAATAGTCGTTGGCTCCGGTAGCAATTCCCCGACGTACGGCGACAATGTCTTTGAGGCGGACCGTCATGCCGCTTGTCTCGGGCTGCGCCTCATAATGGGACATCGTCCACTTGCTCAACGACCGCAGCTTCGACAACGCCAAAGTACTTCTGCTTCTTGGAGCGACGGCACTTCCACCAAACGACATTTCGCAAGATTGATCCCCTGACGACCTCATCTTACGGTAGGTCACAATACAGGATGACACCAACGCATCGTCGAACTGAACCTCGTCAGGGTCAAAATGATGAACCGACAACAAAGTGACACGCGATGTCAGATAGTCCCTGATGACCTGCCCGTAGTTCACGTAGAGAAACTCTGCGGGCAACAGCCATGTTGCGACAGCGCCTTCGGCCAAAAGCGCGTCGGCCAACAGCATGAAGTAGACATACAACCCCGAGAGCCCGCTTGGTTGGAGGCCGAGTCGCTGAACAACCAAAGCCTGCAATCCCACCTTCTGCTCAGGCGAAAGATGATGGTGCCTGACATATGGCGGGTTCGTGCAGATCAGTGAATACCGGCCCGCATTCTTCTCCTCACAGGCGAAATCGATGAAATCACAGATGACGATATCCAATCCTTGCGGCTGCCATATCTTCTGCGCAATGTTTCCGTAAGATGGATCAATCTCACAGCCCCTGGCTGTTATGAGTCTCAAAGGATCGACGTTACGTAACAAAGCGCTATAGAAGACACCGGTGCCGACCGCCGGCTCAAGAAACCGAAGCGGCTCGGAAGCGTCTACATACGACAGCGCATGCTTGACCATCTGATCGGCCAAAACAAACGGCGTGGAGAACTGCCCGAGCTTATTTCGCTCCTCAGCGCCCTTCTGCGCGTCCGCCTGGATCTGCGCTTCTGCCCGATCCGCCTCCTGAAGGCGGCACCGACCGGTCAAGTAATCAACCGCAGCTTCGTGCACGGCTGTTTTTTTTTTGGCTCCCGCGTCGAGAAGCTGCAGTAAATCGTTGGGCCGATGCTCCCAGACCCAGTCTATTCCTTCAGCGGCTTCATACCCCAAATAACCGGGCTCGAAGTACCCACAGAGAAAGAGAAGGAACTTCACCGAGTCCCCATATCGTTCTTTCAACTGCCGAAATTTCTGAGCCTCTTCTTTTCGCCTTTTATTGGTGTTGGTCGCATCACCCGCAGACTTCGCCTCGATCAAGATCGGAAAGTCGTCTGCCCGCGCCTGCAGGGGTTTCACAACACAATCCACAGGTATCTTGACCGAAGGTCCCTTCCCGCCTGCCGGTAGCGAAAGACGGAAAGTGAATGTTCCGACGGGCATAGCAAAGAGATCTTTGGCCAGTTGCGTGCTGATCTCCCGATAGCCATGCCTCTTGAACCAACGCCGGAGGGTCAGAAGTTGCCGCTTCTCCTGGGCATTCCGGATAATCGGGTCTGACGCCGCCCCGCACATGCGATCCGCAATTACTGTCGCCGCGCGGTCCGTTTCCTGTTTCGTCGGCTTCGCACCGGAACCCACCCATGGGATGAGGTCTCCGTCCACCAGTTCGGAAAGAACAGCGCACATTCTCTGGAGGCTTTCCTGTAGCGCATGATCCGCCATGCGCTTGGGGAGTCGCGGCGCAACATTCTCTTTACCCTCCATCGACATGATGACCGACTTGTCAACGCGCGACAACCCCATGAGCCGGTCTCTCGCGAGGGGTGGAGCCGTCACCATACGCAGGATGGGCAACAACCCGGGGGTCTCACGGAGAATCTCCGGAGTGAGCCTCGTAAGGTTCCCCGTCTTTTGAAACGCCAGGAGAACCGCCTGAGTTGTGTTTACCCGTTGCGTCCGATAGGTCTCTGGGGCGAACCGAATGAACCAGTCGTTGTAGAAATCGATCGAACTTTCAACGTCCGCCTTCCAGAGATGCGGCTTATCTGCGTTCACTGACATGCGCCATGCCTTGTATCCAAGCTCAGCCCAAACCTGATTGGCTTCGCTCCATTTCAATTCCGGAACTTCGTGTCAGCGCGCTACAACACGCGGATGACCGTGCCGGAATTGTCGCGGAGGACCGTGAGGATGCCGGTGCCCGAGAAGTGCTCGTCGTCTTTGTACAACGCCGGGCTGGCGGTCGCGCCGTAGGTGCCGACGCGCTGCATCTTCTCGCCGAAGAAAAGCCAGCCGACCTTCTCGTTGACCCCGGCCGCCAGCGCGATCTTCGCGGTGGCGACGCCGGCCGCAGGCATCTGGACGGTCGCGCTGTCAGCGATCGCCACCGAGTTCGACAGCACCAGCGTGCCCGTGCCGCCGACTGCTATATGGGGGCTGTTCGGCCCGAAGGTGCCCGCGCCTGTGACGGACAGCGTGCCGTTACTCACCGCGAAGCTACCCGCCGTCGACGTGAAGGCGTTGGTGATCGTCAGCGTGCCGGTGCCGAGCTTCAGCAGGCTGGCGGCTCCTGTGAACACACCGTCATACAAGGTATTCACATTCTGATTCACGGTCAGCAGCGCCGCCGTCGCGCTCGTAATCGAGCGTGGCCCGGAAAGCGGCGAGCCGATATAGAGTTGGGAACACGTCTGGTTGAAGCCGTTCAGATCCAACTTACCGTCCGGCCTGTACGTGCCGATTCCGAGACGCAGGGTCGCAGTCGGCGGAAGCGCGTCGGCCACCTCGCACCGGATGCCGCCGCCCGCGCAGACCGTATCCGTCCAGGTATTGCCCGCGACCGCAAGGACGGACACGCCGCCGGAATCGCTCCAGAACGTCCGCGTGCCGAGGTTGAGCGGCTGGTCCTTGAAGGTGATCACCGATCCGGAGTTCACGACGAACAGGCCGTTGTTGTCGGACGTCACACCGCCAGTAAACACCAGCGGCCCGTTGTAGCCTTGGATACGGACCTGGTTGTAACAGGTGACCGGCCCGCTGACCACATTGCTGCCGCTACCGACAACGAGCGTGCCGCCGCCCAAATCGCCGTTCAGCACCAAGGGCTCCGTTAGGGTCAGGCCGCCGTACAGGAGGAGCCTGCCACCCGCGCCTCCTTGGACAACCGTGTTGCCATTAATACTGCCGAGGGCCTGCGCGTGATAGAGGCGCACTTCGCCCTGACTGATCGTGACCGTCCCGTCGAAGGTGTTCGCCGCCCTCAGCTCCAGCGTGCCGAAACCGGTCTTCGTCAGGTTGCAGGGCAGGAAGCCGTCGTCGATGGCGCCCGTCACATTCAACGTCGCCGCAGCAAGGTTCGTCGCCGCGTGCCACGTCTGGTTGTCCGTCAGCACGAGATCCTCTTCGAGCGTGTAGGTGCGGGCGGCTACGGTCGGCACCGCCGCCGTGATCCCGCCCGCGCCGTTCGAGACCACGCCCGCACCTGCTGCCAGCACGAAGGCCCCATCGCGGTTAAACGAGATTCCGTAGAGGTTGGCGGCGACATCGACCGTGGCCGTCAGACCGCCCGTGGCGAAAATCGCGCGCGTGGCGCCGTCGAAGGGCGGAACCGCATCGCCGCCCCAGTTGGCGGCGTCGCTTAGCAGGAGGCTGGGGGCGGCGCCCGCGTCCCACGTGAAATCGACCGGCGTGACCGTCGGGCTGCTGGCGACAAAGAGCTGTCCTGAGCCCTCGAAGTGCGCGTCGTCACTATACTGCGCGCCGCTCGCGGAGGAGCCGTAATAACCGCGCGGTTGCGGTACGCCGTTCAGAAAGAGGCGGTCAACGGTTTCGGTCGCGCCTGCGGCGAGCAGCACCTTGGCGCCGTCCGCGATGTTCAGCGAAGCCGCGTCCGCTATGGCCGCCGGCGCATACAGCTCCAGCCGGCCGCCGGCCACGGTCACATTCGCGCCGCTGCCGAGCGTGGCCCCTGAGGCGACGGCCAGCGTGCCGTTGCTCACCGTGACGCCGCCACTGGTGGCGCTGGGATAGTTGCTGAGCGTCAGCGCGCCTGCGCCATCCTTGACGAGGCTCAGCGCGCCGGTCAGGCGGCCGTTGAAGACCGTCGGCGCGCTCTGGTTGACGACCAGCGTCGCGGCGGCCGCGCTCGTCAGAATGTTCGTCTGCCACGGATGCGTGGTGACGCCGGAGAGCTGGCTGACCGCCGTGCTGCGGCCGTTGAGGTCGAAGGTCGCATGCGCGACCGTAAACAGGCCTGTGGCACAGGAGAAGGCGAGGCCGGACTGCGGCATGAGCGTGCCGGCCGCACCGAGCTTGAGCGTGCCGTTGACGAGCGTGACGCGCCCTTGGAAGGTGTTCGCCGCGTTGAGGGTCCACGTGCCCGCGTCAGCCTTGACCAGCGCCGACGCCCCGCCCTCCGAGATCACTCCGCCGACCGTCCCGACGCCGCCGCCGCGCAGGTGCAGCGTGTAGGTGTTGAGGTCGATAGGGCCATTGAGCGTCACGTTCGCGTTATTCCCGTTGGGCATGGCCGCGAAGATAGGGGAATTCGCAAACAGGCTGATCGGGTTGGTGTGCGTCGCCGTGTTGTACAGGTTCAGGCCGCCGGGATTGAGCAGGTTGGTGGCCAGCGCCCCGCCATAAAGGCTCACGGGGCCCGTGCCCATGGCGCCGCTCGCGTTGACACTCACCTTAAACCAGTCGCTGTTATTCGCCCGGACGATGAGTCCGCCCGAGAAGGTGTTGGCGCTGCTATTGAGCGTCAGGCCGCCTGCCTGCGTCTGCTTGTCGATCGAGCCGCCGCCGGTGACCGGCCCGCGCAGCTCCACGCCAAAGGTGCCGATCTGCGCGAACAGCGTCGCGCCGGCCTGGATCTCGATGGCGTTGGTGATATTGCACGTGGCGTTCCTGTCCAGGGCGAGGCGCGGATGCGTGACCCCGTTGGTCACGAACTGGAGCGGGCCGCCGCCTACCGTGATAGCGGCGGTGTAGGTGGCCCCGCCCAGGAAATCCAGCCGGTTCAGCGTGAACGGCGTGGCGATGTTCTGCTGCGGCGTCGTCCGCGTGTTGGTCGTGAACTGAACCCACGTGTCGCTCGCGCTGGCCGGCGCACCGTCCGGAGTCCAGTTCTCGGGCGTCCCCCAGTTGCTGTCAACCGTACTCCCGCCGTCCCACGTGTAGGTCGCGGCTTGGGCCGCCACCGCCAGAAGCATCGTACCGACTATGACCTGAATTCTCATCTTATCCTCCTGTTCTCAACGCCTACTGCAAACGTAACAGTGTCCCGAGCGGCAACAGAACCACCTCACCGTCCTCAAGCTGCTTGGCAACTTGTCCGGAGGGGGAGGTGATCTTACCGAGCTGGTCTTCGCTCAGCGAGGCCGAGCCGCCCACGAACAGCCGGGTGACGCCGCGCCGCCAGTTGCGCAGCACCAGCGCGCCGTCCCAGGTCAGCGCTGAACTGTCCGCGCAGGTCAGCGTCCCGCCGCCAGCGAAATCGATCTCCGCCGCTCCCGCCACGTCCAGCGCTCCCAGAGTCTCACTGAACCCGGCAGTCGCAACCGTACCGCCCGCCAGTCGCAACAGGCTGGCATCGGGCAGGCGTTCGGAAGCGCCGAACTTCAGCGTGCCCGCCGATACGGTCGTCACACCCTCATACGTACCGGCCGTGAGCAGCGTCACCGCGCCGGGACCGCTGACGTTGATACCGCCCGGGCCGCTGGTGACGCCGGTGACGAACAGCGCGTTGGTTCCGGCTGCGGCCGAGAGAAGCTGGAGGGTGTTGCTCGCCACGATGGCGCCGGACAGGGTCAGGTTGATATTGGAGACGCTGCCGACCGCCCCCGCCACGCCCGCAGGATAGACGAGGAGGGTGCGGTTGCAGGTGAGCGCCGTCCCCGGCACGCCTTCGAAGACCAGCACGGGGGCGTCCGACGGCTGCGACAGCGCGTCGCCGAACTGGATGACGTTGGTGGACTGGCCCAGAGGCCCCGACACGTTACTCAGCACGCTACCGCCGATCAGGAGCCGTCCGTTGCGGAGCACCGTCCTGCCGCGGTAGGCGCCCGCGTTGTTGGCCAGCTTCAGGGTGCCCCCGCCGGTCTTGACCAGATCGCTGATCGCGGTGGCTGTCGGATAGACGCCGAGACGCGCCTGGATCAGCAGATCGACCGTGTCCGCGCCGTCATTGATGTCAAAGGTGTGGACGTTCGCCGGATAGACGTCCGGCCCGCAGAGGGTCAACGCACCTGCCGTCAGGCGCGCGCACGTCTGCGTGCCGACGTACTGAACCAGACGGTCGCTGTAGCGCTCCAGCGGCGTGTCATAGGTCAGCTCCGCACCGTCGCCCAGCATCAGCGCCGGACCCGCCGAGGCCGGGCAGTAGAGGTTCTGCTGGATCGTATTGCCTCCCGAGCTGTCGCTCGTCAGCTTGCCTTCCAGCAGATGGATGGAGCGGACCGGATAGTTGCCGTGCCCGCCCGCCGGATACGACTTGCCGAATGCCAAGGTCCCCGGACCGGTCTTGCGGATGACCGTATTACCGGAGTCGAAGACCGCGTTGGAGATCGACCCGAAGGTCAGCACGGTGTTGGCCTGCGCGACGTCGAAGGCGTAGACGTTGGTGGTGGCCGCATACTTGAAGCCCCGGTCGGTCCGTGCGGTCGGCCCGGTGTAACGCAACGCGCCACCCGCGAAGATCAGATGATCCTTGTTCTTGGTGGACTGTCCGAGCGAACTCACCGCACCTCCGTCGGCGAGCGTGGCGGCACTGAGCACGCCCTGGGTGATCCGGGTCGCGCCGGTGTAGCTGTTCAGCCCGGCCAGCGCGAGCGTGCCCGCGCCGAGCTTATCCAGATTAAGCCCGTGGCCGCCCGCCGGGTTACCCAGTACATCCGTGATCGCATACGAGGCGCCGGGCGCCCCGTCGGCATTCAGCGCGAGCCAGGCTCCGGGCTTGAAGCCGGCCGACGCCGTGCCGAGGGCGGCGATGGCCGCGACATCCTCGGACACGAACTCGCCCGTACCGCCGACGGCGAGGGAGAGTGTCGCGCCGCTGTTGACCGTGAAGTTGTCCGCCGTCAGTTCCGCAGCGCCATAGAGCGACGCTTTCTTGCCGACCTGCAGGACGCCCGCGCTGACCGTGGTCTTGCCCGCATAGTCGTTCGCTCCCGCCAGCGTGAGCATGCCCGCGCCGGTCTTGTTCAGGCCGCCGCCGCCGGTGATCGCGTTCGAGATCGCCAGGTCCGCGCCAGCAGCCGCCTCAAAGGCGCCGTTACCCGTCCCGAGTGTGATTCCACGCGTCGCGTCGGACAGGACGCAAGGGCCGGTCGCCAGCAGCGTGGCCCCGTTACTGACCACGAGCTGATCCGCCACGAACGTCGCGGGGGCCACGCCCAGCGTCCGCTCGGAAAGGATCCGCAGCTTGCCGCCGCCGACCACGGTCTGCCCGCTCTGCTGGCAGTTGGTGCCGGAGACCGTCAGTTGGCCGGTGCCGAGCTTCACGAGGCGCAGCTCGCCGCCGAAGTTGCTGTTGTACTCCTGCGTGCTGCCCTGATGCACGGTCAGTGTGGCGGGGCCGGTGGTGCTGGTGATCACACGCACGCCGTCGTTGGTGATTACCCCGGTGAGCGTGCCGACGGTCTGGTCGTTCCCCTGAAGGTCGATCAGGCAATTACGCGCATACGAGACGCCGACCTCGAGCCGCAGGTCGTACGACCAGCACTGGGGCTGTCCCAGCAGCAGCGTCCCTCCCGCGACCTCCAGCGTCGCCAACTGGATGCCCGCCACATCGAAAACCGTCGTCCGCGTCCCATGCACGTGGGCCTTGCGTCCTGCGGCCCAGATCGGCTTCTCGGCAATCCTCAGGACCGATCCCGCCACGCCTCCGGAATCCAAGATCACGGTCGACGCGACGCTGGTGACACCGCCGCAGACGGTTTGAATATCCCCTGCATCGCTATTGATCCGCGCCTGCCCGCCGGTGATCGTGACCAGCCCCCGATAGGTGTTGGCGCCGCTATAGAACCGGAGCGAGCCAGGGTTGTAGTTGACCAACGTAACGGGCTCCTCCACCGTAATGCCATTACCGACCCCCAGCACCGCACCCGACTCGACAACCGTCCCCTGATTGGTGCTGCCAAGCGCACGGCCGTCCGTGATGTTCATGCGGCCCGCAAGCACCGTGCAGGCCCCTTCGAAGGCGTTGCTGGCCGTGAGCGTCAGCGTCTTGACGCCGCTTTTATTCAGGCCGCCCGCGCCGCCTATCGCGCCCGCACTGGTCAGTTCACCTGCGGCGGCGTTGAACGCGCGTGTGGCCGTCAGGGTCAACGGCAGGCTGAGGGTCTGCGTGTCCGCGTCGTTGTTCACCACATCCCCCGCCAGGACGATGCCATTGCCCGTCAGGACGAAAGCCCCGGCCCCGTTGTTGAAGGTGAGCCCCGCGATCGCGGTTCCCGTGTCGAGATCGTTCGTGTTGGTCAGCCGCGCCGTACCGCCGAAAAAGAGCGCGTCGTCCGCGACCGGCGCCGTACCACCCCAGTTCGCGGCCGTGCCCCAGTTGCTATCCGCGCCGCCCCCGTTCCAGGTCCGGTCAGCCCCGAACGCGAGGAGCGGAAGCACGCCCCCTGCCAGTGTGACCACAAGACTCTTCCACACCCTCACGCACCCAATACTGCACATCGACTTCACCCTCATACTGGCGGCTGACCACATTCCGGCAAGACTCATATCACCTACGACACCTGTGCGTCCGATAGGCCAATAACGGTTTAGAGGTCACAGTATACCAACACCGCCCCAACTTGAATATCCCGATTTTTTAGGGTGTTATAAAGAGGGCGCATTACCGCCCCCTTCATCATAAGGATCGTGATGGCGATCGGCGTGCGGCTGCCGGAGCCGAAGATCTTGCCGCCTTCACGGCGCGACAACTCGCCGCTGGTACGCTGGTTCCCGCGCAGGTTGAAGACGTAGATTGAGGAGAATTCTCTTTGGATGGTTTTGCGGAAACCTGCTATGGCGTTGCCGTCGAGCCACGCGCCGTTGGAGACAAATGCGACAATGCCCTGGCCTGCGCGACCCTGCCCGGCGGTGTCACGATCACCCTGAACGACCTCATCGGCACCCAGGTCCAGAGCGCCGACGCCGGCCGCGACGTGTCCGTGAGCCAGATTGCCGCGCCCGCCAACACCCCCGGCATCGTTGGCGACAAGCCCGTCGATGCCCTGGGCGAGGTCGGCAAAGCGGCCCTCACCGGCGGTACTTCGACAGTCCTCAAGCTAGCCGCCAACGCCGCAGGCCTCAACG
>JAKJGY010000314.1 GCA_022704145.1 Verrucomicrobiota bacterium
TCCGACAGATAACACATCAGCGTACCCAGCCAGTCCGCTTTGGGCGCTCCCTGCGGCCAGTGCAGACACACCGGCAACACCAGACGTCCGCTTGTGAGCTGGATCGCACGGTCGTTGTTCAACACGTAGTAGCCGACCTCGTCCATCACGCACATCACCGGCTCGCCCCAGGTCGTACCCTCGTCGCGCGAAAGCCGCATCACCGGACGGCAGTCGCGCTCGCTGTTTTTGAGCAGGTAGAAAAGCGCGAGCGCGTCATTCTTGAGGCGCAGCAGACTCACCGACATCACGTTCATACCGCCCTCGTTCGGCACGATGACGCGATCCTCAGCCGTCCAAGTCCGGCCGCCGTCCGCAGAGTACCGCCCGGCCAGATGGGCAGAGTCGTGATCGCCCCCGCCGCCCGTGAAATGCGTGTAGACAAACAGGATGCGCCCGTCCTTCAGCGTGGCGAACGCGCCCTCGCTGTTGCGCGGGTTGCCCTTGGCGGGCGGCAGTTCCAGCACGCGCGCCGGGACGTCCTGCGCGCGCGTTCCGGCAGATATCAGTAGCGCGGCGACAAACCCTGCCCGCGCCAAGCTTATGACACACTCTCTCTTTCGCATACTCGTCTCCCTAGATGTTCAGACAATACGGCCCCGTTCCCGCTGCGCTTCCGTGCTTCACCGGATGGACAGAATGGTTCCGCTGTGTGCCGGCCCGTACAGCACGTTCAGCGCGCCCGTCCCCGAGAAGTAGGCCGAAGACGGTTTGAGCGGCGCAGGCGATTCGGCTCCGCCGTAGAGGCCGGGCGATTTCGGCTGATCGCCCAGCACAAGCCGGTCAACATCGACCACGCCCTCGAAATCAAGTTCCGTCACCACGCCCTCCGCAAGATTCAGCGTCATGCCGGACGGGAACGGCGCTGCGGTCCCGCCGAACACCACGGTCGCGCCCGCCGCGCGGACCGACAGGTTGGTGAGGCTGGGCGCCTCCGCCAGCAGCTCCAGCCGGCCGCCGTCCACATACAGGTCGGCCGTGTTCTGGAGCGGCGCGCTGACCAGCAGGGTTCCTCCTTTGACCGTCACGCTCCCGCCGAAGGCGTTGACGCCGTTCAGCGCCAGCGTGCCGGGCCCCTCCTGCACCAGGCCGCCGCTGCCGGACAGCGTGCCCGGCAGCGTGCTCGTGTAGGCCGCCTGCGCCTGCGCGAACGCGACGTCCCCGGACGCGCCGGTCGCCAGGCTGACGGGCACGTCGGCCGCGACCGCGACGCCGTTGGAGAGCGTCTCGACCCGGCCGCCGGAGAAGTTCAGGGAGCCCGCGCTGTACCCTTTCTCGACCGTGCCGGCCAGGCGCAGCGTGCCGCCGGAGAGGTTCAGCGCGCCTGGCCCGCTCGTCCCCGGCCAGGCCCAGGTCAGATTCAGCCGGTGGAACGTGGAGGTGCCGCCCGACTGGTTGAAGGAGGCCGTGCTGCCGCCGCCCGCCAGGTAAGAGAGGCGCTCCGGGCATGTGGCGTACGTGCCGCCCTTGAGGTAGTACGCGCCCGTCGCGCCCGTGCCGGTGGTCAGGATGCTGCCCCACACGCCGGTGTAGAACCCGACAGGCAGCGTGGACTGGTCGACAACGCCGCCCTCCTGCGTGAACACGCCCCGGTCTTGCCCTTGGTTCTGGTATCCCGGCGCGGCGATCACACGGTCGCGCAGCACCGCAGACTCCCCCTCGAGAATGAACTCGGGCGGCGGCTCGAGCAGCGAGGCCGAGGCCGGCTGCACGCGCAGCCGGTTCATCTCGCCCCGCCCGCGCACCTGGCCCTCCATGATTAAGAACCAGAAGGTGTCGGCCTCGGACTCCCCGTACACGCGCCGGTTCAGGATCAGCGTGCCGGCCCCGTATTTGCGCAGGGGGCCTTTCATCAGGACGTCCGTGTCCAGGACCAGCGTCCGTCCCTCTTCCACGCGGACCACGCCGTTGGAGACGAAGGCCAGCACGTTGGTCACGGCCGCCGGGCAGGTGAGCGTCAGCACGCTCCCCGCAACGCCGTGGCCGTAGGCCAGGTTGGCCAGGGTCACGCCCGCGGCCACGTCCAGGACGATGTGGTCGTCCGACGCGAGCTGCGAATAACCGAAGTCCAGGGCCACGTCCGCGCCGTCCGGCACGGCCACGGTGTTGCTCCAGTTGTTGATGTTGGACCAGAGCGCCCCGTCCTCCGCCGCGCCGGTCCAGACGACCTTGGCGGTGGGGCGCACGGTGACGGTCCCTTCGCCGAACGTGT
The DNA here is from genome assembly GCA_022704145.1 of Verrucomicrobiota bacterium. Lineage (GTDB taxonomy): Bacteria > Verrucomicrobiota > Kiritimatiellia > RFP12 > UBA1067 > JAKJGY01. Next base: position 2,252 of record JAKJGY010000314.1, read on the forward strand.
ACGTGCCCGCTGGCCGCAGGCTGCCGTTCAGGTACAGGCGGTCAACTTCCAGCGCCGCGCCCGCGGGCAGCGTCAGCGTGCCCGTGCCCGACACGCGGACGGTCAGGTTCGGGGAAAGCACCGCGCCGTTCAGGGCCAGCGAGCCGTTGGTGACGGCGATCTCGGAGACGCCGCTGAAGACCGAGGCCGCGCCGCAGGCGAGCGTGCCGCCCGCGACGAGCAGCGGGCCGGTGAAGGTGTTGGTCGCGCCGTTGAGGTTCAGCGTCCCGGCGCCCGTCTTGACCAGCCCGCCCGCGCCCGACAGCGCGCCGGAGAGCGTCACCGTCCGGGCCGCCGTGTCGAGCAGCGTGTTGCCGTTCACGCCGGTCAGCGTCATGTTCAGAGCCGAGGACCAGTTCGCCGTCGCCCGCAGCGCGACGCCGCCCAGCTTGACCGTGCCCTGGACATTGTTCGTCGTCGAGATGATTCCGCCGGAACCCAGGTTCACCTCGCCCCCGTGCAGGTCGATCACATTGTCAGGCATGCCCATGGCGAACCGCGCGGTGCTGACCGTGCCGCCGCTCATCACGAACGAGCCGCCCGAATAACGGGTCCACGCAGAGGTATAATGAACGCCTAGGCTGATACCGTTCGC
>JAKJGY010000112.1 GCA_022704145.1 Verrucomicrobiota bacterium
TATGGCGAGCGGGTGACGGTGGGGGTGAGGCGTCTCGGGGGTGAGGGCGGGGCGGAGCGGCCGTTGCAGAGCCTGCTGCGCGACACGGGGTCCGGGTCGGCGCTGGTGGGCGCGGGCGGCCTGGTCTTCACGGGGGGGCGCTGGGACGGTGCGGGCCACTGCCTGACCGACACCAACCTGCCCTGCGCGGTGATCGCGCTCTACAACGAGCCGGAGACCATTTTCGACGTGCCTTTCCAGGTGGGGCAGAGCGAGGTCTACGGCCGCCTTTCGCTGGCCGAGACGTTGCCGCACGGGGCGCTGCTCGAGGTGGTGGTGCGGCCGTGTGCGCAGGAGGGCGGGCCGCGCCTGCTGCCGCTGACCGTGACGGCGCGTCCGGCGCCTGACGGCGTGGCGCTGTCGGTGGAGGGGGCGGGTGGCGAGAGCCTCTGCCGGGCTGGCCTGAAGGAGGCGCTGGCCTGGCTGCGCGCGTGTGCGGACGGGGGGCGCGAGCTGTTCGTGACGCTGGCGTTCGACGAGGCGCTGACGGTGCGGCGCGCGGCCGAGGTGGCCCGGGTGTTCGCGATGCTTGACGGCCAGGGCCTGAAGCTGGACGGCAAGAGCCCGGACGGGCTCTATGCGCGGGCCTTCCTGCCGCAGGAGAAGTGGCGTGAGCGTGAGGGGCGGACGCCGCAGCCGTTCGAGGTGCATGTGGCGGCCGGGTCGGGCGCGAAGCGGCTGGTGTTTGTCGAGGAGGACTGGAACGTCGAGGGTCTCGACCCCAAGCTGACCCCGCGCGACCACCCGTTCGAGCGGTGGGAGGAGCTGCCGGGGCTGGTGGAGCGGGCGGGGGGCGCGGAGAGCCGGGTTTCGTTACTGTTCGTCTTTGTGCCGGGCGAGATGCCGCTTGCGGGCTTCATGCCCGGTGTGCGGGCGGTTGCCGAGCGTCTGCCGCTGGTCTACGTGTTTGCCGAGTGAGGGTGGGCGTGTCAGCGTGCCGCGGGGGCGTTCGTGGCGGGCGCCTGTAGGGCGGCGCCGGCCGCCGGGAGCGTGGCCAGGAAGGCGCCGAGCGCCGAGTCCCACTGCCGTTCGCGCGCCTCGTCGCGCAGGCTTGTGTGGGCTGTGCCGGGGGGCGGCGGCAGGAGCGTCGGGGCGTCGGGGGGCAGGCGCAGGAGGCGTTCGGCGGGGAATATCCGGTAGCGGGCCTCCGCCTCGTACCACCAGCCGTAGGCGGGCCAGAAGGGGCTGTAGCAAGAGGGTGCGGCGACATACGGGGAGGGCCACAGGGTGCCGAACGGCGACCAGGCCCAGCCCGCGTAGAGGTCCACGGCGACCGGCTCGCGCGCGGCTGCGGGCAACAGCGCGCCGACCAGCAGGCAGACGACGGGCAGGCAGGCGGGTTTCATGGGGGAGTAGTTTAACGCGCGGGGGCTCGTCTGTCAGCGCGATTTTACGCGGTGACGGCGTGTTCTCGGCTTGACGGTGAGCTTGACGGGTTGTTACTATCGACACGTTAACCACCCGCCCCGGTGAGGGTGTAGTTCCGAGACGGTTCTGGAGCGGATGGTATCGGAGGCGGGGGCGTTGGTTTTGAAGTCAAAGGGGTGTTATGAATACAGCGATTGTTGTTGCGGCGGGAAAGAGCGAGCGCATGGGGTCGAACACGGATAAGGCGTTCTTGAATCTGGGCCCTAAACCGGTGGTCGCGTGGTCGCTGCTGGCTTTTGAGCAGTGCCAGGAGATCGACCAGATCATCCTGGTCGTGCGGAAGGACCAGGTGTTGGCGGCCAAGAGTGTGGTGCAGATGTTCGGCATCTCGAAGGCGCGGCAGATCGTGGCCGGGGGGGCGCGCCGCCAGGACTCGGTTATGAACGGCATGGAGGCGATGGATCCGGAGACCCGCGTGGTGGTCGTGCACGATGGCGCCCGGCCGTGCGTGACGCCGGAGCTGATCGAGGAGACGATCAAGTGCGCGCGGCGCAACGGGTGCGGTATCGCGGCCGCGCGCGTCTGGGACACGATCAAGTATGTGGAGCGCGGCTCCACGGTGGATCACACGGTCGACCGTGCGAAGCTCTGGGCGGTTCAGACGCCGCAGGCCTTTGGTGCGGATCTGCTGCGCCGGGCCTATCGGGCGGTGACCGAGCAGAAGGTGACGGTGACGGACGAGGCGGGTGCGGTCGAGCTGATCGGCGAGCCGGTGCGGCTGGTCGAGTGGACGCGCCCCAACCTGAAGATCACGACGGCCGAGGACTTGCCGTTGGCGGCTGCGGCGATGAAAATCATGTAAGGGGGTCGCGGCGCAACTATGGAACGGAAGTATGCGGTATTAGGGGATATTCACGCGAATCTTGAGGCGCTCCAGGCGGTCGTCGAGGATGCCCGCGGCCGGGGGGTCACGGATTTCGTGTGTGTGGGGGACGTGGTCGGGTACAACGCCAGCCCGTCGGAGTGCATCCGGGTGATCCGCGATCTCGGCTGTGCGACGGTGCGCGGCAATCATGACCATTACTGCTCGTACGATGAGAGCCTGGACGATTTCCAGCCGCTCGCGGCCAGTGTGATCGCTTGGACGCGGCGGCAGCTCACTGAGGAAGACGCGGCCTGGCTGCATGAGCTGCCGTTCAAGCGCTCGTGCGGCGGCTTCACGCTGGTGCACAGCACGCTGGATATGCCGGAGCGCTGGGGGTACGTGTTCGACACGCTGGCGGCGGAGGCCAATTTCAGCTACCAGATGACGTCGCTCTGTTTCCACGGGCACACGCATGTGCCGATGATCTACGAGAAGCATCGCGACGTGATGCGTGTGGAGCCGTGCAAGATCAAGGTGGCCTTCGGCACGAAGTATTTCATCAACGTGGGGAGTGTCGGCCAGCCGCGCGACAACGATCCGCGCAGCACGTACGTGGTCTACTGCGGGAAGACCAAGGAGATCGAGTTTGTCCGGGTGCGGTATGATGTGGAGACCGCGATGGACAAGAATATGCGTGCGGGGCTGCCGGAGCGGCTGGCCCTCCGTCTGGCCCAGGGCCGTTAGGCGGGGTGCCGCGGTCTGCGGCGGGTAAGGGGGCTTGCGATGAGTGAGGGAGCGGGCGAGAAGGGCCGCGGCTGCGGCTACGGGTGCATGTTGCTGGCGGGGCTGTTTGCGGGGCTGGGCCTGCTGCTGGCGCTGCTGGTGACGGCCGGCCTGGGCGCGTTGCGGACGTCGCCTTCCGGGGGTTTGGGCCGGCTGTTTGCCACGGCGGCGGAGGCGGGCGAGGACGAGTGCCCGTTCATGAACGAGGTTCTGGCTGCGGGCCAGGGCGAGGTGAAGGTGGTGCGCGTGCCGCTCAGCGGGCTGATCGTGCTGGGCGAGGAGTCGTGGTATGCGGGTAACGCGGACACGGCGTTGCGCGCGATCCGGCGCGCCACGCACGACGCGCAGGTGCGGGGCCTCATCCTGGAGGTCAACAGCGGCGGGGGCGGCATCACCGACAGCGATGTGATCTATAAGGCGGTGCAGGATTTCAAGTCCGCGCAGCCGGGGCGCGTGGTGGTCACGCTGATGGGCGACGTCGCGGCCTCGGGCGCGTACTATATCGCGTTGGCCTCGGACTGCATCCTGGCGCATCCGACCACGCTGACGGGTTCGATCGGCGTGATCTTCCAGACCTATAACGTGCAGGAGCTGGCCAAGAAGCTGGGCGTCCAGGACGTCACGATCAAGTCAGGGGAGAACAAGGATCTGCTCAACCCGTTCCGCGAGGTGAAGCCTGAGCAGTCGGCGATCCTGCAGAAGGTGATCGCCGCGATGCATGACCGGTTTGTCACGCTGGTGGCGGAGAATCGGAGGCTGCCGAAGGAGACGGTCCTGCCTTTGGCTGACGGGCGCGTGTTTCTGGCGGAGGAGGCGGTGCAGCACCGTCTGATTGACGGTCTGGGCTACCGCGAGGACGCGCAGGTGAAGATCGCGAGCCTGCTGGAGGCGGAGTCGGTGAGTGTCTACCGGTACGAGGAGCAGGTGGGTCTGATGGATCTGCTGGCGCGCCCGCGCTTCGGGGCGCGCGTGGACTGGGCCTCCCTTTTGCGGCAAGAGGCTGCGCGCGACACGCGGATGATGTACCGCTGGAGCTGGTGAGCGGCGTGACGTCGCCGGTTGGACGGGGTGTGGTGTCCGGGAATGAGCGAGGACGCGAAGAGCTGGGAGGTTCCGGGCCGCGCGCATCTGCTCGGCGTCTGCGGGGTCGGCATGGCCGGCCTGGCGCGTCTGCTGGTGCGCCGCGGCTGGTGTGTGAGCGGGTGTGACGCCCACCCCGGGGCGCTGGCCGCGTGGCTCCGCGAGGGCGGCGTGCCGGTCGAGGCGGGCCACAGCCCCGCGCACGTGGCGGGCGCGGCGGCGCCGGACTGTGTGATCGCCACGCCTGCGGTGCGGCCGGACGAGCCTGAGCGGGCGGCGGCTGCGGCGCTCGGCCTGCGCGTCGCCTGTCGGGGCGAGGTGCTTGCGGCGCTGGTGTCGGCGGGGCACGGCGGGGTGGCGGTATGCGGGACGCACGGCAAGACCACGACCAGTTGTTTCACGGCCCGGCTGCTGCAGGAGCTGGGGGCTGAGCCGGAGTGGTGCATCGGCGGCGCGACGCGCCTGCTGGGGGCGGTCGCGGGCGGCGGCCGGGGGCCGCTGGTGGCGGAGGCGGACGAGAGCGACGGCACGCTGGGCCTCTATCGGCCGGCGGTGACGGTCGTCACGAATATCGACCGCGACCATCTTGACCATTTCCGAGACGAGGCCGAGCTTGAGGCGTGTTTCGCGCGGGCGGTGCGGCAGACGCGCGGGGGCGTGGCGGTATGCTGGGACGACGCGCGCGCCCGGCGGGTCGCGGGCGGGGCCGCCGTGGCGCCGGTGCTGGCGTTCGGCACGGCCGAAGGGGCTGACCTGCGGGCCACGGGCATCCGGATCGGCGCGGGCGGGGTCGATTTTACGGTCGCGCTGAGGGGCGGGGCCGAGTTTGCTGTCACGCTCGGGGTGTGTGGCGCGCACAACGTGCTGAACGCGTTGGGGGCGGCGGCGGCGGCCCTGCTGCTGGGGTATCCGGCGGCGGCGGTTTTCGGCGCGCTGGGCCGCGCCTGCAGCGAGCTTCCCGGCCGGCGGTTCGAGACGGTCGCCTGTGCGGGGGGGGTCCGCGTGGTGTGTGACTATGCGCACCATCCGGCGGAGCTGCGCGCGGCGGTCGCGATGGCGCTGGCGCAGCGGCCGCGGCGGCTGGTGGCGGTGTTCCAGCCCCATCGGTACACGCGGACGCGCGCGCTGGGGGCGGAGTTCCCGGCGGCGTTCGAGGGCGCGGACGAGGTCGTGCTGCTGCCGGTCTACGCTGCGGCCGAGGAGCCGCTGGAGGGGGGCGGGGCGGCGGACCTGTATGCCGAGTTCCGGGCGCGGACGCCGGAGCGGCGCGTGCGGCTCGCGCGCGGGCTGGGCGAGGTGTGGGAGTATGTGCGGCGGACGCTGCGTGCGGGCGACCTGCTGCTGGTGGCCGGGGCGGGTGATGTGGTGGCGCTGGCCGGGACCGTGAGGTCGGCGGTGCGCGACGGCTGGCCGGCGCGTCTGGGCGATGAGGCCTTCGGCGAGCGCCTGGCGGCGCTCGACGGGGTCTCGGCCGTCTGTGAGGGCGAGCTGGCGGGCTGGTGCTCGTACGGGGTGGGCGGGCGGGCGCGGTGGCGCGTGGAGGCGGAGGGCGCGGCTGCGCTGGCTGCGGCGGTCCGCCTCTGCGACGAGGGCGGCAGGCCCTGGCGCATGGTCGGCGCGGGCACCAACGCGTGGTTCTCCGACCTCGGCGAGCCGGGGTGCGTGCTGCGGTGGGCCAAGGGGGCGGGGCGCGGGCTGGAGGTTCACGGCGAGGACGTCCAGGCGGGGTGCGGCTGGCCGGGGCAGGCGCTGCTTGACCGGCTGGAGCGTGAGGGCCTCTCAGGCCTGGAGTTTCTGGAGGGCGTGCCGGGGACGCTGGGCGGCTGGCTCGCGATGAACGCGGGCGTGCCCGGGAGCGAGGTCGCCGCTACGGTCCGCTGGATTCACTGTTTGAATCCCGACGGGGGTTCCAGTATACTTTCTCACGATGAACTGGGTTTCGCATATCGGCGTTGTGCGGGGCTTGAGGGGCGTGTGGCGGTGTCGTGCGGATTGAGGCTGCAGGCGGCCACGCCCGAGGCGGTTCGCGCGCGGCGGGCGGAGGCCCGGGCGCGGCGCTTGCCGCTGGCCGGGCTGCGGACGGCCGGGTCGTTGTTCCGCAACCCGGCAGGGGTTGCCGCGGGACGTCTGCTCGACGAGGCGGGCTGTAAGGGGCTGCGGGTCGGTGGCGCGTGTGTGACGGAGTTTCATGCCAACATTGTGGCGGCGGGCGCGGGCGCGACGGCGTCGGACGTGCTGGCGTTGGCGCAGCTCATGCGGGCACGTGTGGAGCGGGGCTGCGGCGTGACGCTGGTTCCCGAGGTCAGCGGTCTGGGCGGTGAATGAGAGGGCTGTCATGAGGCGGATTGCGGTGGTGATGGGCGGCACGTCGAATGAGCGCGAGGTTTCCCTGCGCTCGGGGGCGGCCGTGGTCGAGGCGTTGCGTGCGGCGGGGTATGTCGTGTGGCCGGTGACGCTTGACGCGGACAGCGTTGACGCGGTGCCGCGCGATGTGGACGCGGTCTTTCTGGCGTTGCACGGAGGCTACGGCGAGGGGGGCGGCATCCAGGCCGACCTCGACCGCATCGGGCTGCCCTACACGGGGCCGGGCGCTGAGGCGAGCCGGGTGGCGATGGACAAGGCGGCGACCAAGGCCCGCCTGGTGGCGGCGGGCGTGCCAACGGCCCGCTGGGAGGTGCTTGCGCGCGGCCAGGGCGAGACGGTGCTGCCGCTGCCGCTGGTGGTGAAGCCGCCGCGCGACGGCTCGAGCGTCGGCGTTGTGAAGGTGACGGAGCCCGAGGCCTGGCGCGGGGCGGTGGAGGCGGCGCGCGCGCTCGACCCGAGGGGCGAGGTGCTCGTGGAGGCGTATATTCCGGGGCGTGAGCTGACGGTGGGGGTGTTGGGCGGCGTGGCGTTGCCGGTGGTCGAGGTGAGCGCGCCGGACGGCTGGTACGGGTTTGAGGCCAAGTACACGCCCGGCATGACGGCGTACACGTTTCCTGAGCGCGCGGAGGACGCGCCCCTGCTGGCGCGCTGTCAGCGTCTGGCGTGCGAGGCCTTCGGGGCGCTCGGCTGCCGGGGCGTGAGCCGGGTCGATTTCCGTGTGACGCCTGCTGGCGAGCCTTTTGTGCTGGAGGTCAACACGTTGCCGGGGATGACGGAGACGAGTCTGCTGCCAAAGGCGGCCGCGCGGAGCGGCCTGTCTTTTGGCGCCTTGTGCGAGCGGTTGCTCGCATATGCGGCGTGCGGGTGAGCGAGGACGTCGCGGAGGAGGTGGCGCGATGATACTGGATTTCTTTAAGCGGGGACGGGTGAAGCGCCCCCGGTTCTCCTTTTCCACACGCCGGGTGACCGGGGCTGTGGCGAGTCTGCCCAAGCCGGCCCGTCTGGCCCTGCAGGCTGTCGGCCTGTTGGCGTTGCTGTCGGTCTTTGCCGGGCTGAGCGGCGGGCTCTTCTGGTACTATTTCAGGCGGACGAACGACCTGTTCGTGTTGCGCGACGTGCGCAGCAGCATCTCGATCACGACCGGGAAGACGCTGACGCCGGATCTGGTCTGCGAGGTGCTCGGGCTGCGCGAGGGGGTGAACCTCTTCTCGATCCCGATTGAGCGTAAGCGGCGCGAGCTGTCCGAGCAGGCGCCGAACATCAAGTCGATGTCGATCGTCAGGACGCTGCCCGACAAGATGAAGATCACGATTATCGAGCGCGAGCCGATCGCGCGGGTCGGCGTCAACGGGCGGGTCGTCGACGAGGAGGGCGTCGTGTTTGTGCGTTATGCCGGGATTGGCGGACTGCCGCTGATCACCGGTTCCGACGTGCTGGCGCAGATCAAGCCCGGCGACAGGCTGCGGCACATCGAGCAGGCGGCGGTCAGGCTGATCCACAGCCTGCAACGGCCCTCTTGCGGCCTGCGCGTGCTGGTTGTCAACGTGTCGCGCGACGACCATCTGCTGCTGACGTTCTCCGATCACCGCCAGGCCAAGTTCGCGTGGAAGGGGATGAACGATGAGGCGGCCGACACGCGCGGGCCGATGGAGGCCCAGTTGGATATGCTCGACAAGCTGATGGATGGCGACGTGGGGCGGCATTGTCTGGTGTGGGACGCGCGGATACCGGGGCGCATCACCGCGACGTTGCCGAGCGATAAATGAACGAGGGAGAGGGTTTTTATGGCTGTTCCGCTTTTGGCAGCGCTTGAGATCGGCACGACGCGGACGGTGGTCTGCGTGGGCGAGGCCGGCACGGATACCGGCGGGCGCATTCGTGTGACGGGGGTCGGCACGTATCAGACCACGGGCGTGCGCAAGGCCCAGATCATGGAGGTCGACCATGTTAAGGTGGGCATCGAGATGGCGGCCCGGCAGGCCGAGAAGGCGGCGGACGTCAGTATCCTCGAGGTGATGCTGGCCACTTCCGGCGGGCATATCCAGACGGCGACGAACTCGGGGACGGTGGCGATCCGCTCGGGCGACCGGAAGGTGACCAAGGAGGATATCGAGGAGGTCAACGAGATCGCCAACGCGGTGCCGTTGGATCCGGACCGGCAGATCCTCCATACGATCTCGCAGCGCTTTACGCTTGACGACCAGCCCGGGATCGCCAATCCGCTGGGGATGGGCTGTAAGATGCTGTCGATGAACCTCCTGGCCATACATGGCGTCAAGAACCGCATCACGAACGCGACCAGCGTCGCGAAGCTCGCGCATCTGGACGTGGTGGATGTGGCGTTCTCCGGCCTGTGCGCGTCGCTGGCGGTGCTCACTCCGGAGCAGAAGCAGAATGGCGTCGTGGTGGTGGACTTGGGCGGCGGCACGACCGACTATGTGGTGTACAGCAACAGCACGGTTATCGCGGCGGGCTGCATCGCGGTCGGCGGCGACCACGTGACGAACGATATCGCGCTCGCGTTCAGCATCCCGCTCAACCGGGCTGAGGAGGTCAAGCGGGCCGAGGGCTGCGCGTGGGTGGAAACGGAGAGCGGCGCGCGGCGTGTGACGCTGGCGGCGGACATCGGCTTTGAGGAGCGGCAGATCAGCGGGATCGCCCTGCAGACGGTGATCCACGCCCGGATGGACGAGGTCTTCCGGCTGCTGCGCACGCGGCTCGATGAGGCCGGGGTGCTGCCGCATCTCGGGGCCGGGCTCGTGCTGACCGGCGGCGGCGCCTATCTGCGCCGTCTGACCGACCTGGGGCAGCGCATCTTCGGCCTGCCCTGCCGCATCGGCCAGCTTGTGAACGTCGACGGGCTGGAGGGTGTCGAGCAGCCGGCCTCCTTCGCGACGGCGGCGGGGCTGATCGAGTACGGCCGGCTGGCGTATGAGGGCAAGGGCCTCCTCACGCCGATCAAGAAATTCTTCAAGGGGATGTTTCGCATATGAGCCAGGACATGCTCTCCGGACTTCTGCTGCTCGGCGTGGGCGGTGGCGGCTGCCGTCTGGCGGCGTCGGTGGCGGCCGCGTATGGCGGCGGGTTGCGCGCCCTCGGGGTCGACACCGACGCGATGTCGAACCGCGAGGCCTCCGCGGACGGGCTGACCTGCCTGCTGTTGGGCGGCGCGCGCCTGGCGGGGCAGGGCGCGGGCGGGGATCCGATCAAGGGGCGTCTGGCGGCCCAGGACGATTTTGAGAATCTGATCCCGCATCTTCAGGGTGTGCGTACCGTGGTGCTGGTGGCCTGTCTCGGCGCGGGCACGGGCGGCGGCGCCACGCCGGAGATCATTCGCGCGCTGCACGGCATGGGCGTGGCGACGTTCTGTGTGGCGATGCTGCCGTTCTCGTTCGAGTCAGAGGCCCGGCGAAAGGCCGCCGAACGTGTCGTCTCGCTGCTGGACGAGCATGCGGACTCGCTGGCTGTCGTGCCGTCGGACGATCTGTTCGAGGGGGGGGCAGACAGGCCCCTTGAAGAGGCCGTCCGTGCGGCTGAGGCGGCCCTGGCCTCAGGGGTCACGCTGCTCTGGCGGTTGCTGACGCGCCCCGGCTTTATCCGGGCCGATCCGGAGCGGCTGCATGCGCAGGTGATCGGCGGCGGCGCGTGCGGGTTCGGGGCGGCCGCGGCGAGCGGGCCGGAGCGTGCGGCGCGTGTGGTCCAGTCCCTGGGCCGGTGCCGCCTGCTGCGGGGCGGCGAGCGCCTGGCCAAGGCCGGCTCCGTGCTGCTGGGCATCCTGGCGGGCCCGGACCTGAGGCTTGCCGAGGTGGGGGCGATCATGGGTGCGGTGAAGGGGCTGTGCCGCGCCGATTGCCCGATCGAGATGGGGACGGTGCTCGACGCCGGCTATGAGGGGCGGGTCGAGGTGGTGGCGCTGGCTTTCGAGGGTGGTGCGGCGCGTGCGTCCGAGGGGCGCGGGGAGCTTCCCCTGATACAGGAGCCGCCGGTTGCGGAGGCGTTTCCGATCCAGCCCGGCGGGCGAAAGGGCGGGCGTGCGAAGGGTGGCAGCAAGCTCGCTTACGGCGCGACCGGCCGGGGCAAGTTCCAGAATGTGGAGCCCACGATGATCGACGGACAGGATCTCGATGTGCCGACGTATGTGCGTCGCGGCATCTTGCTCGAGCGGTGACGTCAACCCCGGCGTGAGCTGGGAAGGAGGCACGGATGGGACGGTGTTGGATCGCGGCGTTGGCCGCAGCGGCGGCGGGGTGGGCTGGGGCCGAGGGGGTGGAGGGCGCGCTGGACGCGCAGGTGCTCGCGACGGGCAGCGGGCGCGTGCTCCTGCTCTCGGCGCAGGGCGAGGTCCTTTGGGAGCACAAGGCCGGGAATATCGCCGACGCCTGGCTGCTGCCTAACGGCAACGTGCTGTTCGCCGACGGTAACGTCACGGAGGTGACGCGCGCGCACGAGACGGTCTGGACCTATAAGCCCGAGATCCAGAAGGGCGGCGGCGCCTACTCCTGCCAGCGTCTCGCGGACGGCCGCACCGTGGTGGGCGAGAACGCCTCGGGCCGCGTGGTCGAGGTGGATCAGAGCGGCCAGGTGGTCTTCGCCCTGCAGACGCGCTTCGAGAGCCAGAACGACCACCACCACATGCGGATGGCGCGCAAGCTGGCCAACGGCAACTATCTGGTGTGCCACTCCGGCGACAACCTGGTGCGCGAGTACCGTCCGGACGGGACAACGGCTTGGGAGAAGAAGGCCAAGGCGCTGGCGTTTGCGGCGGTGCGGCTGCCGAACGGCAACACGCTGGTGTCGTCGCTCGACCAGGTGACCGAGTATGACCGGGAGGGGCGCGAGGTGTGGGAGTTCCACAAGGGCGACCTGCCCGGGGTCGTCATCCAGAACCTGACCGGTATCCAGGCGCTGCCTTCGGGCAACCTGCTGGCCGGCTGCTACTCGGCCTACACCAAGGACGGCGCGGGCACCGGCATGCTCGAGGTCACGCGCGACAAGCGGCTGGTGTGGCGCTACGTGAGCCCGGGGCGCCGTGACAAGAGCATGATGGGCGTCCAGAAGCTCTTTCCGGGCGCGGCGATCCCGCTGCGCTGACCGAGATCTGAAAAGAGGTCTGGTGATGCCGAAGTCTCTGCGACACGCCCGGGCGTTGGTCGGGGCCGTCGGGTGCGCGCCATGAGCCTGTTGACCTTTTTCAAGGCGGCGCCGCATCGTCCGGTGCAGGGGGCTCGTGAGGAGCAGGCGCGCCGATACCGGCGGTTCCGCTGGCAGGCCGTTTTTGTGATGGCGTCGGTCTACGGGCTGTACTATGTGTGCAGGCTGAGCCTGAATGTGATGAAGCGGCCGCTGGTCGACTCCGGGTATCTGGACACGGAGCAGCTCGGCTATATCGGGTCGGCGCTGTTTTTCGCCTATGCGGTCGGCAAGTGCGTCAACGGGTTCTTAGCCGACCGCTGCGACATCCGGAAATTCATGTCGTGCGGCCTGATGCTCTCGGCAGGGGTGAACCTGGTGCTCGGCCTTAAGGCGCCGGCCCTGCTCTTTGCGGTATTGTGGGGGATTAACGGATATGCGCAGTCGATGGGCGCGCCTGCCAGCGTGGTGGGGCTGGCCCGCTGGTTCAATAACCGCGAGCGCGGCACCTACTACAGCGTCTGGTGTACGAGCCACAACCTGGGCGAGGCGCTCACCTTCGTGCTCACGTCGCTGATTGTGACCACGTTCGGCTGGCGGTGGGGTTTCGTGGGCGCGGCGGCGTTCGGTTTCGCGGGTGTGGCGCTCGCCTGGCTGCTCTACCGCGACAGCCCGCAGAGCGAGGGGTTGCCGTCGATCATCGCGTGGTCGGGTGAGAGCGTGCCTCCGGAACAGGAGCAGGAGCACGCCTCCGTGTGGGCCGGGCAGAAGGCGGTCCTGACCAACTGGGCGGTCTGGATGATCGCGCTGGCGAGCGCCTTCATCTATGTGGCCCGTTATGCGATCAGCAGTTGGGGCATCTATTTCCTTGAGCTGAAGAAGGGATACACCAGCCTGGAGGCCAGCTCGATCATCTCGGTCAACTCGATATGCGGGCTCGCGGGGACGCTCTTCTGCGGCGTCGTCTCGGACAAGCTCTTCGCGGGCCGCCGCAATGCGCCCGCGCTGATTGCGGGCGTGATGAATACGGCGGCGCTCTGCCTGTTCCTTCTGGTTCCCGGCGCGCACAAGGCGGTGGACGTGCTGGCGATGGTGCTTTTCGGCCTTTCGATCGGCGTCCTGTTCTGTTTCCTCGGCGGGCTGATGGCGGTGGATGTGGCCCCTAAGAATGCGGCGGGCGCGGCGCTGGGGGTGGTGGGCATCGCGTCCTATCTCGGCGCGGGGATACAGGACATCGTGAGCGGCTATCTGATCAAATCGCAAGGTGTGATGGAGGGCGGCAAGAAGGTGTTTGAGTTCGCGCACACGGTCTTCCGCTGGAACGGGTATGAGTACGCGGTGGACCACATCGCGCTCTTCTGGATCGGGGCGTCGCTGCTCTCGCTGCTCTGCGCGCTGACGGTCTGGAACGTGAAGCCGCGGGAGTAGGTGGCGGGCAGCGGGGGAACACGGGGGTGGGGATGAGGACGAGCGGGCG
>JAKJGY010000315.1 GCA_022704145.1 Verrucomicrobiota bacterium
CCGAACCGACCTCGAACGCTGTTGACCGTGACCGCTCTGCCGCGAGGCGCGGCCAGCCCGACCGCGTGCCGGCGCAGAGATTTCACAGAATCATGTTTACAGAATCATGCGGCGACGTGCCTCTGCCTGCCTGACCGTGCGGAGGTGTCGCCTGTCGATTACCCTATCAAGCCCCCTTGTGGACCACGGCCGGGAGGCCTTCCCTGCCGTGGGCAAGGACGTGACCGGCAGACGAAAGGTCTGTCATTATTTTCGGCCGACATATCGTTACCTCATCAATAAGTAACGATAGAAAACTCATAACAACGCGCCAGCAAGGGCTAATCGCTCTTTTCGCTCAAATACCGGCCATCCGACTTCAACAATCAAAAATCGCCCCCCAGACATCGCTCTGGGTTTCCCGTTTGGGTTGCGGGCTCGGCCCGCGTTAGGATAGGATGGGGGCTCGAGTCAGGACAGAAGAGGGGGGCGCGATGAGCCGATACGGGCGCGACCGGTACAGCCGGTATGACAGGGACAGTTACTTTCCGCAGAGCAGGAGCAAGGGCGAGCGGATCGCCGATGCGGAGAAGAAGCGCAAGGCTTTGGAGAAGAAGGGGAGCAAGCTCTCGCCGGTGGTGCTGGAGGGGTCGAGGATCGCCGAGACGTTCTGGGGCAAGGCGTGGTGTCAGAACATCGAGTCATACCACGACTATGAGAACCGCCTGCCGCGCGGCCGTTCGTATGTGCGGAGCAACAGCGTGATCGACCTCCAGATCGAGGCGGGGGCGGTCCGCGCGCAGGTGATGGGCACCGTCCTCTACCGGGTGAGCGTCACGGTCAGGCCGGTCGCGGCGAAGCGCTGGGCGTCGATCCGCGCCGCGTGCGCCGGCAAGATCGGCTCGCTGGTCGAGCTGCTACGCGGCAGGATCTCCGGCGCGGTCATGGAGGTGATGACGCGCCGGGGGGAGGGCCTTTTCCCGGAACCCTGCGAGATCGCCTTCACCTGTTCGTGCCCGGACGTGGCCGGGATGTGCAAGCATGTCGCGGCCGCGATGTACGGCATCGGCAGCCGTCTCGACGCTCAGCCGGAGCTGCTCTTTCTGCTGCGCGGGGTGGACTCGGCCGAGCTGATCGACGCGGCGGCCGGCGCGCCGGTGGCGGAGGCCGCCGCTGTGGCGGAGGGCGAGACGCTCGGAGCGGACGAGTTGGCCGACGTCTTCGGTGTGGACTTCGAGGCCGGTGCGGGGGACGGCGCGGAAGTGAGGCCGGCCCTCCCGTCCAAGCGGCCGCGTGGGCGGCCGCGCAAGACGGCCGGGGGGGCGGCGCCGGCCGAGGTCAAGCGGCCGCGCGGGCGGCCGCGCAAGACGGCCGGGGTTCAGTCGGTGACGCGCTCGATCGAGGCGCCGAGGCGGCGAAGCTCGGTCTCGACGGCCTCGTAGCCGCGGTCGATGCTGCCTGCGTTGTGGATGACGGACTCGCCCTTGGCGCAGAGCGCGGCGACCAGCAGGGCCATGCCCGCGCGGATATCCGGGCTGGCCACGGGCGTGCCGTGCAGCGGCGCGGGGCCGGTGACCACGATGCGGTGCGGGTCGCACTGCACGATCCGCGCGCCCATCCCGATGAGGTGGTCGACGAAGTACATCCGGCTCTCGAACATCTTCTCGAAGAACAGGGTCGTGCCGCGCGTCTGCGAGGCCAGCACGATCAGCACGCTCATCAGGTCGGAGGGGAACATCGGCCACGGGCCGTCCTCGATCTTGGGGATGGCGTCGCCGAGGTCGTAGGCGGTCTTAAGCCGCTGGCGCGCGGGCACCTTGACGGTCCGGGCCGCGGGATCGAGAACCCAGCGTACGCCGAAGCGCCGGAACGGCTTCTCGAGCGCCTCGAAGTCGGCGGGCTCGATGTCCTCGACCGTCAGTTCGCCGCCGGTGACGAGCGCGGCGGTGAGGTAGCTGCCCGCGTCGATGTAGTCCGGCCCGACGCGCTGCTCGGTGCCGTGCAGGGCGGAGACGCCCTCGACGGTCAGGCGGTTGGTGCCGAGGCCGGTGATGCGGGCGCCCATGGCGTTCAGCATACGGCCGAGGTCCTGGACGTGCGGCTCGCAGGCGGTGTTGTAGAGCGTGGTCGTGCCGCGCGCCAGCGCGGCCGCCATGAGCAGGTTCTCGGTGGCGGTGACGCTCGCCTCGTCGAGCAGGATGCGCTGCGCCTCCAGGCCTTTGGCGGCCTTGAAGGTGTAGGCGCCGTTGGCGCGCACGGAGGCGCCGAGCTGGCGCAGGCCGTCGAGGTGGGTGTCGAGGCGGCGGCGGCCGATGACATCGCCGCCGGGCGGGTAGAGCTTGGCCTCGCCGCAGCGCGCGAGCAGGGGGCCTGCGAAAAGGATCGACGAGCGCACCTTGCCGCAGAGCGCCTTGCTCAGGCGGGGGGATTTGACCCGGCGGGCGTGGATGCGCGCGGTGCGCGAGGCGGCGTCGAAGGCGACGTCCGCGCCGAGGTCGGAGAGCAGCTCGAGCATGGTGCGCACGTCCGCGATCGGCGGCAGGTTGCTGAGGGTCACGGGCTCGTCGGTGAGCAGGCAGGCGGCCAGCATGGGCAGGGCGGCGTTCTTGTTGCCGGGGGCGCGGTGGACGCCGCTGACCGGACGGCCGCCGCGGATGACGAATTTGGACATGGCGGAAAGGGGGTGAGGGGAGGTTCGGAACAGGGTTCGTTACGACGTGCGTAGCAAAGCAAAAAACCGGGCAAAAGAGAATGATAAAAATCAGGAATCCGAGCGTGAGCGGTCCCTGGGGCCGGTGTCGTTCTCATTTG
>JAKJGY010000316.1 GCA_022704145.1 Verrucomicrobiota bacterium
GTCGGCTCATCGCATCCTGGGGCTGGAGAAGGTCCCAAGGGTTTGGCTGTTCGCCAATTAAAGCGGTACGCGAGCTGGGTTCAGAACGTCGTGAGACAGTTCGGTCCTTATCCTCTGCGGGCGCAGGCGGTTTGAGGAGGGCATCCCCTAGTACGAGAGGACCGGGGATGACGCACCTCTGGTGTTCCGGTTGTCGCGCCAGCGGCATCGCCGGGTAGCTATGTGCGGAACGGATAAGCGCTGAAAGCATCTAAGCGCCAAGCCATCTCCAAGACAAGACCGCCCTCCCGGCTTCGGCCGGGCGGAAGGCGGGTCGAAGACTACGACCTCGATAGGCCGGAGGTGCACGCGCGGCGACGCGCTCAGCCGACCGGTACTAATACGCCGAGAGGCTTGCCCTTTTTACGACTTCGCGACGCCCCCGGGCGCGCGGCAATCCAAACCCAAACTGTCCTCTTCTTTTTCCCGGCGGCCACAGAGGCGACGAAACACCCGTTCCCATTCCGAACACGGAAGTGAAGGGCGCCTTCGGCGAGGGTACTGCGGGGTTCGCCCGCGGGAGAGTAGCACGCCGCCGGGACTTTCTTTCCACCGGGGCCCGGGCTGTCAACACCAGCCCGGGCCCTTTTTTTATTCCTGTTGAGGAATCGCCTGTCTGCTTGACAGAGCGGGCGCATTCAGCGGAAACTAATCATTCAACCTGTGTACGCCTTGCGGAAGGCGGGACTTTCCGGGAGAGAGCCATGGATGCGCTGTTGGACCTGCTGAAACAAAACGCGCGGGAGTCGGATGCGACGCTCGCCAAAATGCTGAACACCACGGTCGAGGATGTGCGCGCGCGGATCGCGGCGCTCGAGGCCTCGGGCGTCATCCGCGCGTACCAGGCGGTCGTCAACACCGACATTATCGAGGAGCACAACGATGTCTGCGCCGTGATCGAGCTCCGCGTCCGCCCCGAGCGCGAGGGCGGGTTCGACCGCATCGCGCAGCGGATCGGCAGCTTTCCCGAGGTCGTCTCGATGTTTCTGATGTCGGGCGCCTACGACCTGCTGCTCTTCGTCAACGGGAGAAACCTGCAGGAGGTCGCGGGGTTTGTCAGCGGCAAACTCGCCCCGATCGACGGCGTGCTGTCGACCGCCACCCATTTTATGCTGAAGACGTACAAGGACCAGGGCGTCCTGATGACCGGGGAAGACCATGACCAACGCCTCCAGATCAGCCTGTGACTTTGTCGCCCCGCATGTGCGCGCCCTGCCGAAATCGGGGATCCGCGCCTTCTTCGATATTGTCGCCAGCCGCAGGGACGTGATCTCGCTGGGGATCGGCGAGCCCGACTTCGCGACGCCGTGGCACATCCGGTCGCGCGTGATCGAGGCGGTCGAGGCGGGCGCCACCCGCTACACGTCGAACCTCGGCACGCCCGAGCTGCGGCGCGAAATCGCCGCCTATGTCGGACGCTCCTACGGCGTCTCCTACGACTGGCAGAGCGAGGCGCTGGTCACGGTGGGCGTCAGCGAGGCGTTCGACATCGCCTTCCGCGCCACGCTTTCGCCGGGTGACGAGGTGCTCTACCACGAGCCCTGTTTCGTCGCCTACGCGCCGCTGATCCGCACCACCCACGCCGTGCCGGTGCCGGTGGTGACCCGGCGCGGGGACCAGTTCCGCGTGCGGGTGGAGGATCTGGAGCGCGCCGTCACGCCGCGCACCCGCGCCCTGTTCCTCAGCTATCCGAACAACCCGACCGGAGCGACCCTGCGCCGGGAGGACGTCGAAGCGCTCGCCGCCTTCGCCCGAAGCCACGACCTGCTCGTCTACACCGACGAGGTCTACTCCGAGCTCACCTACGAGGGCGAACGCGTCTCGATCGCGTCGCTGCCCGGAATGAAGCAACGGACGATCTTCCTCAACGGCTTCTCCAAGGCGTGGTCGATGACCGGCTTCCGCCTCGGCTTCGTCTGCGCGCCGCCCGACCTGACCGACGCCATGATGAAAATCCACCAGTACGGGATGATGTGCGCCTCGTCGATCAGCCAGGCGGCGGGACTTGAGGCCCTCCGCGCCGGCGACGGGGACGTCCGCGCCATGCGCGACTCCTACGCCCTGCGGCGCAACTACATCGTCGCTTCGCTGAACGAGATGGGGCTCGACTGCTTCACACCCTCCGGCGCCTTCTATGTGTTCCCCTGCATCCGCTCGACGGGGCTCTCCTCCGAGGCGTTCGCCCTGCGGCTGTTGAACGAGGACAACGTCGCCTGCGTCCCCGGCACCGCCTTCGGCGCCTGCGGCGAAGGGTTCGTCCGCTGTTCCTACGCGACGGGGATGAGTCAACTGAAAACCGCCATGGAACGGATGGGCGCCTTCGTCGCCCGGCAGCGCGCATGACCTATCCGCCCGCTTTCCACGAGGCCTGCATGCGTCTTGCGCTGCGCGAGGCGGAGAAGGCGGCGCAGGCCGGCGAGGTCCCCGCCGGCTGCCTGATCGTCCGCGCCCCCGAGAACCCCGACGCGCCGCCGGCGGCCGCGCGGGTGCTCGGGCGCGCCCACAACCAGACCGAGCTGCTCAAGGACCCGACGGCCCACGCCGAAATGATCGCCATCACCCAGGCCGCCGCGGCCCTGGGCGACTGGCGCCTCGGCGGCACGATCCTCTATGTGACCAAGGAACCCTGCCCGATGTGCGCCGGCGCCATCATCCTCGCCCGCATCCCGACCGTGGTCTACGGCCTGGCCGACCCCAAACGCGGCGGTGGCACGGTGTTCAACCTCTTCGGCCACCCGGGGCTCAACCA
>JAKJGY010000317.1 GCA_022704145.1 Verrucomicrobiota bacterium
GGGGCGGCCGTGGGACATCGTGCATGACAGCAGCTACGGACCGCTGCAGGCGGACGGGATGCGAGGGGCGATCTCGCACCGGGAATGGTGCGACGCGGAGCTGGCGCGCTTGAGGCGCAAGGGCGACGTGACGGCCAGGTTGGCGGAGCGCAACGGGTATGTGTGGATCACGCGCGCGCCGTACCGGCGCCCGCACCGGGCGATCACGGAGCGGTAGGGCATGCGGGCCTTCCTCCACGAGACCGGCGAGCTGGCGTCGCCGCGCTGGCGTGCGCTATGCAGATCGCTCAAGGCGGAGACGCCGGGCGAGCGCTGGCGGGTGTACGGCCACCTGTGCGGCTGGTGGGGGTGCTGGATGGGGCAGGCGGCGCTGGACTGCGGACTGTGGTTCGACACGGGGCTGGCGGAGGTCGGGCGCTGGGCGCAGGCGGACGGGCAGGAGCTGACCTGGGGACGGGCGCTGCTGGGCGCGGGGTATGTGGCGCGGATCGAGGCGCGGTATCCGCCGCCGCTGGCGCGGCAGGGGTTCGTGGCGCTCAACGGGATGGGCGGCGCGATGCTGGATGATTCATTCCCTTATTTTGCGCGGCATCCGGACGCGGCGCGGCTGTGCCTCTACATCAGCGCGCCGGTTAAGCGGGTGCAGTGGGCGCGCAGGCTGGGACTCGACGCGGCGGCGATGGACGCGGACGGCGCGATCCCGCCGGGATGGCTGGGCAGCGAGGTGACGGCCCGCGCCGGGGACGGCGGGCTCGATCCGGGGGCGGTAGCCACGGATCGCGCGGACCGGCGGGACGGAAGCAGGGAGGCGGGAGGAGGGAGGCGAGAGACGGCGGCGTGGACGGGCGCGGGCGGCAGTCGGCCGGTGGTGGGTTTCGCGGCGCCGGCGCCGCCGGCGCAGGTCGTGGCACGGAAAGAGCGGACGGCGAAGCGGCCCAGCATGAACATGCTCGAGGATGTGCGGGCGTGGAAGTATCAGGACCCGCTGCGGGCGTGCATGGCGATGGACGATTCCCCGCTGGCGGTCAAATGCTGGCGGGCCGCCGTGGCGCGCGACCGGCAGGCGGTGATGGACGGGCTCGGCGACTTGGTCGAGACGGATGGACGCTGGCAGGCGCTGCGGAACCCGGCGGCGGTGCTGATGGCGCAGCTGCGGCGGCGGGGGGTGCTGGGGTGAGGGGATCAGTTGGCAGTTGGCAGTTGGCAGTTGGCAGTTGGCAGTGGGTAGTGAAGACGCTGGAGCTACGGATTTCCCGCTGCGCGGGCGCATAGATCGCGCGGAATGCGCCGAAAGAAACGAGGTGACGGGATGAACAGAACCGGAATCGAATGGTGCGACTGGACGTGGAATCCGATCGTGGGGTGTTCGCCTGCGTCTTCCGGTTGCGCGAACTGCTACGCGGCGGCGATCTCTCGCCGGTTCGGGTTGCCATGGGGATCAGCGCACTTCATACCGGAACGTTTGGACCAGCCTATGAAGGTCCGTAAGCAGGGGCGCGTGTTTGTTTGCAGCATGGCTGACATCGGGCATGAGACTGTCAAGCCGGAGTGGCGCGAGGCTGTTTATTCCGCCATGCTGGCGGCTCCGTGGCACACGTTCATCGTTCTGACAAAGCGGCCTGGAGCATGGTTGCGAGACGTTCCGCAGAGTTCCTGGATCGGTGTGACGGCCGAGGACCAGGGCAACTACGAGACGCGTTGGCTGGAGTTGACGGCGCACGTTCAGGGGCCTGGACACACGCTGCGGTTCGTGTCGGTGGAACCGATGCTTCGGCCGGTGACGCTACGGGCTGACTGGTGCGCGCCTGACTGGGTGATCGCTGGGCCGGAGACGGGGCGAGGGGCCCGTGAGTGCCGGGTCGAGTGGATCGGGGCGCTGGCGGAACAATGCGGGAATGCGGGCGTGCCGTTCTTCGACAAGCGCAAGACCTGGTTGCGGCGGGAGTGGCCGGAGGATCTGCGGGCGGGCCGGGTGGCGCGCCCAGGGGAGAGAGACAAGCAGACGGAAGGGAGATGAAGTATGGCGGAGACAGCGAGAGATCCATGGGCGCACCGGAGCCAGGGCATGAAGTGCGCTTCGTGCATGTGGTTCGTGGCCAAGAAGGCGGCCGACAAATCGAAACCGGTTCCCGAGTGCGGGATGCTGGGCCGTTGCCGGCGGCACGCGCCGACCATGAACGGCTATCCAGCGACGTTCGAGTCGGACTGGTGCGGCGACCACAAGCTCGACGAGAACAAGGCCTAGCGTGTCGTGCGCGGCGGGGGAGGCCGGCGCCGCGATCGGGCGGCGCCGGCGGCAACGCGGGCGGAGCATGGGTGAACAACTCTACGTGTATGCCTGGCTGAAAGGGATGGGCGAGGGAAAATGAAGCGTAAAACGGAAGCAGGGATCGGTGCGAGGCTGGCCGGCATGGCCGGGGCCTGGGCGCGCGAGCGGCTCATCGACATCAATTACAGGGTGGTTGGGCGTCTTAACAGCCGTATCTGGCGTGTGGTGTGGTGGCTGGACTCGCACAAGCAGGTGGAGCACTACGTGGACAAGTGGCGGACAACTGCTTCAAGCTGACACTTCGTGCAGGTTAAGCAAATGTTCGCAGGGAGATGGACATGCTTGAGAAACCGAAAAAATGCTGTGACTGCGGGACATACGAGCACTGCGTGCCGATGTGCGTCCACAGCAAGGTGGTGTACGTGGACTACTGCGTGGCCCGCCTTGTGGCTGCGCTTGAAGCGGGCGGGTTGAATCCTGTGGCTTCGTGCTGTGGACACGGCAAGATG
>JAKJGY010000318.1 GCA_022704145.1 Verrucomicrobiota bacterium
TCTCCGCCGAGCGCCCCCCCGCCACCACCGCGCGGATCTCCGACGGCCTCAACGGGCCGGTGGTCAACCTCAACAGCGGCTCGCTGCGTTTCGTGAACGCCGGCCTACCGGCCGACACCAACTCGCCCGCAGGCGGCATGGTCACCGTCCCCGGCGCCACACTCCCCGCGCAGATGACCAACTTCACGGCCGAGGCCTTCGTCCGCACCGACCGCAAGGTCAACTTCCCCCGCATCGTCGGCAAGGCGCGCGCCCTCACCGGAGGGCCGACCTGGTCGCTGGGACTCAACTCCTCAGGCAACCTCCGCGCCCGCTGCGACTCGCAGACTCCTCCCAGCACCGTCGGCTTCAACCAGACTTTCGAGTCGCCCAAGTTCATCTACGACGGCCAGTGGCACCATGTGGCGCTGTCCTACGACAGCGCGACCCGCAAGCTGACCCTCTACGCCGATTACGTCAAGGTCCTCGAGGGCACCACCACCAACCCGCTCGTCTTCGACGGCGGCGATATCCAGATCGGCGCGGGCGACCAGGCCTTCGACGGCTGGATCGACGAGGTACGCCTCACCGACCGCGTGCTGGCCCCCGCCGAGTTCCTCCGCACGGTGCCGCTCGCGGGCACGCTCCTCGGCGTGCTCTAGGCGCGCCCCGACGCGCCGCCTACAGGCCGAGCAGGCCGCGCGCCCGCTCCAGCGCCGGGACGAGGTCGATCTTGCGGCAGGCGCGGCCCGGAACGCCCTCGAACACGTGGGCCGCGCCCTCGGCCTCCAGGTCGCGCACGAACCGGCCGAACTTCGAGTCCGGCCGCCGGAGGTTCATCAGCACCTCCACGGCGGCCGTGCCGCGCGTGACCGCCTCGCTGAGCATGCCGGTGGAGTCCGCCGTGACATACAGCGCCTCGCACAGCGAGACGAACGCCGGGATCGGGTTGAAGGTGTCGCGGCTGTAGAGCAGCTTGTAGTCGAAGGGGTAGGCGTCGATCGCCGCCTCGACCTCCGGCGGCGTGCGCCGCGAGGTGGTCACCCAGCGCTCGCGGCCCTCGCTCGCGGCGAAGATCCGGTCCAGGTCGCGGCGCATGCCCTCCGGCGTCAGCGACGCGATCGCGTTGGGCCCCCCGACGATCACCGCCACAGCCGGCCCGCGCGGCGTGTGGCGCGCCCGGAAGGCCGCCACCCCCGCCTCGTAGAAGGCCGGGCTGGTGGCGGTCAGGTTCACCGGCACACGCACCAGGTTGGGCCGCTCCGGCGGCCGGTCGAACGCCGGCGCGAGGATGCAGTCGAAGCCCGACAGGCGGTAGCCGCGCGGATACAGCAGCGCGGCCACCGGTATCCCGCGCCGCCGCGCCTCGACCTTGCCGGGATAGAACGCCGTCGAGCCCGCGCAGACCACCGCCGCGTAATACCCCTCCGACCGCTCGAGCGCGAACAGCCGCCCGGCCGACAGCCCCAGGCGGTCCGCGAGATACGAGAGCGCCTTGTGGCCCCGGGTGGGATAACGCACGCGCGCCAGGTCGTAGGCGCAGCCCAGCGCGTCACAGAACGCCTTGGACTGGTTCTCGTGCCCCGCCTTGCCGTCCGTGACGATCAGGACTCTCTTCATCGCCCCCTCCCGCCCGCCTTAGGCCAGCAGCCCGCGCCAGGCCGCCAGCTCGCGCCGGCGCGCCTCGGCCCAGGCCTCCGTCCCCATGCCCTCAGGCAAGGTGTTGGTCACGCGCGCCGCGCCGCAGGCCGTGCAGCACGCCCCCTCCGCCGCCACCGCCGCGCCGCAGCGCGGACAGCCCGACTCCAGCAGCTCGCCGCAGGCCGCGCAACGCCCGCCCGGCGCCAGCGCCTGCAGCCGCGGCCAGAAGAGCAGCACGCCGCCCACCGTGTAGGGCACGTTGGTCGGACACGCCGCGTCCGGACAGAAACCCCGGCCTTCCCGCGCCCGCTCCCCACCCCCGCCGGCCGCCCCAGGCTCGGGCGCGGGCGGCTCCAGCGTCACCTCCAGCAGCGCCGCCAGCCGCTCGACCGTCTCACGCGCCAGCTTCTCCGGCTGCCCCGACTCCAGCATGCTGATCGCCGACTGCTGACACCCGACCGCACGCGCCAGCGCGCTCTGCGTCAGGCCCTTGTCACGCCTCGCACACGCCAACCGCCGGCAGACCGCTGTGGATAAATGCGCCATGTCTCTCCGTTACCGCGAACCTGTTGATAAACGAACGCCAGTAGTATGACCCAAACCCCCCTGCGACCACAAGCCCAAGATATAAACAGGCTTGCTATCGTCATAAAGACTTAATGAACAGCAATTTAACTGATAAAATATCAAACTTATCACCCAGTTATCACCAAAACCCCGCGACAGGTGATAAACTGTCGATAACTCCGCCGGTCCTGTCCCCCGTCGCACGGGCATCCCTGCCCGTGCCCCGGTCCCCGCCAGTACGGCAGGCGCTACGAGCCTGCCGCCCCGGTCCCCGCTCTCCGGTCCGGTCCCGCGTCGCACGGGCATCCCTGCCCGTGCAGTCGGTCCATGCGCCACGCGCTCCGCCGCCCGCTTGGCTTGTGGCACGGGCAAGGATGCCCGTGCGACGTTGAGTGCGGGCGTCCCTTCCGTATGCCGGTCCGGTCCCAGTACGGCAGGCGCTACGAGCCTGCTGTCCCCGGTCCCTGCTCCCCGGTCCGGTCCCGCGTCGCACGGGCATCCCTGCCCGTGCAGTCGGTCCATGCGCCACGCGCTCCGCCGCCCGCTTGGCTTGTGGCACGGGCAAGGATGCCCGTGCGACGTT
>JAKJGY010000319.1 GCA_022704145.1 Verrucomicrobiota bacterium
GCGGCGCGAGCCGCGCCGGCCGGGCGGCGCCCAGTCCGGGTGGCGCCAGACGATCAGGCGGACGGTCAGCACGAAAAACAGGGTGAGCAGGAGGCCGGGCAGCAGGCTGCCGGCGAAGAGCTTGCCGATGCTCTGGCGCGTGTAGAGGCCGTAGACGACCAGCACGATGCTGGGGGGGATCATGGCGCCGAGGGTGGAGCCGGCGGCGATGCTGCCGCACTTGAGTTCCGGGTGGTACCGGCCGCGCGCCATGGGCTTGAGGGCGACGGCGCTCATGGTGGCGGCGGTGGCGGTGTTGGAGCCGCAGATCGAGGAGAAGCCCGCGGCGGCGAGGATGGTGGTGACGGCGAGCCCGCCGGGGCGGTGGCCGAACCACTCGCGCGCGGCGCGGAAGAGCCGGTCGCTGTAGCCGGCGTGGAAGATGACCTCGCCCAGCAGCACGAAGAGCGGGATGACGGTGAAGCCGTAGTTGGAGAAGACGCTCCACACCTCGGGGCCGACCACGCCCTGGGCCAGCGCGGCGGCCGAGGCGGGGGGCCGCAGGAGCAGGAGGCCGACGAAGCCGGAGAGCGCCATGGCCAGGCCGGGCGACATGCCGTAGAGGAGGATCAGGGCGAGCATCAGGCCGATGCCCAGCAGGCCGAGCTGCGCGTCGCTCCAGACATGGCCGCAGGCGCGCGACAGGGCGGCGGCGGCGAGCAGCAGCGGCAGGGCCAGGCAGGCGGCCCAGGCGAGGGGGCGCGCGGGCGGCGCGGCGCGGGCGGCGGGGAAGGCCTCGGCCTCGTCCGCGCCGGGCGCGTCGAGCGCGGCGCCGAGGCGCGAGGGCCGGAGCGCGCGGCTGCGGACGTAGGCGTCCTTGTCGGCGTGGCCGAGGGCCAGCATGAGGGCGTCGGTCAGGAACGAGGCGGCGAGCAGGAAGAGCCCGCCCGCGGCGGCGCCCATGAGCCAGGGGGTGGGGAGCTTGAGGGTCTCGGAGACCTCGCCTGCGGCGAGCAGGGTGGAGGCGCGGCTGACGAGCTGCACGCCGAGGAGGGAGACCAGGACGGCGCCGGCCAGGACGTTGAAGGCCCCGAGCCAGCGCCGGGCGGAGGCGGGGTAGGCGCGCGTGAAGAGGTCCAGCTCGACATGGCCGCGCTTGCGCTGCGTCTCGGCCAGGGCCCAGGCGGCGAGCAGCGCGCCGAGGAGGCCGGACAGCTCGTAGCTGGCGCTGAGCGGCCGGCCGGCGAGGCGGCAGGCGACGTTGGCGCCGGAGAGCAGCACCAGGGCCACCAGCAGCGCGCCCGCGAGCAGCAGGCCGGCGCGGCAGAGGGCTTTCTCGGCGTGGATGAGGCGCAGGAGCATCGCGGGGCCTACTTCGCTGCGGCCGGGGCGGCGAGGCGGCCGAGCACCGCGCGGCCGTCGACGCCCTTGGCCGACACGCGGGCGACGTACTCCTCGAGCAGCGGCTGGGCCGCGGCGCGCAGCGCGGTGCGGTCGGCCTCGGACAGCTCATGGACGGTGAGCCCGTGTTTCGCGCGCGCCCAGGCGACCGCCTTCTGCGCGTGCTGGTCGACGTAGCGTCCGGTCCATTCGGCCTGCTCGCGGTAGAGCCCGTCGAGCACCTGGCGCACGTCGGCGGGCAGGGCGGCGTAGCGCTCGCGGTTCATCACCACGGCGAAGCTGATGACGTTGAGGTCGGTCTTCAGCAGGTGCGGGCAGTAGGCCGCGTAGTTCATGTCCTGGAGGACCTCGGCGGAGGAGACCACGCCTTTGACGACGCCCTTCTGGAGCGCGTCGGGCACGTCCGACTGCGGCATGGCGACCGGCGCGGCGCCCAGGCGCTTCATCATCTCCGCGCCCGTGCCGGAGGAGCGCAGCGGCAGCCCCTGGAGGTCGGCGAGCGTGGCGACGGGCTTCGCGCACATGACCACGGCGGGCGGGCAGGTGAAGACCGTGAGGACCTGCACCTTCTCGAACTCCGCCGGGCGCAGCGCGGCGACCAGGTCGGCGAGCAGCAGGCTGGCGGCCTCGGCGCCGCTGAAGAAGTGCGGCAGGTCCATCGCCTCAGAGACCGGGAAACGGCCGGGCTGGTAGCTCATGGCGAAGTTGCCGATGTCGGCGGTGCCGGCGATCACGCCGTCGAAGATGTCCTTGGCGCCGAGCAGGGTGCCGCCCGGGAAGGTGTTGACCTTGACGCGGCCCCCGGTACGCTTCTCGACCTCCTGCTTCCAGCGCTCCATCTGCACGCAGGGGAAGGTCGAGGCGGGCGGGAAGTTGGCGTAGGAGAGCGTGAGGGTCGCGGGCGCGGTCGCCGCGCCTGTCGCTGCGGCCGCGTCGGGCGCCTTCTGTTTACCGCAACCGGCCAGCCCGAGGGCCAGACAGACGCCCGCCGCATAGGTCAACACTCTCATGGTCATCCTCTCCCGCGTTTCTTTTGGTAAGAACATATTAGCGGATTCCACGCGAACCGGCAACCGGAATCGGCGGGGCGCGCGGGCGCAGACGCATCTAAATCATCATTGACAGCGCATTTTTTGTCCGCAGATTACGCAGATCAGCGTTACGGATACCCCGAGTCCGTTCAAACCACCGCGAAAAGGTGCTTGTGGTATTGGGCAAGATGACAGAAAGACCCTGTTTTGAGGTTCCGTTCACCGAAAGTATCCCCAATCTGCGAAAATCTGCGTCATCTGCGGACAGAAATTTGATGCGTCTGCCCTGGCGGGGCGCGCGGGCGCAGGAATATCCAATGGCCAACACGGAATTTCCAAGGAAGAAGGGGCGCG
>JAKJGY010000011.1 GCA_022704145.1 Verrucomicrobiota bacterium
CGGTCAGCTTTCATCAGGCGCTCTCCCCGTCGTCGGGGGCGCTGCCCCCGAACCCCCGAACGCCCCCGCACTCGCCGCATGCGCGGCTCGCGCGGGGCAAAGGGCCAGATGGTAAAAGTCCATAGTGTGCTTTGCCCTCAGCGCGACAACGCGAGGCGAAAGCCGTAGATGTCGACGCGATCCGATCCGAAGTAGACGACGCGGTACGCGACGCGCAGAGTGACGGGATAGGAGTTGCCCCACGACGCCCCGCGCCACGCCCCGAAAGACCCGCCGGACGTGTCCGACGCGCAGCACTCCCATACGTTGCCGCCGATTCCGCACAGTCCCCACTCGTTCGCCCCGCTCCGCTCCACCGGGCACGTCACCGCGTAATCATCCCTCCAGTTATCGATCATGATACCCGCAATGCCTTTCGTCTCTTGCCCGCAGTAGTTCCCGTACTTCGGCGGCATCGCGTTGCCCCACGGGTACTCCCGGCCGTCCCCGCACCGCGCCACGGTCTCCCACTCCTTCTCCGAGATCACCCGGTAGCGCAAACCGCCCAGCCCGTCACGGTCGCGCTCCGTCAGCCACGCCGCGTACGCCTTGGCGTCGTCGAAGTTCACGTACACCGCCGGCTGACGCTCGCCGTTCAGGCTGTGTCCCTTGTATTCCTTGCTGTCGTGCCCCGGCTCCTTCTTCCGGTACTCGCCGTTCGTCACCTCGTATTTCCCCACCCATACCTTCAGCGCCGGCACCCACACGAATTCCATCCCCGTCGCGGGCGACGCCCACGGCTGGCCCTCCGACGGCCCGCGCACCTCCTCCAGCGCCACCTTCCTTGTCCGCGGCCCGCGCCAGTCCGCCGTGATCTCGATCGTCTCCGGCTTGTACCGGGCGTCGAGCGTCGAGCGTCGAGCGTCACCCCCCGCCGACACCTCAAACCGGTACCGCCCGTCCGGACTGAGCGTGAACGTGTGCGGCACCCGGTACGTCCGCGTCCCGTCCGATATCTCCGCCGCCACCGCCCTCCCGCCCGCCTCGACCTCGACCGTCAGCGTCGGCACGAGGTTCCCCTCCGCCTCCCGCTTCAGCGCCGCCGCCTCGGCGTTCCCCGCCTCCAGCGCCAGCGCCGCGACCACCTTTTCTAGGCATGCCTGCCACTGCCCCGCCGCCTTGGCCTGCCGCGCCGCCGCCAGCGCCGCCTCTACCTTCCCCCGCCGCTCCCGCTCCTCCCGCGCCCGCCGCTCCGCCGCCAGCCGCTCGGCCTCGGCCTTCTCCGCCGCCTGCGCCTCGGCCACCGCGCCGGGCAGCGCCGCCAGCGCGTCCCGGTACGCCTTCTCGCCGGCGACCGGGTCGTTCGCGCTCGCCGCGCCCAGCGTCTGCAGGCGCTTGACCTCGGAACACTTCTCCCCGCCGTGCGACGCCAGCAGATCGGCTCGCGGGGACGCTCGCCCTCCAGAGACCGTTTCGGAGCGCGACAGATCCTCCTCGAAGTCGGACTTGGCTTTGGCGTAGGCCTGGACGGCCAGCGCCCGCGCCTTGGCCGAGGCGTAAGACTGCGACGCCTCCTGCCACGCCTTGCCCGCCTCCGCAAACGCGCCCTGCTCGAACGCCTCCGCGGCTCGCGAGGACGCTCGCCCCCCAGCCGCGAAGAGATCCGCCGCGTCGGAGGCGGAACCGGCCTGGTCAGCCGCAGACAGGGCCTTCTCAGCCTCCCCTCTTCGCGTCTTCGCGTCTTCGCGTGCGCCCTCCTCCGTCCCGAGCGCCTTGCACGCCGCCAGCACCGCGTCGTACCCGCTCAGGGCCTGTCCCCAGCCCCCGCCCTGCCGCGCCGCCTCCGCCTCCCGCCAGGTCACCTCCAGCGCGTCCAGCCGCGCCCCGAACCCCTGCCCCCGCTCCAGCTTCTGCGCCGCCTCGCGCGCCACCGACGCCGCCGCGTACCGCCTGTTCGTCTCGCGCTCGCCCGCCTTGGCCTCGTAGCGTTTCCGCAGCTCCGCCGCCGACCCGCCCTCGCGCCCCAGCTCCGCGATCCGCGCCCCGGCCGCCTCCAGGTCGCCCGCCGCCAGCGCCGCCTCGGCCGCGGCCCTCAGCCCCTCCAACTTCTCCCGCTGCGCCGCGTCCAGCGCCGCCGCCCGCTCCGCCGCCGCCCGCTCCTCGGCCCGCCGGACGGCATAGGTCCCATACGTCCTATACGTCCCATAGGCCAGCGCGGCCAACGCCGCAGCCACCGCCCCCATTCGCGCCATTCGCCAAATTCGCGGTTTGCTCCCCGCCGCGGCTCGCGAGGACGCTCGCCCTCCAAGTTGCGCCACAAATTCCCCGCACGTCGCGAACCGCTCCCCCGGCCCTTTCGCCAGCCCCCGCAGCAGCGCCGCGTTCTGTGCCTTCGTCAGCCCCGCCAGCGGCTCGGGCCGCTTGTTCTCCGCCGCATTCGCCATGATCACCGCGTCGCCGGTGTCGAACGCGCTCGCGAACGGCACCGCGCCGCTCACCAGCTCGTGGAAGAGCGCCGCCAGCGCGTACTGGTCCGTGCGGCCGTCCTGCCTCCTCCCCGCCCACTGCTCCGGCGCCATGTACGGCCGCGTCCCGCTCGTGTCTCCCTTCTCCTGGCTCACGCGGCTCAGGCTGCTCCGGATCTCCGCCGCCAGCCCGAAGTCCAAGACCCTCACCGCCACTTGAGAGTTGAACGTTGAACGTTGAGCGTTTGAATCTCCAGTTTCCAGTTTCAAGTTTCGAGTTTCCACCATCACATTCGACGGCTTCACGTCCCGGTGGACGACCCGCTCGCCGTGCGCGTAATCCAGGGCCGCCGCGATCTGGCGGCACACCTCCAGCGCCTGCGGCACCGGCACCCTGCCCTCGGGAAACTGCTTGCGCCATCTGGAGAGCGTCACGCCCGGCGCGAACGCCATCACCAGCAGCGTGTCGCCGGGCAGCACCCGCAGCGCCTGCCTCACGCGCTCGTCGGCGTAGGAAATCTCCTTGGCCCGATGCAGGTGCAAGGCCGCCGCGATGTTCGGGTGGTGCAGCCGCGAGACCAGCGCGAAGTTCTCGCGGATGCGCTCCAGCTCGTCCGCGTTGTTCTTCACCAGCGGCGGCAGCCCCTTCACCGCCACCTCGATCCCCGCCACCGTGTCGCGCGCCAGATACACCACGCCGAACCCGCCGCCCCCGAGTTCACGGAGGAGCGCGTACCGGTCGATCCGCCCCAGCGGCGCGCCCTCGCGGGGCAGGGTGTCGGCCCCGCCCACGCTGACCTCCTCGGGCCTCCGGCCCTCCCTGCCGCCCAGCAGCGTCCTCTGGTCGCCGATCGAACTGTCCATGCCGCCCCTCCGGCAGAACCTGTGCCTGTATACCGACACGATAGCACGGCCACCGCTGCAGGACAAGGCACGAAAAGGACGCGCACGCGGCGCGCCCTACCGGAAGAAGCACCCCCTTCTTCCCTGGTAATTCCGTGCTGGTTATTGGATATGCCCCCGGTCCACGCCAGTACGGCAGGCGCTACGAGCCTGCCGCCCCCGGTCCCCGCCAGTACGGCAGGCGCTACGAGCCTGCCGCCCTCCAGACCGGCAAAGCTCACGACAAAGAAGTCAGGCGCCCGTGCGACAGCCTCAGCCGTTGGAGGTCAGGTTGTAGACGTGATTACGCACCCGGCGCAGCGCGCGCCAGCCGTAGCGGAAGAGGAACTCCCAGTCGCGCGCCCGCCCCGAGGTCAGGTAACGCAACTGCCGGGCCACGAAACGCGGGTCCGTCGCCACGCCGTAGAGGTCGCGGATCGCCTGATAATAGGCCTCGTGAGGGATCGGCGTCCTGACAATCAGCTTGCTCATGTCAAAGGCGTCGTAATCGTCGGTCAGCAGCACCCCCGCCTCCTGGCATTCCAGATGATAGGGCGTGAAGTCCAGCGGCGTGCAGAGCGTCACCTGGAGCGTCCGGGCCAGCCCCTTCAGCATCAGGTCGCGCACCGTCCGAACCGTCAGCTCCAACTGCGCGGCCGTCTGCCAATAGTACCCCACCATGATCGTCAGATGCGGATGCAGCCCGTAGCGCGTGAACACCTCGAGGTTGCGGTACGCCTGATGGGGCAGGTAGCCCTTGTGCAGGCGCAGCAGGGTCTCCTCGTCGGCCGCCTCCAGACCGACCAGCACAAAGCGGAAGTTGGCCTTCGCCAACAGCGCCACGGTCTCCTCGTCCATATAGCCGAAACGCGTGTTGAAGCCGAAGTAGCAGCCGCGCCGGTGCAGACCGCGATCCAGAATCCCGCGCGCGAACGCGCGCGCCTGTTCGCCTCGGTACCAGACCCCCGAATCGTCGAAGATCTCCCGCACGCCATACTCCTCGATCAGCCGCTGGTACTCGTCGAGGCTCCGCTCCACGGAACGCACGGAGAAGGTGAGGTCCGGCCCGTTGTAGCGGCAGAAGGTGCATTTGCCGAAGGTGCAGTCGCGGATCACGCTCGTCGCGTAGGTCCCCGGTGTCCGCAGAAAATTGCCGTTCTCAAACGCGTAGCGCCGCCAGGAAACCAGGTCGCGGTCGATGTCCGGCGACAGGTTCAGGTCCTCCACACGCTTGAAGGTGCCCGTCGACCGCCAGACGTTCTCGTCCACGCGGATGAAGAGCCCTTCGATCGTGCAGGCGGTACGCCAGTCAGCCTGTTCCCCGAGGTACGGGAGCAGCCGCCGCAGGACAAAGTCGACATGGTTGCTCTGCACGACCACATCCACCGCGCACGCGCGCAGAGTCTCCTCCGGCTGGCGCATCGAATGGTATCCGGTCATGATCACCACCGTCTTCGGCAGGTCGTTCTTCAGCCGCCCGACCAGACGCCAGTAGAACTTCATCACCGGCGTGGTGCTCTCAAACACCACCACGTCCGGACGCCAGGCCACAAGCTCCTCATACCAGGTCTCAAAGCTCTTGCGCTGCGCGTTGCCGTCGTCCCACCGCACCTCACAGCCCAGGTCGCGCAGCCAGGTCGCCGCCTGCGCGTGCACGATCGGCAACAGAAAGGTCGGGATCTTGAAATATTGCACGTTCCGGTTCTGCGAGACCATCGCCACCTGGCCGCGCGCATTCACGATCGGCGGATAAGAGATCGCCACTTTCATGCTTCTGACACCTCGCGCAGATACGTGCGAAACCGGCCTGAACAGGCCTCGGCACGCCTATTAGAAAAATGTCTCCGTCAGCAGGTTGTCGCTCGGCACGCCCTGCTCCCGCAGTTGGTCGTAGACACGGGCGACCATCGCGCTGTGCCCGCACAGGTAACAGAGCCGGTCCGTCTCCACCGGATGCTCACGCAGATAGTCGGTCACCCGCCCGCGATACTCCCCGCCGTCCTCGCGACTGACACAGGCCACGTAACGCCCCGGGGCATAGGCCTCGCGCTCGTAACGGTCCGCCAAGGTGGCCACGCCGTGGAGCAGCCGGTAGTCGAGCGACGGGTAACTCCGCACAAAACAGTGAAACGGCGCGATCCCCGCCCCGGTGGCCACGAACAGATAGCGGCGGCCGGGGTCGGCCGGCCTCTCAATCAGGAAATCCCCGTACGGGCCGGCCAGGTCCACCTCGTCGCCCGGCTGCGCGCGCTGCAGGGCGCAGGCCGTCTCGCTGCCCGGACGCGCCCTGATCAGGAACTCCAGATAGGGCGCCTCCGGCGACGAGTACAGCGAGTACTCGCGGTTGGTGGCGGAGCGGTGCGGCCCCAGCGTCACATGCTGCCCCGGCAAGGCCCGGAAGCCGTGCCGGTCGATGCGGATGACAAAGGTCGCGTCCGTCAGCGGGCGGACACTTTGAACGAAATGTCGGAGCGTGCCTTCCATGCCTGTAGGGTGCCAAACGCGCGAAAGAACGTCAACTCCCGAACGCGAGTTTGTGTTTGCAACTGCAACGCGCTTTCAGCATAATGAAAACCGGCTCACGTGTAAAAAACCGCAACGGGCGGTCACCGGTGAGGCCCGGGTGCGGAGTCCGCTGTGAAAACCCTGTTTCTTTTCATCGATGGCGTCGGCTTGCGCCTGCCCGCGAAGGATAACCCGGTACACGCCGGGAACTGTCCCGCGCTGTGCCGGCTCATCGAGCGGCAGGCCGTGCCGATCGACGCCTGCCTCGAGACGCCCGGTCTGCCGCAGAGCGCGACAGGCCAGACCACGATGTTCACCGGGGTGAACGCCTCGCAGCACATGGGTCGGCACTGCGAGGGTTTTCCCGGCCCCTCCCTGCGCAAGCTCATCGAGGACGACAACCTCTTCATACGGCTGGCGCGTAAGGGCCTCCGCTGCCGCTTCGCCGACGCCTACATGGTCGACAGCGTGGACGATATCCGCGTGCGCCGCTTCAAGTCCGTCACCACCGTCATGGCGCTCACCCAGCCCGAGAGCATCTCCGTGCAGGACGACCTCACCGATAACCTGGCGGTCGCCCATGACATCACGCGCCAGAGCCTGCTCGAAAAAGGCCATGCCGTGCGCGTCATCACCCCGCAGCAGGGCGCCGAACACCTGCTCCAGGTCGCCCGCGCCAACGACTTCACCCTGTTCGAGTACTTCCAGACCGACCTCGCGGGGCACTCGTGCAGCTATGACCAGGCCTGCGAGACGCTCCGCACGCTGGATCTCTTCCTCGACGCCGTGGAGAAGCTCTGCCGCACGGCGGGCTTCCTGCTGATCGTCACCAGCGACCACGGCAACATCGAGGAGATGAACGTGCGCGGCCACACGCGCAATCCGGTTCCGCTCATCGCGGTCGGGCCCGGCGCCGACGAGTTCAAGGCCAACATGACCAGCCTCGCGGACATCACGCCGCGAATCGCCCGCATGCTGGTCCCCGGCTATATCGCCGCCGCCCGCCAGCCCGGCGCCGCCCTCTCCTAGCGGCAAGCGGCCCCGGCGGCATCACTCCGCGGGGCCGCAGCCGAGTGCGCGCATCGCTCCTGCAGTTACGCCTTACGGGCCGCTGACGCCTGGGACAGCGACAGCCAGAGGATGTAGACGACCGCCGCGAAAGGCACCGCAAAGCCCGCGATCTGGTTCTTGCCGCAACAGTCCACCACCAGTCCCATCAGCGGCGGCAGCACCGCCCCGCCCGCGATGGCCGAGATCATCAGCCCCGAGATCTCGTTCGCGCGCTCAGGCAACGCGTCCACCGCGATCGAGAAGATCAGCGGGAAGATGTTCGCGAAACCCAGCGTGGCCAGCACGATGCCCGTGTACGTCAGCGGCTGGTTGCCGCTGAACACCAGCGCGATGCCGGCCAGCGAGAGGACACACGTCAGCTTCAGGAACAGCGCCGGCTTGATCACGCGCAGCACCAGGCCCCCCACGAAACGGCCCACCAGGATCGGCAGAAACACCAGCGACCAGCTCATCCACAGGCTCTGGCTCAGGTCCATCTTGAACTTCTCCTTGAGGAGCAGCGGCACGCTCGAGCCGAAACAGACTTCCGCGCCCACATAGAAGAAGATCCCGAGCACCATCGTCAGGATGAACGTGTTCTTGCCGAAAAGGGCGAAGCAGGACGCCATCGTGGCGGGGCGGCTGTTCGGGTCACGCACTTCCGCCTTCAACTGCAGCGGCAGACAGGCGGCCAGGGCCACCAGCAGCGCGCCCGCGAAGATCGGGAACTGCACCGACCAGTCCAGCCCGAGCGGCTTCGCCACCAGCGGCAGCAGCAGGAAGCCCATCGAAGAGCCGACCGCCTTGACCGACTGCGCCAGCGAAAGGTTGCTGGAGAACTTGCCCTCCGCCGAAACGTCGCGCATCACCGGGTTGCCGCAGACCTGCAGGATGGTCGCGCCCGCGCACAGCAGCAGGAT
This sequence comes from Verrucomicrobiota bacterium, assembly GCA_022704145.1. Taxonomy (GTDB): domain Bacteria; phylum Verrucomicrobiota; class Kiritimatiellia; order RFP12; family UBA1067; genus JAKJGY01. The sequence goes on from JAKJGY010000011.1 coordinate 7,802, forward strand.
GGACGCCAGCACCACATAGAACTTGGTCAGGTCGCCCGCCGCCACCTCAGCCTTACCGTACATGCCCGCCAGGATCGGCAGCACCGCGCCAGCCAACGCCACAGCGAGCCCTAGGAGCAGCACGAATTTCTTGCCCCGCCGGTCCTGCACCAGCCCCATCGGAACCGACAGCAGGAAGAACATCAGGAACCCCGTGAACGGAACCAGCCGCGCCACAAAGTCAGAGACCTGGAACGTGTCTTTCACCAAAGCGACCAGAGGCCCCACCACATCGCCGAACCCCATCGCCAGAAACACCAGGAACACCGGCCACGCACGTTTCATGCTAACTCCTTAGTTGACTCTCCAAGCTGCCAGACACTGGCAAACCGCGTATCAGTATACACAAAAACCTCCCGGCGTACACCGGGAGGTTGAACGGTTGTCCGCCATGCGGCGCTCAGGCCTCCAGCTTCAGACCCGCCTGCCGCAACACTTTGCGGATGGCCGCCAGAGCCTTCTGCTCCGGCGCGCCGCCGCACGTCTCGGCGCGCAGCAGCAGCTCGTTCAGAGCGCCGTTGCCCAGCGCCAACGGCGCGGACGACACGCCGCGCTCCGGCTGGCCCGCCAGCGCCTCGACCTCCTCCTTGAAGAGGAAGTGGCGCGGAGACCGCTTCTGCTTGTCGCTCCAGCTCAGCCCAAGCTCGTGCAGCCGCTCGGCAAAGGCCTTCGCCGTGACACCGAAACGACGCTTGACCCGCAGCAGCAGCTCAAACGTCCACGCCTTGGGCACGAGCCCAAGCCGTACGGTCGTCGCCTGCATCGCCTCGGCCGGCATCAGGAAGTGCGCCGCAAAGCGCTGCGCGAAGGCCGACTCGTCGAGCAGCGGCTGCTCCGGCACGCCATGCCACTCCGTGTCACACGCGCCGCGCGCCTTGAAAAACACGCGGCCCAACTCGAACGCGATACGCTCCGTCAGATACTCCGGCTGGCGCTTGCGCTCCAGATTGACAAAGACCAACGCGCTACGGGTCTCCGCCACATAGCCCGCGAACGAATCACAGCCCTCCGGAAGCTCCAGCGCGAGCACACGCACCCCGGACTGCTCCAGCACATCGATGTAGTCCCGAAGCACACGGTCGCCCAGGCCGAGACCCGCACGAACCTGCGCCGCAAGACACGCCGCCCCCGCCTCCGTGGCAGGAAAAGGCACCGTCAGCGGAAGCGCCGAAGCCACGGCCGAACCGCACAGCTTCTCCAGCGCCACCACCTTCTCGGCGACCGTCTGACACACGATATGAGCCGACTTGACCTCTTCGCCAGGCGACTCCACCCCCGACGGCGGCAGCAGCACAACCGCTCCTCCGGGAACCGCACCGGACGACTCCCAGACGTTCGACTCCTCGAACAGGTCGTCAATCCGGACATTGAGCTGCTTGGCGATCCGATACAGGACTCGTCCGGAAGGCAGGTGCTTGCCCTTCTCAATCCACCCCAGCGGGCCCGCACGAATGCCGATCTCCGTTGCCAGGCGGATCTGCGACAGGTGCTGGATCTCACGCAACTGACGGATTCTCGCCCCCACCCGGATGGCGATGTCACGCTCAGCCGGCGTTTTATGCTTTCCCATGTGACGCTCCCTTTCTGCGTGTGGCGGGGGAAGGCCCGGCAGCCCCCACCTTTAAATAGTCCTCGATTCACGGCACATCGAACCGACAGGATGTTTTGTATATAACACATTTATGTTGGACACCGCAAGCCTAATCAGCAAAATTCCTATGGCATGAGTCCGTCCGGGGCTTGTCAAGCGGCACAGCCGTATGGTATGTTCACACTTCCTTGGAGGCCAGTAGCTCAGTAGGACAGAGCACTAGATTCCTAATCTGGGGGTCGCCGGTTCGACTCCGGCCTGGCCTACCATCGCCCCCCCCAGGGGCCGCAGCAGGCCGATGGCCCGCTCCATGAGCGGCTGGCTGACGCGATGCACCTCGGTCTTGGACCCGAGCGGGGCAGGCAGCGTGATGCAGAGCCGGCCGCCGAGGTGTTCGCGGAACTGCTCCAGCCCTGCCAGCACGTCCGGCGCGCCGTGCGCGCCGGCGCGCTCCAGCAGCGGCGACCACACCGGCAGGCCGCAAGCGGACAAGCCCTGGATGATCGCGTCACGCTCGACAGGCGTGATCAGCCGTTTCAGCATCGCGTAGGTGCTGTCGAGCGCGATGCCGACCGCCACGGCGTGGCCGTGGCCGAACGTGAAGTTGGACATCAGCTCAAGCCGGTGAGCGGCCCAGTGGCCGAAGTCGAGCGGCCGCGCGCTCCCGGCTTCGAACGGGTCGCCCGAGGTCGCGATATGCCGCAGATGCAGCGCGGCCGTCTTGTGGATAACCCGCTCCATCGCGGCCTGGTCACGCTGACGCAGCGCGTCGGCGCGCCTGCACAGCCAGACGAAGAAGGCCCGGTCCTTGATGATCGCCACCTTGAAGGCTTCGGCGAGTCCGCCGACCCACTCCCGCTGCGGCAGCGTCTTCAGGAGATCGAAATCGTTGATGACCGCAAAGGGCGGCGCGAAGGTGCCCGCGAAGTTCTTCGCGCCGCCGTCGTTCATGCCGTTCTTGACGCCGATACCGGCGTCGTTCTGCGCGAGCACGGTGGACGGCAGCCGCACCAGGCGCAGGCCGCGGTGGACCAGCGACGCCGCGAAGCCGGCCATGTCGAGCACGCTGCCGCCGCCTGCGGCCACCACGTAGCTCTGGCGGTCGAGGTGCTCCGCGCCGGCCGCCACCATGATCTCACGCACGCTGGCCCAGCCGTTCTTGGCGTTCTCGCCGCCCGGCACGACCAGCGGCTTGCGCACGAGCGCCAGCCGGTCGCGGTGCGCGCGGAAGTACCGCTCGACCCTGCGGACCAGGCCGGGCGTAGCCTCGGCCAGTCCGCCATCCACCACGACCAGCACGCGCGCCTGCCGCGCGCCTGCCGCGCGCAGCACCGAGGCGAGCGCCGGGTTGCCTTCCGCGAACACGTCATGCGTGAACCGCACCGAATATCTGAAAGGTACCGCAAATGCCTGCCGGATCGTCCTCATGCGCTCAGCCACTCCCGTATTTCACCTGCCAAACCCACCAGCGACTCGGCTTTAAGCGGCAGCGTCGCGGCCAGCGCCGCCTCGCAGCCGGGCCCGACGCGTCCGTGGGTGCCGCGGACCTTCGCCGTGTCGAGGCTCACGCCGAACGGCAGGCGGCCGAAGAACAGCTCGCAGGGGTCATATCCCGGCTTGTTGTGGATATCCACGTGCCGCGCGTAGTCCGGCGCCTCGCGCGCGTCCGTCCACCACGGGTAGGCGAACCACGCGCCGGGCTCTGCCACAAGCAACAGCTCGCCCGTGCGCGGATGCGCGACGCCATACGCGGCCTGCCCCTCGCGGTCGAGCACCTGCGCCACGCCCTCCAGCGCCCGCAGCGTCTCGGCCGTGCGCGCCTGCGCGGCGACGTCGAGGCACGCCACCAGCGCGACCTGATGGTCGGCCAGCGCGAAGGCCGCGCTCTGATGGAAGTCGGGATACGCCATGCCGCGCACCTCGCGCGCGGCCAGCAGGCCCGCCGCGCGCAGCGCGCGGTTCGGGAACACCGCGCCGCGCGTCACGGGTGTGATGGCGTAGTCGCCGAAAACCACGGACTCGTACCCGTTCGCGGCTGCGGCCGCGAAGAGCGCCTCCAGCTCGCGACGCACCGCAGCCAGCGCGGCGGCGGCCTTGGGGTGGTCGGGGCCGAACCGCTGCAGGTCATAGTCGAGCCCCGGCAAATAGGTGTACACCAGGTCCGGCGCGTCCGGTTCGGCCAGCAGCCCCGCGACCGCCCGCGCGATCCAGTCGGAACTCCTCACCGAGGCGAGCGGCCCCCAGTAGCGGTGCAGGGGAAAGGCGCCGCCCGCGCGCCGGGCGAGGCGCGCACCCAAGTCCCGGGGCCGGCTGTGGCAGGCGGTGATCATCCCGCCGCCGTGCGTGTGGAGCGGCGCGGGCGAGACCCAGTGGTCAACGTCCTCGCCCAGGCTCTGCTGAATGAACAGCAGGCCTGCGGACCCGCCGCGCTTGCGGAAGCCCTCCCAGATGCGCGGGCCCGCCACCAGGGCGGACGACTGCTCCCAGAAGAACGGCTTGCGCAGCACAGGATCGAAAAAGCCGTTCGCGACCATCCCATGTCCCGACGGCGGCAGACCGGTCCGCAGCGTGGCCTGCGCCGGGCAGGTCAGCGCGGGGAAGACCGGCTCCAGCGGCCGGAGCGCGCACCCGCCGACGCTGTGCGCGCCGTTCCGCGCCGCGAACCCGTACCCCCACCCCGCGACCTGTATGACGAGCAGTTTCTTCATACGCGACTTAAAGCGTACAGGATAACCGCTCGGCTGCCGGAACGGGAGCATAAAATCTGCGTCGGCAAAAACGCCCAGTCTGGCGCTTCCCACAATGACGGCTTGCCTCCGGTGCGGTTTTTCGCCATGATGCTGGCCACTCTACAGTGAAGGAGGCGGCAATGAATCTCAGGACGGTCTGGCTGGCGGCGGTTGCGGTGTGCGCGGGGATGGCGGGTGCGGCGGAGCTGGCGGCGGTGACCTCGCCGGACGGCACGCTGGCGCTGACTTTTGCGGCCGAGGGCGGACGCGTGACGTACGCGCTGCGGGCCGGGGGCCAGGCGCTGATCGAGGCGTCGCCGGTCGGTTATGAGGGCGGGGCGCCGGCCGGCGTGACGCGGCGTTCGGTGGACTCGGCCTGGAAACCGCTGTGGGGCAAGCGCGCCGCCGTTCCGGAGCGGTTCAACGAGGTGACGCTCGACCTGACCTCCTTCCGCCTCGTGGCGCGCGCCTATGACGACGGCGTGGCGTTCCGCTGCCTGGGCGGCGCAGGCGCGGAGCGCACGCAGTTCGCCTTCGCGGGCGACTTCACGGCGTGGTACTACAACGGCGAGCACCACAACCTCGGCCCTGAGCGGCTCTCGGAGAGCGACGGCGTACGGCTGCCGCCCATGACCGTCAGGGCCGCCGAGGACGCCTACCTGGCGGTGCTCGAGGCGGACCTGGGCGAGGGCGACCCGCTCGCCCTCAGGACCCGTAAGGGCGAGACGTCCTTCAGCGTGACGTCAAAGCCCGGCACGGCGTGGCGCGTGCTGCTGTTCGGCCGCATACCCGGCGCGCTGGTGGACTCGCACCTGGTCGAGCTGCTGAACCCGCCGCCTGCGGAGGGGTTGGACTTCTCCTGGGTACGCCCGGGCGTGGCGGTCTGGGACTGGCGCATCAACGGCGCGCAGGTCGAGGGCTTCAAATATGAGATGTCTTACCCGTCGTGGGCGCGCATGGTGGACTTCGCGGCGGAGAACGGCATCCTGTATCTCGTGCTGGACGCCGACTGGTACGGCAAGGAGTTCAGCCCGGAGTCCGACCCGATGAAAGGCGGCTACGCAGGTGACGCGCGCAAGCTGATCGCCTACGCCAAAGGCAAGGGCGTGGGCATCTGGCTCTACCTCAACGACGTCGCCGGGCGCGCCTATCCGATCGAGAAGACGCTCCAGGCCTACGGCGAGTGGGGCGCGGCGGGCATCAAGTACGGCTTCATGAAGGGCACGCCCGAGGAGAAGAACGCGCGCACGCGCATGATCACTGAGCTGTGCGCCAAGAACCGGCTGCTGTGCAACTTCCACGACGGGCCGGTGCACCCGTACGGCCAGATGCGCACGTGGCCCAACGCCGTGACGCGCGAGCTGTGCCACGCCCAGCTCGACGCGCACCGCGTGTTCCAGCCCAAGACCTTCGTCACGACCGTGTTCGTCAACATGCTGGCGGGGCCGATCGACATGAACAACGGACTGGCGGACCTGACGCAGGCGAACCGCGTGGACGAGCCGTCGAAAGTGCCCTCGACCCTGGCGGGCGAGGCGGCCCGCACGCTGATCACCTTCTCAGGCGCGACGGTCATACCGGACATCCCCGAGAACTACCGCAAGCATCCGGAGCTGCTGCGCTTCATCGCCGCGCAGCGGCAGCCGTGGCGCGAGAGCCGGACGCTCAGCGGCGTGATCGGCGAGCATATCGTGATGGCGCGGCAGGCGGCGGACGGCGTCTGGCTGGTGGGCGCGGCCACAAACGAGGAGCCGCGCGAACTCGCTATCCCGCTGGGCTTCCTCGGCGCGGGCCGCTACGAGGCGCTGGTGCTGGAGGACGGCGCGGACTCGGACTACCGCACCCACAAGGAGAGCTACCGCGCGGCGGCGCGTACGGTGACGTCGGCCGACACGCTCCGCGTCACGCTCGCTCCGGGCGGCGGCGCCTGTGTGCTGCTGACGGCGACGAAGTAGCGTCGGAGGCGTGATTCACAACAACAACAAGCAAGGAGAGACCTGACATGAGCATTGAGACAACCGTGAGCATCAACCCGTATTTCCGGATCAGCGACGAGAACATGGCGGCCGCCAAGGAGATCCTGAAGACCTTCTGCGAGCTGGTCAAGAAGGAGGCGGGCTGCCTCTACTACAACTTCTGCTTCAACGGTAACGTCATGACCTGCCGTGAGGCCTACACCGACGCGGCGGCGGTCTTCGCGCACCTCGAGAACTGCGGCGAGGCGCTCGGCCGTTTCGGCGCGGTCGCCGAGCTGTTCCGCATCGAACTGCTGGGGCCCGCCGAAGAGCTGGACAAGCTCCGCGAGCCCCTCGCCGGCATGAACGCCGACTACTTCGTCCTCGCCTGCGGCACCGGCAAGTAGCGCCTGCTGTACAGGCTCACGGAACGGGACGCCCGCCCCAACGTCGCACGGGCATCTTGCCCGTGCCCAGGCCCGCGGGCGCCGAGGCCCGTGGCGCTCGGACCGGCTGCACGGGCTGGGATGCCCGTGCGACAGAGTGCCGGACCGGCTCACGGACGGGACCTCTTGGCCGCTTACCGCGTGGCCGCTTTTTGCGTGTGGCGGGCGGCGGCGGTTTCGGTATACTGGCGCCATGAGAACCCTATCCAGACTTTGGGCAGACCCGGCCGCAGGCCGGATCGGGCCGGCGCTCGCGGCGGCGCTCGCGCTGGCCTGCGGCGCCGAGGAGTCCGAGCGTTTTCCGGAGTTGCTCTTCACCTCCGAGCCGGCGCGGCAGATCCAGCGCTTCGACGCCTCCGGCCGGGTGGTCTGGTCTTACCCGGCCGACACGGCGCGGGACGTCTGGCTGCTGCCCAACGGCAACGTGCTCTTCCCCTACAGCGTGAGCAACGGCCTGGACAACGCGGAGTCCGGCGCGATGGAGGTGACGCCGGACAAGCGGGTGGTCTGGCAGTTCAAGACGCGCGGCCAGGTCTACTCGTGCCAGCGCATGGCGGACGGTAACACGCTGATCGGCGCGACCCAGCAGGGCAAGCTGCTGGTGGTGAGCCCGGCCGGCGAGGTGGTCCGGTCGTTCGCGATCCGCAACGCGGCCGCAGGCCACGGCAGCATGCGCAACGTGCGCGCGCTGCCGGGCGGCGGCTTCCTGGTGGCCGAGGAAAGCGCGCGCGCGGCGCGCGAGTACGACGCCGAGGGGCGGCTGCTGCGGGAGTTCAAGACGCCGTTCCCGACCTACTCCGCCATCCGGCTGCCGTCGGGCCACACCGTGACCTGCGGCAAGACCGGCATCGTGGAGTTCGACGCCGAGGGCCGGCCGGTCTGGGAGCTGACGAGCGCGGACGTGCCGGAGCTGGGCATGCGGTGGTTCGCAGGGCTCCAGGTGCTGCCGAACGGCAACCTCTTCATCTGTAACGCGGGCGGCCGGGTGCCGTTCGCCGAGATCTCCCGCGAGAAGAAGGTCGTGTGGCGCTGCGATCCCGCCCGCCTCCAGGCCGGAATCGGCCATGGCATCCAGCGGCTGGACGTGCCCGGGGTGCCGCTCAAGTGAGCGCTTCAGCGCCTATACCCAAGGAAATCCGGATGAAACGCAACTGGGTCACCCCCCTGCTCGTCCTCTCGTGTGCCAGCCTGGCGTTTGCCGAACGCGCCTCGCGAACCCTCAGCGCGGGCTGGAGCTTCCGGCCTGATCCGTCCGACACCCTGACACCCGCCGCCGCCAGCGCTGGCGAGGGCGAGTGGACGCCTGTCACGGTGCCGCATGACTGGGCTATCGCCGGCCCGTTCGACCCCAAGGCCGACGGCAACACCGGCAAGTTGCCCTGGCGCGGCGTGGGCTGGTACCGGGCGACGTTCCCGTTGGCGGCGTCCGACGCGGGCAAGCGCGTCTATCTCGACTTCGACGGCGTCATGGCCAGCCCGGAGGTCTTCATCAACGGCCAGAAGGCGGGCGGCTGGGATTACGGCTATATCGGCTTTCGCGTCGACGCCACCCCGTACGTCGCCTGCGGCCAGACCAACGTGATCACCGTCAAGGCCGACACGCGCAGGCATCACTCGCGCTGGTATCCCGGCGCGGGCCTTTACAGGAAGGTCACGCTGACGCTCTGTGACCCCGTACATGTGGCCCACGAGGCCACGTTCGTCACCACGCCGGAGGTCACCGCCGACCGGGCCGTCGTGCGGGTCGTCACGGCCGTGACCAACACCCTGAACCAGGCCGCCGAGTCTGAGGTGACCCTGACGCTGGTGGATCCGGACGGCCGGACGGCCGGCGAGCGGTCGCTCGGCCGGCTAGTAGTCCCCGCGCGCGCCGCCAAGCCGTTCGCGTTCACCTTCCGCCCGCTCGACAAGCCGCGCCTCTGGGAGATCGGCGCGCCGCAGCTCTACCGCGTCCGCATCGCACTCCGCGACGCCGCCTCGTCCGACACCGAGACCGTCCGCTTCGGCATCCGCGCGTTCGCTTTCCCGCCCGACGACGGGTTCCACCTCAACGGGCGCCGCGTGCCGCTCAAGGGCGTGAACCTCCACGCCGACCTCGGGCCTCTCGGCATGGCCTTCAACCGCTCCGCCATGCTCCGCCAGCTCGAGATCCTGCGCGACATGGGCTTCAACGCCCTGCGCACCAGCCACAACTGCCCGGCCCCCGAGGTGCTGGACCTCTGCGACGAGCTGGGCCTCTTCGTCTGGAACGAGGCCTTCGACAAGTGGGACGGCACCTCCGGCCGCCGCAACGACCAGAACCTCGAGGAATACGTCTCACGCAACCTGAGCCAGTTCGTGCGCCGCGACCGCAACCACCCCTGCGTCTTCGTCTGGTCGATCGGTAACGAGATCGGCCCGGGCAACCCCGGCAACCCCGGCGATCCCGGCATGACCCAGGCGCGCTGCACCCTCTTCCGCGAGGTCATCCGCGCCTTGGACACCACCCGGCCGGTCGGTATCGGCTGCTGCCACCCCAGCGCGATCGGCCAAGGGATCTTCGACAGCCTCGACCTGACCGGCTGGAATTACCGCCGCCAGTATGACGGCATGAAGAAGGCCTATCCCAACAAGCCCGTCCTCTACTCCGAGTCGGCCTCCGCCCTCAGCTCCTACGGCTACTACGCCGTGCCGCCGCCGCAGAGCAAGACCGGCTATTCCGTCGCGGATTTCGAGGTCTGTTCCTACGACCACAACGCCGCGCCCTGGTCAGACATCCCTGACCATGAGTTCGCCCTTATGGCGCGCGACCGCTATTGCGGCGGCGAATTCGTCTGGACCGGCATCGACTACCTCGGCGAGCCCACGCCCTACATGCACGGCATCGAGCAGATGCGCCAATACCCGCAGGAGCAGATGGCGCGCAGCTCCTATTTCGGCATCACCGACCTCTGCGGCATCCCCAAGGACCGCTACTTCCTCTACCGCAGCCTCTGGAACGAGAGCGACGCCACCGTCCATCTCCTGCCCCACTGGAACTGGGCCGGACGCGAGGGTCAGAAGATCCCCGTCTACGTCTACACCAGCGGCGACTCCGCCGACCTCTTTCTGAACGGCAAGCCCCTCGGCCGCCGCGTCAAGGGCGTGCCCCCTCCCAAGCCCGTCAACCTCGCGGCAGGCAAGCCCGCCACCGCCTCGACCTCCGAGAAGGCCGCCTACGACAACCCGCCCGCCCACGCCGTCGACGGCGACGGCAATACCCGCTGGTGCGCCTCAGGGCCGGAGAAGACCCAGTGGTGGCAGGTCGACCTCGGCGCGCGCACCGCCTTCCGTTTCGTCACGCTCAATTTCGAACGCGACGCCCCGGGCTACGGCTACGAGATCCTCACCTCCGACGACGGCGACGCCTGGCAGACGCTCGCGGCCCACACGCTCGGTGCCCCCGACAGCGGCAGCTTCGAAAGGCCCGCCGCCTGCCGTTATGTGCGCGTCGCGTTCAACGACCTCGGCCAGGGCCGCTGGGCCTCGCTCCGCGAGGTCATCCTCTCCAACGAGGCCGTCGCGCCCGCCAACCCTTACTACGACGTGTGCGACACCTACCGCCTGCGCTGGCTCGAGGTGCCCTATGAGCCGGGCGAGCTGAAGGCCGTGGCCTACAAGGGCGGCAAGAAGATCGGCGAGCGGCTCATGCGCACAGCCGGCCCGGCCGTCGCCGTCCGGCTCACGCCCGAGCGGAGCGCGATCCCCGCCGACGGTGAGAGCCTCGTCTTCGTGCAGGTCGACGTGACGGACGCGGCGGGCACGCGCGACCCGCGCGCCACAAACCTGATCCGCTTCTCGCTGTCCGGCCCCGGTCAGCTCGTCGCGGTCGGAAACGGCAACCCGCGCGCGACCGACTCGTTCGCCGAAGTCTCGAAACACCCGCTCTACTTCGGCAAGGCCGTCGCCCTCGTGCGACGCAACGCGGACGCCACCGCGCCGCTCACGCTCACCGCCACCTCCGACGGCCTAGCGCCCGCAAGCGTCATCCTCCGTTAGGCGCGCGCCACCTACTCGACGGCCGCGATGCGGTAGGTCTGTGTCGCGCGTCCGATCTTGAGTTCGAACGCTGCGCCGGCGAACTTGCCCAGCAGCGCCTTGCCCAGCAGCGACTGCGCGGTGACGATGCAGACCTCCTCACCGTCCACCGCGACCTGCTCCCCCCCGCCTCCGGGACAGAAGTAGAGCGTCCGGGCCTTCCCGTCCGCCGCCTCCAGCCGGACCAGCGAGCCGTGCTGGATCGGGCTCGCGCCGCTCAGCTCCTTCACCGCCAGCGCACTCAGCCGGTCGAGCGCGAACCGCAGCTCCTCCACCCGCTGCGCCTGCCCGCGCGCCAGATACGAGGATTCCAGGCTGAATGTGTCGTACTTGCTCTCCGCGCGGTGCGCCTCGCTCGTGGCTTGGGAAATGGAGTTCCGCGTGGCGGCGGTGAGTGACTCCAGCTCGCTCGTCAGCGCCTCGATAAAGCGCTGATGGATCTCCTTCTTGGTCGCGCGCATCAAGCCCCCTCGTCCTCATGCGGGCTCCGCCCGCAACCCTCACCCCGGCCCTCTCCCAGAGGGCGAGGGTGGAAACAACTTGCTTTCTTGGTCGTTGTCGAGCCGTCAGGCACTAGACGCCCCTGTGTCGTCCTTGTGCCCCAGCCCTCTCTGTCGGCGGCATCACTTCCGTCCGGCCAGGTAGCCCCAGGCATAAGCGTTCTGCGCCATGGGCGTGTGGATGGTGAACTCGCACATCGGCGGATACCAGAAGACGTCCCAGTAGGCCTCCAGCGTGGGCCACCGCTGCACATCGGGGTAGCAGGAGCGCGCGACGATCTTCTGCGCCCAGTAATCCTTGTGCCGCGCGACGTCGATCGGGCCGCCCACGGTCAGGCCCGGCGGCGGCGCCTGGCGCGTCAGGCGCGCGTCGATGTGAAGCGGATGCTGCGGCCACTCGTGCCCCAGCCCGGTGGTATAGCACAGGTTCAGCGGATTGGCCCCGGCCCCGGCCTGGCAGGCCAGCACCAGGGCGACGAGGTAGGACTCGTCGCCGGTCAGCAGGTGCGCCCTGGCGAGGCTCACCCCGTCAGGGGCCGAGAAGGCGCCCCACTGGCCCGGCGCCCACTCGAACTTAGCCCAGCGGAACGACGCCTTGCGGCCGTTGCGCAGGCGGTTGTCCGCCTCGCGCAGAAGCGCCTCGCGGCAGAAGCCCCGTATCCGCCCGTCGGTCTCCGGACGTTCGGTTCGCAGATAGGTCCACGCCGCCTCGCGCTGCTCATGCTTCTCCCACACGAACAAGTCCATGCCGGGGCACGTGAACACCGTGGTCTTCAGGAAAAGCGCGTGCCAGGCCGCGTCGCCGGTGAGCCGGAACAGCTCGGCCGCCGCCAGATTGCGGGCGTCGCGCACATCGTGCGGGTAGCTCGGCCGCTCGCCGTGGCGCGCCTCGGCCCACACCATCGCGCGCAGCGCGCTCTCCCGATAGACTGCGGCCAGTGCCGCGTCGTGTGGCGCGAGGACACGCGCGGCCTGCGCCGCCGCGCTGGCGTAGACGAAGCTCGACCAGATGTCCGGAGCGTAGGCCATGACGTCGAGCGACTCCTGCCAGCTACACTCGCCATGGCGCGGATGCTCGGCCGACTCGATACCGCCCCGGACGCCGCCTTCCGGCGTCTGCATGCGGCGGTAGCAGTCGAGGTTAAAGAGCGCCTCGTCGACCACATCCGGCAGCGTGTTCTTCGATTCGGGGAGGTTGAGGCTGAGCGTATCGAACGTGCCAGGGAACAGCTCCGCCAGCTCAAGCAGATACCGTGACGCGATCAGGTGCTGGATGCGGCGGTCCCAGTCGCCTGCGTCCATGTACCCGCCCCAGGCGTTCGCGATCGCGCGGTCGGTACGGCCCTTGACCAGGTTGCCGAAGTTGTCCTTGTCGGTGCCGAGCGCGTTGAGGCCGTTGGCGCTGTCCAGCAGCCCGCAGTCGGAGTGCAGCACGGTGACGCCAGCCGCGGGCAGGAAGCAGGCCGGACGCCTGAACGCGGTATACGGCGGCCCCAGCTCGATGCCGCTGCGCTGGTGGAAGAAGCCACGCGCCGAGACGGTGAAGGCGCGGCGCCAGGCGTCGTCCGCGATGTCGAAGGGGTAGGAGCAGCCGAGGCCCGCGACACTGACGCGGTAGGTGCCGGGCTTCTTCAGCGCCGAGAAGTCGAGGAGCCAGACGTCCGTGCCGGTGTAGTTACGCTTGTAGGCGTCCTCGGGTTCTGTGGCGCGGCCGGACAGCGTGGCAGTGCCGCGGAAGGCCTCCTGCCCGGAGGCGTCCAGCACACGGAACGCCTGGCCTGCGGGGTACGCGGCGGCACCGCCGCTGCCCAGCCAGCAGGAGAGGAAGGCGACCTTGGCCGGGTCGTCGGGCCGGAAGCCGAGGTGGCTGACGTGCAGCGCCTCGCTGCGCACGCTGGCCGAGTCGCAGATGAGGCTCAGCTCCGGCAGCGCCCCGTTCGTGAAACGCACGCGGTAGCGCTTGCCCTCCTGAAACGGCTGCGGCGCCTTCAGGTAGAGCACATGACGCAGCGGCGACTGGAACGGCCACCCTTCGACGCGCGCGAAGTCCGAAGGTTTGGTCTTGCGGAACACAGCCGCGGGAGCGGTCTCCCGCACGTAGGCCGGGTCTTCCTCAGAGGAGAGGGCATAGCTCTCCGCCCGATCAAGCCATGCGATGTCCGCCATTCGGCCGACCACGCGGTCCGGCGTGCAGACGAGACGTCGCTCCTTGCCGACCAGCCACCCGAGGAACACGCCGTCGCGGCGCACGGTCAGGTGCTGCTCCTGCTGGCCGACAGCATCGCCCGGCCGGGCCTCATACGGAAGCTGGCGGCCGTACTCGACAGTGCCGTCCTGAAGCGTGACGCCGAGCGTATCGGGCGCGACCCGCCCGATGTGAAGCACGCGGGGGCCCGGCCGCTCGCCGGCAGCGCCGACATGCGCCAGCAGGACGCAGGCGCACACCGGCATCCAGGCCGCCAGTCCGCGCCTGCGAACTCCCTTCCTCATGGCACCTCCTCGCGGGCGGCTCCACGTGGCGGCAGCAACGCGTCGCACTTCTTCTGCAGCGCCTCGGCGATAAGCTGGTAGGCCTCGCCCGACCAGTGGTACGAGTCGCCGGCGGCGAGGTCGAGGCGGTCTTTCAGCAGCGCGTAGAGGTCCACGCTCTCCACGCCCTCCTCCCGCGCGACCTTCTCCGACAGGGTGTTGATCCGGACGACGACGGGATCCAGCTCGCCCAGGCCGGTGACGGGGCGCCCCTTGGCCGTGTGCGGCGTGGTGGCGAGCCAGACGAGCCGGGCCTTGGGCGCGCCCTTGCGGAAGGCGCGGACCATGCTGCGCACCACCGCCTCGATCTGCGCGTCGGCGACCTTCTCCGGCGTCCAGTGGAGCGAGTGCAGGCCGTTGTTGAAAAGGATGACGTCGAAGGGGGCGACGGCGGCCGCCGCCTCGAACGCGGCGCCCGGGAAGCTGTCCACGTGGCCGATGAAGTGGCACCAGTGGTAACAGGCCGCCCGCTCCTGCATCAGCGTGTTGAAGCGGCTGCCGTAGCCCATGGAGATGGAGTCGCCGTAGTAGAGCACCCGCGGCAGCGCGGCGTCGGCCTTCACGGGCAGGCGCACCAGCCAGCCGGGGCCGCCCACGTAGCCGTTCTTGAGCGTGTCGGCGGACTCGCCCGGCAGATAGTACTTGAAGTCCGGCCCGTACACCTTGAGGCTCAGCAGCTCGTAGCCGGAGACCGCCTTCAGATCCTTGCGGGCCTGCGTGCGGCCCACCCAGAGCGGCTCGAGGTTCGGCGTGACGCGCAGCAGGTACTGCGGGCCCGCGACCTTGTTCTGGTACGTCGCGACCGCCCCGTCGCGGACCGCGAGGACGAACTGCCACACCTGGTTGGAAGTGGCCCGGAAGCTGTTCTGCCCGTAGGAGACGCCGTTGACCGTCGTGGCCAGGGGGCTGCCGACCGCGCCCCACTTGGTCGCGCTGACGGCGAACCCCGTGTCCGAGACCCGCTGGTCCAGCAGGTGCAGGGTGCTGCGCTCCTCCAGCTCGTGAAAGCGGATCTCCAGCATGACCGTGAAGCAGGAGGCGTCCGGAAAGGCGCGGTTGGGGATGGCGAAGGCGCTCGCGCCGTCCATCCGGACCCGCCCCTCCACCCGTTCGATCCGGCCGGTCGTCGCGGCGAACGCGTCCTTGGACAAGTCCCACAGCGGCACAGGCTCGGCCGCGCCCGCACAGGCGGCCAGCGCCGCGCACCCCCCTCCGATCAGCCAGTTTCTCATCCGCGCCTCCTGCTCAAGAGTACCGCCGCAGGGTCTCATAACCCGCGCGCCGGGTCAAGCCGACGGTCCGGCGCGGCACGCGCCGGGAGGCTTCGGCAGCCGCCCGCAGGGGCTTCGTATCGACTATTTTGCATCTTCCCCTACTGGAACCCTTGACAAGCGTCACAAAGAGGCGTATGAGGAGACTGCAAAAAGGCGTGCCTTGGATCTTGGAGGTGCAGGGTATCGCCGAGCGAGTCTGAAACAGGAGTCTGCTGTGTATAGTGTGCCTGCGCACGCGATGCAGTTGAGCTTGCGACTGGACGACCAGGAAGAGGAGCCCCCACAAGGACCAGCACCTCTTTTTTCTGTATCTGCCCCCGGAGCGGGCAGCCCGTCAACCATCCTTCCCCCCGTGGCTGAGCCGCCGCGCACGCGCGTCCTGCGCATGAGCCCGGCCTGCCGGGCCTTCCGCGCACGGTTCTTCCCTGAGGCGAGCGACGCTCAGTGGTCGGACTGGCGCTGGCAGATCCGTCACCGCATCCGCACGTTCGAGGAGGTGCGCCGCATGGTGCAGCTCACGACCGAGGAGGAGAAGGCCCTGGAGCTGGGCGGGAAGATGCTGCCCCTGGCCGTGACGCCCCATTACATGGCGCTCGTCTCGCCGACCGACCCCGACCAGGCCATCCGCCGCTCGATGATCCCCACGGTCTACGAGCTGCGCCGCTGCCCCGGAGAGGCGGACGACCCCTTGGGCGAGGAGCACCAGAGCCCGATCCCCGGACTCGTGCACCGCTATCCGGACCGGGTGCTGCTGCTGGCCACCGACTTCTGCTCGGCCTACTGCCGGTACTGCACGCGCTCGCGGGTGGTGGGCCACGGCGCCCTGACACCGAGCACCCGGCGGCTGGAGATGGTCTTCGACTATATCCGGCGCAATCCGGCTGTCCGCGACGTGCTGGTCTCGGGAGGCGACCCCCTGACGCTGAGCGACGAGCGGCTGGAGTACATCCTCGCCAACCTGCGCGCCATCCCCCATGTCGAGGTCATCCGGCTCGGCACCAAGATCCCGGCGGTGCTGCCGCAGCGCATCACGCCGCAGCTCGTGCGCATGCTCCGCAAGTACCACCCGCTCTGGATGAGCCTGCACTTCACCCACCCGGACGAGTGCTGCCTCGAGACCGCCCGCGCCTGCGCCCTGCTGGCCGACGCCGGCATCCCGCTCGGCTCACAGACCGTCCTGCTCAAGGGCATGAACGACAGCGCCGAGGTGATGCGGCGCCTCGTCCACAGCCTGATGCGGATGCGCGTCAAGCCGTACTACCTGTACCAGTGCGACCCGATCTCCGGCTCCGAACACTTCCGCACGGCGGTCTCCAAAGGCGTGGACGTCATCCGCGGCCTGCGGGGCCATACCAGCGGCTACGCGGTGCCGACCTACGTGATCGACGCGCCGGGCGGCGGGGGCAAGATCCCGGTCTCCCCCGACTACGTGGCGGGACGGGACGCCGAAGGCAACCTCCGCCTCACCAACTACGAGGGCGGCTCCTTCCAGTATCCGGATTACGTGACGGGATAGGGGGAAGGGACACCATGCTCATCGGCCTGACTTACGACCTGCGCTCGGACTACCTCGCGCAGGGGATGTCGCTGGAGGACACGGCGGAGTTCGACAAGGAGGAGACGATCGCCGGGATCGAGGGCGCCCTGCGCGAGCTGGGCCACCAGACCGACCGCATCGGCCACGCCCGGGCCCTGATCCGGCGCCTGGAGGCGGGCGACCGCTGGCCGCTGGTCTTCAACATCTGCGAGGGCCTCCAGGGCGTGGCCCGCGAGGCCCAGGTGCCCGCCCTGCTCGACCTCTACGGCGTGCCTTACGTCTTCTCCGACCCCCTGGTGCTGGCCCTGACGCTCCATAAGGGCCTGACCAAGCGCGTGGTGCGCGACGCGGGCGTGCCGACCAGCGACTTCGTGGTCTATGAGACCGCCGACGACCTCGCCGACCTCCGCTTCGGCGCGCCCTTCTTCGTCAAGCCCGTGGCTGAGGGGACCGGCAAGGGGTGCTCGGCCCGCTCGATCGTGCAGCACAGCGACCGCCTCGCGGCCACGTGCGACGCGCTCGTCGCGCGCTTCCGCCAGCCCGCGCTGATCGAGCCCTACCTCTGCGGACGCGAGTTCACCGTCGGCGTCACCGGCACCGGCCGGCAGGCGCGCGTCGTGGGCTCGATGGAGATCGTCCTGCTCGCCAACGCCGAGACCGGTGTCTACTCCTACGAGAATAAGGGCCACTACGAGGATCGCGTCGTCTACCCCGCCACCGACCCCGCGAACGACCCCGTGGCGGCGCAGGCCGAACGGGTCGCGCTCGACGCCTGGCGCGCGCTCGGCTGCCGCGACGGCGGCCGTGTCGACATCCGCTGCGACGGGCAGCAGAACGCGCTGTTCCTGGAGGTCAACCCGCTCGCCGGACTCAACCCCGTCGACTCCGACCTGCCGATCCTCGCCCGCCAGGCGGGCGTGAGCTACACCGAGCTGCTCGGCCGCATCCTGGCCTCGGCCATCGCGCGGGTAAGGGCGTAGGGGCGCAAGCCGCCTATTCCAGCGGGATCGGGACCACCTGCCCTTCGGCCTGCGCGCGGAGCTCCTGGTCATGCCCGTGGAAGAGCCCGTTGGAGTCCATCCAGAGGGTCAGGCGCAGGCGCTCCTCGTCGGTCAGCACCACCTTGCCGTGACCCGCCTCAAGCATGGCCAAGAGTTTCGAGCCCCTGGCCCCGAACCGCCCCGGTAGCGTATACGGCTCGGTCCACCCGGCGTCGTCGTAGAACGTCACGAAGGGCCGCAGGCTCTTGAACGAGGTGAACCAGCAGTTGGGGTCCTTGAGGAAGTCGCCACGGCGCAGGTCGGGCGCGCGGCCCTTGCGCACCTCGCCGTGGCAGCCCGCGCACTTCGCGTCCAGCACCGGCTGGACCAGGCGCGCGAAATGGAAGGGGTCCGAGCCGTCCGGATCGGGCACGATCCGCGACGGCGCCCGGCGCATGGCCAGCGGCGTGGCGCGCGGCGGCGGCCGCGCCGAGCCCACGCGCTGCTCGTGGCAGCCGTTGCACATCAGCGTCTCGCCGGGCGCGGTGTAGGTCACGCTGCGCATGCCCTGCACGGCACAGCCCTTTTCGTCCAGCGCGTGGAAGAGCACAGGCACATTGACCGGCTGCTCCCAGTAGGCGCTGCCGTCCGCCTCCACCGGCACCGTGCCCAGCACGCGCTTCGCGCCCTTCTGGCTGCCGAGGCCGATGCGCGGCTGGTCGGCGTTGGGCGTGGTCTTGGGCAGCACCTGCCAGATGCGCAACGCCTTGACCGTCGTACCCTCGGGGAAGGGGCGCCGCGTGTTGTAGACGTTCACGAGGCCGACCTTCGCCAGCTTGGGCAGGCTCTCCGGCGGGATCGGCGCGGGCTTCTCTCCGCTGTCGAGCCGGGGCCGCCCCACCAGCGTTCCGTGCGCGAGCACCGGGGGCCGCGGCCGCGCCTGTAGCGGCATGGGGTCGAGGCAGGAGATCTGCGGGTGCGCGTAGATCGGGATCTTGTTGCCGAAGACGTCGAGCAGCGTGATGGCGTAGCGCCTGCGGGCCGTGTCGATTCCGCCGTACTGGGCGTTGGCCTCGCCGTCGTACACGCAGAGATAGTACTTCTCGCTCAGCGGCCACGGCGTCGCGTAGGCGGCAGAGCCTTTGTCGATGTAGAACTCCGACTCCGGGAAGAGCTGGTCAGGCGTCACGCGCTTAACCTGCGACATGGCGTCGTCGTCCGCCACGGCAGGGTCGATCAGGATCACCGAACCGCGCGCCTCGGTGTGGTGCCCGGCGGCGATCGCCACATAGCGCGAGGACCCCGGCACCGCGCGCACGCTCATCTGCATGTGGGGCGCCGTGCGCTGCGACGTGTGCGTGTTGCCGTTGATGGCGCGCGAGTCGCGTCCGTCCGGGAAGGTCGTCCAGGCGTGGTGCGCCTGGCTGTGGCCGCGGTCGACGTAGTCCCAGCGCGTGTAGACGATCATGCCGTTCAAGTCCACGCTGGGGTGCCACTCGTTGGTCTCGTGAGGGCTCAGGCGCACGATGTCCGTGCCGTCCTCGAACATCGTATGCAACGTGAAGCTGGGCACCGGCCTGCCGTGACAGCGGCCGTAGCCGCCGCGCCGCTCGGAGATGAAGGCCACCCGCCCGTTGGGCAGCCAGCAGGGCGCGAGGTCGTTGACACAGCCGTCGGTGAGCTGCACAAGCCCGGTGCCGTCGGCGTTGCAACGGAAGATGTGGAAGGTGGTGCGCTCGTTCCACACACGGATCTGAGGCTCGCCGTCCGTGTAACAGAAGAGGATCTGCCGGCCGTCGAACGAGAGGTCGGGGTCGAGGTAGCCGCCGTTGCCGAGCCGCTGACCTTTGCGCGCGCCCGCCTCGATCACGGCGTTCTCCAGCAGGTTCCGCGCGACCGGCGCGTCGGACCACGGGCGCTCCAGCACATAGAGCCCGTTGCCCTGGGTGGTGCCGTGCAGCGTGGCGTGAAAGCCGAAGTACTGGTCGCACATGTGGTTGCCCCACTTGAACTCGTCCGGCGGCAGCGCCTCGCGCGTGATGAACAGCAAACGCTCGATCGGGCGCAGCAACGGGTTCGCGAAGGCGATCTCGCGGCGCAACGCGCGCGCCTGCGTAAAGAGGGCCAGGCGGGCCGCCTCGTCCGCCACCTGCGTCGCCCGCGCCGCACGCTCCAGCGCCGCGAGCCGCTCGCCCGCCGCCGCCAGCGGCGCCTGCGCGTGGAGGTCGTCATAGAGCGCGCGCGTCCGCCGCACCACCACATCCAGCGGGTCGCGGTCCTCGGGCAGGAGCGCCGCCGCACGCTGATACGTCTGCTCCAGCCGCGTCGCCTCATCCGCGATGCCGCCGTGCGCCTTGGGCTTCTGGCTCAGCTCACGCCCCAGGATGCGGTACTCCCGGGCCGCCTCCTCGCCGAGCGCGGCGACCTGCGCCTCGAACCGCTCGCGCGCGGCGGGATCAGGCACCGCCGCCAGCCGCAGCGCCTTCAAGAAGTCTGGCGCGGGGATCCCCGCGTACACGATGAACTGGACCGAGCTGGGGCCGGGGTTGCCCTGCTGCACACCGGAATCGTCCAGCGCGGCGCGGGCCAGGAAGCGCTCCGCGCCCTCCGGCACCCGGTAGACCAGCAGGCCCGGAGAATGCGTCCCGACACCGTCGGAATAAGGCTGCCCCTTCACCTTGAAACCGCCGCCCGCGACACTGCGGTTCTTGACGGAGCCGTTCCAGCCGCACTGCTCATGCACCCAGTCCAGTTGCGTAAGCCTGCGCTCGCCCGACGCGCCCACGAAGCGCGCGTCCAACCAGTCCGAATGGTCGCACGCGTAGCTGTCGCCGCCGTCGGTGACGATCAGCGTCACGTACGGCACGCCGCGCACATCGGCCTCAACCTCCACCCCCTGCCCCTCGGTCCGGGCAGTCACAAGCGGGCTCACATAGCGCAGCGCGCCGGGATCACAGGCCGTCGCGAGCGTCTCACGTGTCACCGGCCCCGCCACGCCGCTCAAGGCCGCCAATAGCCCCGCCGCAAAAGCAACCGCACCCCGTCCGCTCCCCGTCTGCCGCATGCCGCCCCCCTCCTGCCATACGTTCTGCCTGAACCGAGAACAGGATGGAGTATAGCAAAATGGGTGTTCACGTCACTGTTTGTTCTTTGGGAACCTCAGGGCGCCTGACAGTTCTATGAAGGTCGGTTCTTCGCTTTCGGAGACTTGGAGATTGCCAAAAGGAACGGCCGCGACAGCCTGAAAGAGGATTGTAAACCAGCACATTTATCGGGTTGACAATATGACGCCGGATCTCTATGCTCCCCACGCATGAGACGCCCCCCCTGCCGATCTCCGCTACCCCTGCACGCGCTCGCCGCAATCGCCCTCCTCGCCCCGTCCGTACGGGCGCAGCAGGCCCCCTCCAACATCGTCGTGCGCGTCGAGGCCCTCTCGCTCGCCCCGACCTCTCGCCCCGGCCCCAGCCTGCTTAAGGACATTCCGGGTCTCACCCTGCGCGACCAGGGCGCGGGAGGCCCGCAGTCCGACCTCTCCGTGCGCGGCAGCCCGTTCAACAGCACGGGGTTGCTGCTGGACGGGCTCACGCTGCGCAACGCCCAGACCGAGCATTTCCACGCCGACGTGCCCGCACCGGAAGTCTGGTTCGAGACGCCGACCGTCCTGACCGGCCTCGACCGCTTCCGCATCGCCCCCGGCCACCCCTCGGGTTCGGTCAGCCTCGAACTCGCGCCCCTCGCCAGCGACCTGCGCTCGCTCACCGCAGGCACGGGCAGCAAGGGCCTGCTCTTCGGCAGCGCCCTCGCCACCGAGACCGAGCCCCTCGCCGGCGGCGGCCACGCGGGCGCCTCGGCTTTCGTCTCGGCCGACCGCTCCAGCCAGACCGACGGCTTCTCCGGCAACGACCTCCGGCGCGTCTCCGCAGGCGGCCGCCTGAGCGCGACAGGCGACACCCTCCAGGGCGACCTCGTGACGGCCGCCTCCTGGCGCGAGTTCGGCGCGCGCGGCTTCTACGGGGCCAACCCGGTCTACCCTGCGGCCGAAAAGGTCTCGGCCGCCCTGGTGGCCGGCTCCCTCAAGCGTCTGGACGACCCGCTCAACCCCTTCCGCCTCTCCGCCGCCTGGCAGCAAACCGCCGACACCTACTGGCTCAACCGCTATAACCATGCCCTCTACCAGAACACGCACACCACCGACCTCCTCGCGCTCCACGCCGACGGCCGCCGCACCTTCTCCGAGGCCTGGTCCGTTGACCTGCGCGCCGACCTCGACCGCGAGGCCCTGGACAGCTCGTCGCTCGGCGACCATTCCCGCAACCACGCGTCCCTGGCCGCCCTCCCGAATTACAGCCTCGGCGCGCTGAGCCTGACGCTCGGCGGCGCGCTCGAGCTGTTCTCCGACGGCACGCCGGCCTGGTTGCCCGCCGCGGGCGCCGAATGGGCGTTGTCGGACGACCACACCCTGTTCCTCACTTACACCGAGGCGGTGCGGCGCCCCTCCTACACCGAGCTGAACTACGAGTCGCCCGACTCGCTCGGTAACCGCGGCCTCGACCGCCAGCGCACCCGCACCGCCGAGTTCGGCTGGCGGGGACGTCACGCCGCCTTTGACTGGCGAACGACGCTCTTCCTGGAGGAGGGCCGCAATATCGTCGACTGGATCCGCGCCGCCCCCGGAAGCCGCTGGACAGCCGTCAACCTCGAGGAGGTCCGCACGTGGGGCCTGGCCGCCGAGGGACGCGCAACACTCTCGGCGGACACCGACCTGCGGCTGGATGTGCTGGCGCTCGACAAACGCGAACCGACGTCGGTGTACGCCAGCCGGTACGCCCTCGACTACCCGGAGCACTCGGGCGGCGTGACGCTGCGCCACCGCCTCACACGCGCCTGGCTCGCACGCCTGCGCCAAGGCGTCGCGCACTATGCCGACAATCCCTCACGACAGCACGACGACTGGCTGGTGGACACCGGGGTCGAGCTTCAGTGGCAGCCGCCCCGCCTCGGCGGGGTCACCGTCAACCTGGGCGCCGACAACCTGCTCGATGACGATTTCCAGACCTTCCCGGGCCAGGCGTCCGCCGGCCGCCGCTTCTTCGCCTCGGTCGCCTACACGTGGTGACCGCTATCCCAGCGCGAAGCCCGCCACGATCAGAGCGGCCGCCGCCCACGCGCGCCGCGGGATACGGAACAGGAACGGCGCGGCCAGCACGCAGAACCCCAGCAACGCCGCCGCGGCCCACGCCGCCCAACCGGGCGACCGCGCAGCGCGCAGGCTGGCGGAGGCCCACGCCGCAAACACGCCCATCAGCACGGAACCGCAAACCGCCTCCGCCTGCCAGCCCCTCAGCTCTCGCCGCGAGGTCGCGATGCGGTCCGCGTCGCCGCAGGGCGCCGCGGCCCACGCCACCCCGCACGCCAACAGGAACCCCGCCCAAGGCCCCAGCCGCGCGAAACCCGCCCAGGCCGGACGTGCCGTCCACGCCAGCACGCCGGCCAGCACCGGCGGCAGCACCAGGCAGGCCGCGCAGGACACGCGCCGCCAGACAGGGCGCCAGACCGCCTCCCCGCAATACGGGCAGAGCCGGTACGTCACGCCCGGAATCCGCCCGCACGCCACACATTCGCCTGCCCGCCTCGCGCCGCCCATAGCCGCCCCGCGCCCCCCCCGCTGTTTACTGATTGCCCGGTTCCGCCTCACCCTCCGGCGCCTCCAGCGCGGACCAGCCGCCGCCCAACGCCTTATAGACGCGGATCAGATGCGTGGCGATCGCGCCGTCGCCCACCGCCAGGGACTCCTCCAGCGACGCCAGCGACCGCTGCGCGTCCAGCACGTTGTTGAAGTCCGAGAGCCCGTTGCGGTACTGCTCCTCCGCCAGCGCCACCGCACGCCGCGCCGCCGCTGCGGCATTTCCTAAAGAGGCCTGGCGCTCGTATTCCCGCGCGTAATCCGAGAGCGCGTCACGCAGCTCCCGCACCGCCTCAAGTACCGTCTGCTCGTAAGCCGTCAGAGCCTGCTCCTGCAGGGCGCTCTGCACCTCCACGTTCGCACGGATCGAGCCGCCGTGGAAAACCGGCCAGTACAGCGAGGGCCCGAGCGCGAAAAAGTGGCTGTTCCCGTTGGAGATGTTCTCGGCCTTGAGCGTCTCAAGCCCGAGCGAGCCGTTGAGGCGCAGCGTGGGGTAGAAGTCCGCCTCCGCCACGCCGATGCGCGCCGTCTGCGCCGCCAGCCGACGCTCGGCGGCGCGCACGTCCGGCCGCCGACGCAACAGCTCGGCCGGAAGCACCGCCAGCACACGCGGCGCCGCCGACGGGATCGGCGCGGGCGCGGCCGCATCCGCCGGCAGCTCGCCAGGCACTACCCCCGTCAGCACCGCCAGGGCGTGCAGCGCGGCCTCCTCCTCTGCGGCCAGGCCCGCCAAGGAGGCCCGCGTCCGTTCCAGATTATAGCGCGCCTGCTCAACCGCCAGCTCGTCGCCCAGCCCCGCCCGCGCACGCGACACCACCAGCTCAAGCGTCTGCGCCTGCAACAGGAGGTTCGTCTGCGCCACCGCAGTCCGCCGCCGCACGGTCTGGAGCTGCACGTACGTCCGCGCCGTCTCGGCCGCCAGACTGACCCACACGCCCTCGAGCGCGGCATGCTCGGCCTCGAACGCCGCACGCGACGCCTCGACCTCACGCCGCCGCCGCCCGAACACGTCCAGCTCCCACGACGCGTCGAAGCCCGCACGGTAGCGGTCGCCGTCGCCCGGCATGCCCGCCGTGTCGCTGTTCCTGAAACGGCTGTACGCGCCCGCCACATCCACCTCCGGCAACAGCCC
Source organism: Verrucomicrobiota bacterium (assembly GCA_022704145.1). GTDB lineage: Bacteria > Verrucomicrobiota > Kiritimatiellia > RFP12 > UBA1067 > JAKJGY01. The sequence continues at coordinate 32,256 of JAKJGY010000011.1, forward strand.
CGAACGGCTGACCGCCAGCCGCGCCCGCGCCTCGCGCACGCGCGCCACCGCCGTGCGCAGCGGCCGGTTGCTGCTGAGGGCCTGCTCGATCAGACCGGTAAGCGCGGGGTCGCCGAACACGCCCCACCAGGCCGCCGCCTCCTCGGGCGTCACGGCCAAGCCCGAACCGACGCCCTGAGGCAGCCCCACCGCAGGTGTCGCCGCTTCAGGCGCCTGATAGTCCGGCCCCACGGCCTTGCAGCCCGCCAGCAGGCCGAACAGCAGCAGCAGGGCCGCCGCCGACGCGCCTTTGGCCGCCGTGCCGCGCCCCAGCCGCAGGCGGAGCGCCGTCCCCTTCTCGCGGATCGTCTGGAACAGCGCATAAAGCCCCGGCACCAGCACGATGCCGAGCACGGTCGCCGCGAGCATGCCCGAGAAGACCGTCCAGCCGATCGACTGGCGGCTCGCCGCGCCCGCGCCCGTCGCGAACATCATCGGCAGCACGCCGAGGATGAAGGTGAACGCCGTCATCAGCACCGCGCGGTAACGCTGATGCGCGCCCTCCGCGGCCGCCTCGACGATCGACATCCCCTCCTCGCGCTTGGTCTTGGAGAACTCCACGATCAGAATCGCGTTCTTGCTCGCCAGTGCCACCAGCAGCACCAGCCCGAGCTGCGCGTAGATGCTCAGCGAGAGGCCCGTCAGCCGCAGCCCCAGCAGCGCTCCGGCCGACGCCACGAAAATAGAGAGCATCACCGGCAACGGGATCGTCCAGCTCTCATACTGCGCCACCAGGAAGAGATACCCGAACACCAGCGCCATCAGCATCAGCAAGACCGTCTGTCCCGACGCGCGCGCCTCCTGGAAACTCAGGCCCGACCACTCGAACCCGTATCCGCGCGGCAGCACCTCGCGCGACATCTTCTGGATGCGCGCCATCGCCTGCCCGCTGCTCGCGCCCGGCACAAGCTGCGCCATGATCGTCGCACTCGGAAACATGTTGTAGCGCGGATACAGCCGAGGCCCCAACTGCGTCGAGACCGTCGCCAGGCTCCCCAGCGGCACCATCTCGCCGTTCCCGCTCTTGACATACAGGCGCAGCGCGTCATCGATCGCGCGACGCCCCGCCCAGTCGGACTGCACCACCACCTGGTTCACCTGACTGTCGAGATTGATGTCGTTCACATAGCGCGACCCGAGATAGTTCTGCAACGTCGCGAACACCGACGAGACCGGTACGCCCAGCATCTCGGCCTTGAGGCGGTCGACATCCAGATAGATCGACGGCGTGCTGGCCGTAAAGCTGCTGAAGCCGAACATGACGCCGGGCGTCTGGTTAAGCGCGCCCAGAAAACGTCCCAGCGCCTCCTCCAGCTTCGCCGGGTCGCCGTCCGTCAGCGCCTGCAGCTGCAAGTCCATACCCCCGTTCAGACCCAGTCCCGGAATCGCGGGCGGCATGAAGAAGTTGATCTCGGCGTCCGGAATCGTCGCGCACGCGCCGCGGAACTGCTCCAGCAGGGCCGCCGCGTGCAGCGCGGGCGTCTTGCGCTCGGCCCAGTGCGTCAGGCCGACCACCACCAGTCCGACGTTCTCGGCACACCCGCCCATCATGCTGAAGCCGCTGATGCACAACGCGAACTGCACGCCGTCGCGGCCGCGGACCGCATCCGACACGCGCTGCATGTAGGCCTCCGTGCGGTTCTTGCTCGCGCCCTCCGGCAGACGCACATCCGCAAACAGCACACCCTGATCCTCATCCGGCAGGAACGAGGTCGGCGTCTGCTTGAACCACGTCCAGGACAGCGCGACCGTGACCGCCAGCAGCAGCGCGGCCACTCCGATGCGCCGCGCCAGCCAGACCGAGGCGCCCACGTACAGGCTGCGGCTCGCGCCCAACACCGTGTTAAACCAGCGCAGGGGGCCGCGACGCGGCGCCTTCGGCACACCCAGAAGCGTCGCGCACAGCGCCGGACTGAGCGTCAGCGCGTTCAGCGTCGAGAAGCAGATCGCCACCGACATCGTCACCGCAAACTGCTGATACACCTTGCCCGTAATGCCCGGGATAAAGCCGACCGGCACAAAGATCGCCAGCAGCACCAGCGTCGTCGCGATCACGGCCCCGGTCACCTCGCGCATGGTCTCGAGCGTGGCCTCTTTGCGCCCCATGCCCCGCTCCTGCATCAGGTACTGCACACGCTCAACCACCACGATGGCGTCGTCCACGATCGACCCGATGGCCAGCACCAGGCCGAAGAGCGTCAGCGTGTTGATGCTGTAGCCGAATATCTGGAGCACCGCGAACGTCGCGCAGACCGACACCGGAATCGTCAGCGTCGGCACCAGCGTCGCCCGCCAGTCCTGCAGGAACACATAGCACACCAGCACCACCAGCACGAAGGTCAGCAGCAGCGTCGAGACGATCTCCCTGACGCTCGAGCGCACGAAGCGGGTCGCGTCATAGGCCGTATCGCAGACCATATCCTCCGGAAAGTGCTCGCGCATGCGCTCAAGCTGCACCTGAATCTCGTCCATGGCGTCGATCGCGTTGCTGCCCGGCTTCTGCGCCACGGCGATCGACACCGAGTCCGCACCGTTGAAGTTGCCGCTGAAGCCGTAATTGTTCTCGCCCAGCTCGACGCGCCCCACATCGCGCAGCAGGACCACGCCGCCCTCGGCCTCGGTGCGCACGATGATCTCACGGAAGTCCTCCGGGCGGTTCAGCCGCCCCTGCGCCTGCAGCGTGAGCACCTGCTGCGCGGAACCCTCGCTGGGCGCCGCGCCCACCGAGCCCAGCGCCGCCTGGATGTTCTGGCGGCTGATCGCGGTCAGCACGTCCTCAGACCCCAGCCCCAGCGCCGCCAGCCGTTCGGCGTCCAGCCACACGCGCATACTGCGCTTCGGCCCGTACACCTCCACACTGCCCACGCCAGGGATGCGCTTGAGCACGTTCTTGATGTGGTTGTGCGTGTAGTCCGCCAGAAAGAGCCGGTCATGCGTGCCGTTCGGCGAGCGCACCGAGAGGAACCCCAGCATGTCCGATGAGCGCGTCGTGACGGAGATTCCCTGCTCGGTCACCTCTTTCGGCAGCTTGGGCGTAGCCTGCTGCACACGGTTCTGCACCTTCACCATGTCCAGGTCGAGATTCGTCCCCACCTCGAACGTCACCGTCAGGGCATAGTTGCCGGAGTCGTCGCACTCGGAGGCCATGTACAGCATGTCATCCACGCCGTTGACCTCCTCCTCGAGCGGGATCGCCACCGTATTGGCCAGCTCGCGCGCGCTCGCGCCCGGATAGCGCGCCGTGACGGTCACCTGCGGCGGCGTCACCTGCGGATACTGCGTGATCGGCAGATTGCGCATCGCCAGCACGCCCGCCAGCGTCAGCACGATGGAGATCACCATCGCCAGGCGCGGCCGTTCGATAAAGACACCCGATATCATGGTTTCGCCGCCTCCGCCCCGGCATCCTTGACCGGCGCCACCTGCAGCGGCTGCCCGGGAGCCACCTTCTGCACCCCGTTCACCACCACCCGCTCGCCCGCCGCGACGCCTGAGCGCAGCTCCACACGCCCCTCGAGCGCGGCGCCCGTCGTCACCCGCCGCAGCTCGGCCTTGCCGTCCCCGCCCGCCACATAGACGAACGGGCCTTCGCGGTCGTTCACCACCGCCGCCTGCGGCACCACCGGCCAGCGCTTCGGCGACGCCTGGTCGATCAGCACCGTCACATACCCGCGCGGCACCAGCAGCCCGGCCGCATTGTCAAACAGGACCCGCACCGGCAAGGTCGCCGTGCTCGCCGACATCTCGTTATTCTCAAAGTCGCGCTTGCCCAGAAGATCCAGCACTGTCCCCGTCGGCAGGCGCAGCCGCACGCGCAGCGCCTCCTGAATCGCGCCATCCGCGATGTTCTCACGCACCTTGAGGTAGTCACGGTCCGGCACCGAGAACACCACCCGGATCGGATCGGTCTGCACGATCCGCACAAGGGTCCCCAGCGACGGCGAAACGAAATCGCCGACGTTCGCCACCGTCCGCCCGATCCGTCCGCTGATCGGCGCAGCGATGCGCGTGTGCGCAAGGTCGATCTCAGCCAGCCGCAGGCTGGCCTTGGCCTGCTGCACCGCCGCCAGCCCTTGCGCCACATCGCTGCGCGCCGTGTCCAGATCCGTCTGCGAGATCGCCCGCGAGTCCGAGGCCTCCAGTCGCCGCAGGTAGGCCTGCGCACGCTGCAACGACGCCTCGGCCTGGGCCAGCTCCGCCTGCCGCAAGGCCACGCGCGCCTCGTACTGCTCCGGGTCGATCGTGAAGAGCAGCACGCCCGCCTCGACCTGGGCGCCCTCCTTGAAATGGACTGTGCGCACATAGCCGTCGATCTGCGCCCGCAGGTCGACCTCCTGAACCGGCTCGACCTGCCCGATGAACGCGGCCGGCGGATTCAGCGCGCCCTCCTCCGCGGAAACCACCTCGACCTGCGGGACCAGCCCCTGCGGGCCGCCCATCATCATCCCCGGCGGCGGCCCCCCCGCCCCCGGCGGCGGCATCATCCAGCCCCGGACCTGGAAGCCCAGCCAAAACAGGCACGCCGCCCCGACCAGCCAGCCCAGCACTCGCGCCACCGGGTGCTCCCGGCGCTCACCCTGACTCTCCGCTTTACCTGCCATCTGCCCGCCTCCCTTCAATGCCCCTGCCTCACGCCCTGATCCGGGCGAGAACCGACTCAAAACCGAAATCCACCGCCGTGCCCAGCTCCACGTCCAGACACTTGCCGACCTCCAGCTTGATCAGGCCCAGCCAGAGCGCGCCCAGCACGTCGCGCACCTCCACCACATCCGCACTTGGCCGCACCTCGCCCTTCACCTGCAGCTCGCGCAGCGTACTCTCAAGGATGTAGAACGGGCCGCTCTCCAACTGCCGTAAACGCTGTTTCAGAGACGCGAACTTCGCCGACGGCCAGTCCATCCTCATCATCAGGTGGAAGAACTTGCGGTTGCCAGAGGTTCCGACCGCAAACCGCGCCCGCGCGACAAAATACGCCTTGAGGCTCTCCAGCGACGTCACCGCCGGCATCGTCTTACCGAGCTTCTCCGCCTGACGCTCCAGCGTGTGCGACACCAGCGCCTCAAGCAGCTCCGGCTTGCTTTTGAAATGCCAGTAGACCGCGCCCTTGGTCAGGCCGATCCGCCGCGCCACGTCCTCGAACGTCGTACGCTCATAGCCCGTCGCGACAAACAGATCCAGCGCGGCCGCCAGGATGCTCTGCCGCGTACGCTCCGCCTCCGCCTTTGTCCGCCTCGCCATCCGGTCTCCTCCAGTGAATGAAAGCCGGATTATACATACCTACAGGTAGGTATGCAAGCGCAAAGCGCAGCGGATCGCGGACACGGGTGCGATTTTATTCTGTTGAAGGTTAGGCGGCCTAGATTCTGGCCCAGACCGGCCAACCATGATTCTGTAATCTTGATTCTGTCAGAACCGACCTCGAACGCTGTTGACCGTGACCGCTCTGCCGCGAGGCGCGGCCAGCCCGACCGCGTGCCGGTGCAGAGATTTCACAGAATCATGTTTACAGAATCATGCGGCGACGTGCTTCTGCCCGCCTGACCGTGCGGAGGTGTCGCCTGTCGATGACCCTATCAAGCCCCCTTGTGGGCCACGGCCGGGAGGCCTTCCCTGCCGTGGGCAAGGACGTGACCGGCAGACGAAAGGTCTGTCATTATTCGGCCGTCATATCGTGACCTCATCAATAAGTAACGTTGGCGCAAAGAGAAGGTGAGAAGGAAGCGGCTAACATCGGGGTCGGTATCGGTATCGGGGTCGAAAAAAGCAGATCGACCCCGATACCGATACCGACCCCGACACCGAGAGACAACCATGACCGCCAACAACGCGCCAGCAAGGGCTAATCGCGCTTTTCGCTCAAAAACCGGCCATCCGACTTCAACAATCAAAAATCGCGCCCCGCGGACACCGTCGCAAATCAGGTTGCAACCGAAATTCGGAAGACTCGGTGCGTTTCAACGTGTAACGCCATTCCAACGCGGGCGCAGCCCGCAACCCTCACCCCTGCCCTCCCCCAGAAGGCGAGGGTGGTAACAACTTGTTATTCTATGTCGTTGTCGAGCCGTAAGGCACTTAAGAGCGCGGATTCGGCTCCGGCGGGCGCTCTATCGAGGCCCAGGCGTTGACGGCAGGCAGCGAAAGACATACGATGTGTCCGTTTTCGGGACGGTAAGGGGGTGCTGTGAATTACGTCATGCTTGTGGCTGCTTGTGTGAGCGCAGGGGCCTGCGGCGCTGCGGAAAACGTCGCGCGGCACAAGCCGTACTCGCTGTCGCCAAGGCCGGACTACGCCTATTGCACCGATGCCGGCGACGCGGCGCAACTGACTGACGGCGAATACGCGAAGGGCTATTTCTGGACACAGAAGGGCACGGTGGGTTGGAGCCACGCGGCTCCGGTGCTGATCACCATCGACCTGGGTAAGACGGAGCCGATCGGCGGCCTCTCCTGGAGCTGCGCGGCTGGCGTGGCGGGCGTCACGTGGCCCGAGTGTCTGTACGTTCTGGTCAGCGAGGACAAGAAGGCGTGGACGCCTCTCGGCGATCTCTGCGACCTCGGCACGGCCGAGCGCCTGCCCCCTGAGAAAGGGTATGCGCAATTCCGCTACGCGACGGACAAGCTGAAGGGGCGCGGCCGGTACGTCTGCGTCGTGGCGGCGGCGCGGCCCTACTGCTTTGTGGATGAGGTCGAGGTGTGGCGCGGCGACGAGTCGTGGCTGCGCGGCGGCGGGTCGGGCGCGAAGGTGGCCTCGCCGCTCGCGTTCTACCGGCAGATGCGCGTGCGCTCCGGCGTCGCGGCGCGGCTGAGGGCCGACCTGGCCGCGGCGCTCGTCGGCCAGGAGCGCGAGTCGGGCGAGGCGCTCAAGACTCTCATTCCGGCCTTCGCGGAGGCTTGGCCCGCCGAGCAGACGACCGTGCTGCCGTACGGAGAGCTGCACGAGGCGATCTTGGCGCTCAACGCGCGGGCGTTGCGCGCGGCGGGGCTGCGCGAGCCGCTCGCGTGGAGGGCCGATCGCTGGGCGCCGCTTTCGCAGCTCGAGCGCCCGGCCGCAGGGCTCAAGGCGGAATGCCTGGCGCTTGACCTGATGCGCGGCGAGGTCCGCAGCGAGGCGCTGAATGTGACCAACCCCGGTGAGCGGCCGCTTGACGTGAAAGTGGCGGTGACGGGGCTGCCCGCGTCGCTCGGCGTGGAGCTGCGCGAGGTGCTCTACACGGACACGGCCAGCCGGACGCCGGTGGCGGCGGCGCTGCGTCCGCTGGCTCCGGACAAGGACGGCGTGGCGCGGGTGCGCGTGCCGGCGGGCTGCACGCGGCAGCTATGGGTGACCAGCCGGCGGCCGGCGGGTGCGGCCGGACTCAGCGCGGGCACTCTGCGGCTTGAGGCTGCGGACGGAAGCTGGGGCACGAACGTCGCGTGTACGGTGCGGGTGCGCGATCTCGATTTTCCCGCCCGGCCCGCGCTGCACGTAGGCGGGTGGGACTACGTGCAAGGCCACGGCGACTATTACAAGGCGTCCGGCAATCTGGCGTCGAACATGGCGCTGATGCGCGACTTGTACGTGGACAGCCCGTGGGCGACTGCGGCGGTCTTTCCGCAGGGCGTGGCGTTCGACGCTTCGGGCGAACTGACAAACGAGGCGGGGCTCGACTTCTCGGCGTGGGACGCCTGGCTGAAGCGCTGGTCGGGCGCGCGCAACTACTGCGTGTTCTTCAGCGTCGGCGCGTCCTTCCACGGTGAGAGGATGGGGACGCCGCGCTTCGCGGCGATGGTGGGCGCGTGGCTGCGCGCGTGGACGCGGCACATGGCCGGGCAGGGTCTGAAGCCGGAGCAGCTCGTGATCCTGCTGGTGGATGAGCCGCATGAAGCCAAGCAGGACGCGGTGATCGTGGCGTGGGCGCGGGCGATCAAGGCGGCGAAGCTGGGCGTGACGCTCTTCGAAGACCCGACCTACAGCGACCCGTCCAAGGGCGATCCTGAGATGTTCGCGCTGAGCGACGTGCTGTGCCCCAATGCGCCGATGCTGGTGGCGCAGGGCGAGCGGTTCCGGGCGTTCTACAGCAAGCAGCGCGAGGCGGGCAAGACGCTCTGGCTCTACTCGTGCAGCGGGCCGGCCAAGCTGCTCGACCCCGTCACCTACCACCGCGCGCAGCCCTGGCTGGCGTTTCAGCTCGGGGCGGAGGGTTCCTTCTACTGGGCGTTCGGCTGCGGCGGGGGCATCGGCGACTCGTGGCACGCCTACGCGCAGGCGCACGAGGAGTACTCGCCCTATTTCGTGGGGCCTGCAAGCGTGCTGGACGGTAAGCACAGCGAGGCGGTGCGCGAGGGCGTGCAAGACTACGAGTACTTGCGAATGCTGCGCGAGGCGGTGGAGCGGTGCGGCTCGGCGGGCGCGAGGCCCGCTTGGCGCGTGCGCGCGGAAGAGGTGCTGACGGCTGGCGTGGCAGAGGCGCTGCACGTGGTGACGCCGGCGAACATGCGGTGGAATGTCGAGAAAGATCGGTCCGCGATGGATGACTTGCGCGTGCGCGTGCTGGCGCTTTTGGAGGAAGAGAAGAAAGGGGGCGGACAATGAGAGGAAAGGGCGTGACGCGTCGGGCGTTTGTCAAGGCGGGGGCGGCTGCGGTCGCTGCGGCGGGGCTGGCGCGCGCAGGCCGCGCCGAGGAGGCGCGCAAGGGGTTGCTCTGGGGCGCGCTGCTGCACATGGGCACGAACATGTGGTCGGACGTGCCCGTAAGCGCGTGGGGGCCGTTCAAAGGCGAGCAGCTGAGCCTTGTGTGCCAGGCCGACCACCTGCGCTTCGACGAGGCAGTGTGGCAGGCGCTGACGGCGCGGATGGCGGCGGCGAAGATGAACCTCGTGGTGATCGACCTCGGCGAGGCGCTGCAATACGAGAGCCACCCCGAGCTGTCGGTGAAAGGGTCGTGGCCGGTCGCGCGCTTTCGCAAGGAGCTGGCCCGGCTGAGAGGGCTGGGGCTGGAGCCGATCCCGAAGCTCAACTTCTCGACGGCGCATGACACGTGGCTCAAGGAGTACGGGCGGCAGGTGTCGACGCCGACCTATTACAAGGTGTGCGAAGACCTGATCCGCGAAGTGTGCGCGATCTTCGACAAGCCGCGCTTCTTCCACCTCGGCTACGACGAGGAGACGGCGGGCCATCAGAGCAAGTACAGTTACGCCGTGGTGCGGCAAGGCGAGCTGTGGTGGCACGACTTTCTCATTTTCGTGAAGCGGGTCGAATCCCAGGGCGTACGGCCGTGGATCTGGTCGGACTACTACTGGAACCACCCTGAAGAGTTTCTCAGCCGCATGCCGAAGTCGGTGCTGCAGAGCAACTGGTATTACGGCGCGTCGTTCGATGCGGCCAAGCAAAAGCATGTGCAGGCCTACCTGGATCTCGACAAGGCGGGCTTCGACCAGGTGCCGACCGGCTCGAACTGGAGCTGCGACACGAACTTCAAAGGCACGGTCGAGTTCTGCACGCGGAGCTTCGCGCCCGAGCGGCTCAAGGGCTTCCTGATGGCGCCGTGGTTCTTCACGCTGCCGGAGTGGAAGGAGAAGAACCTGCAGGCCGTCGCGCAAGTGGAAGCGGCGATGGGGTGACGGGGCGTGCGCCCTCAAACCAACAAGGAGCCAGAGGCGCGTGGGATCAGGCGTGCGCCACTGACACACCTCCGGAGGTGTGTCAGTGGCGTCTGAAGAACCCTCAGAAATTACGTCTGCGGGGGCCACCGCAATCGGCCACGCGAGGTTGGTGCTCGCTCAACCGGAGCGGAATCACGTATACTGCGAGGTATGAGACTCATGAACGCCTGGCTTGCTACGCTGGCCGCCGCACTCTGCGCCTCGCCTGTCTGGGCCGACGGCACGGCTTCGGCGGGACCCGTTCAGAAGCGGCTGATCGCGCACAGTTGGGACCTGCTGGCGGCGCGGCCGGCGGACGTGGCGCGTAACGTGGAGGCGTGGGCCGACCTGCCCGTTGACGGCGTGTCGCTCGCGGTCGCGGTCGAGCCTGAGAAGGGACGGCGCGTCGGCTACAGCACGGTCATGGGCGACGCGCCTTGGGAGCGCGCGTGGTTCGCGCGCGAGGCGGAGGTTCTGCGACAGTGCGCGTCGCGCTCGCTGACGCACAACTTCCTGACGGCCTTCTGGGCGCCGCGTAAGCGGCTGGCGTGGGGCGACGACGCGGCATGGGAGGCGTTCGCGCATAACATGGGCGTGCTGGCATGGCTGGCGAAGGAGGGACGCGCGCGGGGCGTGCTCGTCGACCCGGAGGACTATCCTGAGACGCGCCAGTACTTTCGCGCGGAGGGCGATCCGCCCTTTGCCGACGTCGCCGCACGGGCGCGCGAGCGAGGCGCGCAGGTGATGCGCGCCATGGCGGAGGCCTACCCCGAGGTCGATGTGCTCTCGTTCTGGCTACTGAGCCTGCACCCGTCCTATTACAACGGCTGCGACGCGCCGGCAGCGATGGCGGCGGACGCGGGCGACCTCTGGCCGAGCTTTGTGAACGGGCTGCTCGACGCGCTGCCGCCGGGGGCCAGGCTGATCGACGGGAACGAGCACGGCTACCGCTATGAAGCCGCGAGCCAGGACTTCTATCTCGCGGCGTGGTCGATGCAGAATCGCGCGCTGGCGCTGGTGGCGCCGGAGAATCGCTCCAAGTACCGGACGCAGGCGCTGGCGGGCTTCGGCCTCTACGTCGACATGTATACGAACCCCGCCGGCTCGCCATGGTATTTCGGCGAGGCGGGCGGCTCGCGGCTGAACCATCTCGCGCTGAACGTGGCGCAGGCGCTGGACGCGGCGGACGAGTACGTGTGGGTGTACGGCGAGAAGCGGGACTGGATCCGCTGGGCGGGCACGTCTCGCACCAACGCGACGTGGGAGGCGTCCTTGCCGGGCTTCGCCGACACGCTGCGGGTGCTGCGGCGGCCAAGCGAGGCGCGGGGGCTCATCGAGCGGCGGCGCCAGGCCGGGACGCTGACCAACCTGCTGGACAACGGCGCGTGCGCGCTGGCGTCGGCGCCCCGGGAGGCGGGCTTTCTCGAGGGCCTGCTGCCGCCGGCGTGGGGCTGCTGGCAGCACGAGAAACGGGCGCAGGGCCGCTTCGGGACGGACGCGTCCAAAGGGCTGTCCGACGCCTTCTCGCTGCGGGCGGAGGGCGTCGGGGACGGCTGCTTCATCGCGAAGGCGCCGGTGCTGGCGGGCGGGCGGTACGCGGTTGAAGCCTATACGCAGGGCGCGGCGCCGCACCTACGCGTGCGCTGGAACAGGGAGGGGCGCTGGCACGCCGAGGCGCTCGACGTGCTGGTGCGCTTCGGCGAGCCGGAGCCGAGCGGCTGGCGGCGCGCGTTCGGCGTGGTGAGCGTGCCGGCTGGCGCGGACACGCTGGTGATGCTGCTCGGTATGCAGCAGAAGGAAACCGAGGCCACGTGGTTTGACTGCGCGGCGGTCTACCCGCTGGCTGGGCCGTGAGCCCTCAAAGGGCCGGCGCGCGCCTGACGCGTCGGCCCGGGATTGATCGGGCGCTGAGCGGTTGCGAGACTCAGGACTTAGAAACCGAGCAAAGAAGGAATACGAGATGAGAAGAACATGGCTGGTTGTCGGCGTCGGGGCGGCAGGGCTGCTGACGGGGGCTTGTGCGTCGGAGCCGTCGTACGGGGAGCCGAAACGGCTCAGACGGGCCGACAGCTTCTTGGGCATCCACTTCGATTTCCATGCGCGCGAGGATTGCACGGCGGTGGGTTCGAACACCACACCGGAGATGGTGGCGGCGATCATCGACCAGGTGAAACCGGACTACATCCAGATCGACTGCAAAGGGCACCCGGGCTACTCGAGCTACCCGACGAAGGTCGGCAACCCCGTGCCGGGCTTTGTGGGCGACCCGCTGCGCGTGTGGCGGCGGGCGACAGCGGAGCGGGGTGTCGCGCTCTACATGCACTACTCAGGCGTTTGGGACGGCGCGCAAGTCGCGAAGCATCCTGACTGGGCGGCGACTGGCGCGGACGGCAAGCCGAGCAGCAAGGCGGCATCGGTGTTCGGCCCTTATGCGGACGAGCTGCTGATCCCGCAGTTGCGTGAGCTGGCGGGCACGTACGGCGTCGACGGCGCGTGGATCGACGGAGAGTGCTGGGCCACGGCACCGGACTACGGCGCGAAGGCGGCGCAGGCGTTCCGGGCTGCGACGGGCTGCCAGACGCTGCCGAAGAAGCCGGGCGAGCCACTCTGGTTCGAGTTCCAGCAGTTTCACCGCGAGGCGTTTCGACGTTACTTGCGCCACTATGTCCGCGAGGTTCACAAGACCCACCCTAAGTTCCAGCTCTGCAGCAACTGGGCCTTCACGGATCACATGGCGGAGCCTGTGAGCGCGCCGGTCGACTTCCTCTCGGGCGACTACGCGCCGGACGACAGCGTGAACTCGGCGCGGCTCTCGGCGCGCTTCCTGCAGCGGCAGGGGCTGCCATGGGATCTGATGGCGTGGAGCTTTAGCCGTAAAGTAAAAGGCCCCGACGGCAAAGGCCTGCAGAAGTCCGCGCAGCAGCTTGAGCGCGAGGCGGCGGTGGTGGTCGCGCTGGGCGGCGGGTTCCAGGCGTACTTCACGCAGCGGCGCGACGGGTCGGTGAAGCTGGAGCAGATGCCCGCCATGGCGGAGACGGCGACGTTCTGCCGCGAGCGTCAGGCGCTCTGCCACCGCTCGGAACCGGTGCCGCAGGTGGCGCTGCTGCTCTCGACCGAGGCGCACTACCGTAAAATCAGTGGCCTCTTCAACCGCGACTTTACAGGGCTCGGCGGCATACTGCAGGCTCTGCTGGAGGCGCAGCACTCAGTCGAGGTTGTGGCCGAACACCAGCTCCGAGGGCGACTCGGCGCGTACCCGCTGATCGTAGTGCCGGAGTGGGGCTATCTCGACCCGGTGTTCCGCGAAGACCTCGTGGCTTATACGAAAGCGGGCGGAAGCCTGCTGCTGGTCGGGCCGAAGAGCGCAGCGCTGTTCCAGAAGGAACTGAACGTGGCGCTGGCGGGCGAACCTTCAGGCCGGCCCACGACGCTGGCGTGGGAGGGAGGCGAGGCCAAGACTAAGGGCTTGACGCAGGGTGTCACGCTCGGCGCTGACACGGAAGCGTTCGGCGCGCTGCGAGCAGAGGGAGGCGCGTCGCAGCCCGCAGCGTCGGTCGCGCCGCTGGGCAAGGGTAAGATCGCGGCGATCTACGCGGAGCTGGGGCAGAGCTACAGCGGCGTGCGCAGCCCCGTGGTGCGCGGCTTCTTGAGCGCTCTGACGCGGCGGCTCTTTCCCCGGCCGATGGCCGAGGTGGCGGGCTCGCCGGACGTCGACGTGTGTCTGATGCGCAAGGGGGAGCGGTTGCTCGTGAACCTCGTCAACACTTCAGGGCCGCACCAGACCGAGGCGATTCAAGAGACCGTTCAGCCGGTGGGGCCACTGAAGGTCACGCTGCGGCTGTCGGCCAAGCCGAAGAAGCTGACTCTCGAACCGGGCGGGCAGCCGCTGGCGTTCGAGTGGCGCGACAACGAGGCGAGGCTGACGGTGCCGTCACTCGACATCCACCGCGTGCTTGTTGCGGAGTGAGCGGGCAGGAGTCGCGAGACCTTGCTCTCGCCCCTCCTCCCGTGCTTACGCCGACTCAACGGCCACCCTTCCGCACCGTCTCCACCATCGCGAAGATGTTCTCCAGCGGCGTGCCGGCCTGGACGTTGTGGCAGGAGCAGCAGATATACCCCTGCCCGCCCGCGCCAAGTTTCGCAAGACAGTCGCGTGTCTCGGCGCGTACCGTTTCAGGCGTGCCGAACGGCAGCACGCTCTGGTTGTCCACACCGCCGTGGAAGATCACACGGTCGCCATACTCGTTCTTGAGTTCCGCCAGCTCCATGCCGGGGCAGGCGTGCTGGATCGGATTCAGCACGTCGATGCCGCACGCGATGATCGGCCCCAGCAGCGGGCGGGCGGCGCCGTCGGTGTGATAGAACACCTTCAAGCCGTGCGCGTGGATCAGGTCGCACCACCGCTTCAGGCGCGGCTGCAGGTGGCGCCGCCACATATCGGGCGACAGGATCAGACTGGTCTGTCCCGCGATGTCGTCGCTGATGAAGACCAGGTCGAGCGTCTTCCCGGCGCGCGCGAAGAACCGCTTCATCATCTCGGTCTGGATCGCTTCGATCCGGTCGAGCGCCGCGTCCACGTAATCCGGGTCGAGCGCCAGATCCATCATCGCCTGCTCCAGACCGCGCATCTGGCAGTAGATCTCAAAGAAGGACACCCACGGCCCGATGACCGCGAACTCCTTGGAGGCCTCGGCCGCCTTGGCCACCGCGCCGTCATAATCGAACCTGTCCACGTCGGGCCAAAAGGCATAGTCGGACAGCGACGCTGGCGAATCGTAGCCGCCCAGCGGGGGCTCGCCGAACTCGGCGTAATGCGCCTCGCCGGTCTGAATGCCCTTGAGCGGCACACCCCACATGGTGCGCGAGCCGCCCGACTCCGCGCCCGCGCCGGACTGCGCGCCCGCACGGTCGCCGACAGCCATCTGATAGTCCATGAAGACCCAGACAATCTTGTCGAGCCCCAGCTTCCGATAGACCTCCACGTCGCTGCCGACCGAGAAGTGCTTGCGCAGCGCGGCGCCGATCTCCGGCGTATGCCAGAGATCAACCGGCGTGCGATCCGTCGGTTGCCGCTTCAACGTCGCCAGAACCCGTTCGCGAGGTGTCATGCCGTACCTCCCTATTTCTCACCTATAACTTCAATCTGATCACGATTAAGATTACGATTAAAATTAAGATTAGGAGAAAGGGCGACTTTTCGTAATCATAATCTTGTTCTTAATCGTAATCCTTGCAAATACCAGTTACCACTCTCGTTTTGCCCTGAAACCCGGGCGGCGGGCTTACCTGTTTAACGCCGCTCAGGGCTTCAGCAGTTGAACGCGCCCGAACTGCAGGCGGCGCACGCCGGGCTCGCCCTGGCTGGTCTCGCCGAGCCGCGACACGGCGATCCGCACATACCGCGCCTTCGGAAAGCCGATCACCGTGAAGAGGTCGACCGTCAGCCCGTACGCGCCGGGCACGGGACAATCCGTGAAGGTCGCGACCGTGGTGTAAGCCCCCGGCTGCTTCGCGGTCTGCACAACGAAATCGCGCGGGAAACCGAAGCCGGCCTTGCCGCTCGCGGTCCGTCCGCCCGCTGGCAGCAACACGATTCTCGCGAGTTCGGTCTCGGCCCCGAGATCGAACTCAAGCCATTCCGAAACCTGCTCCCCTTTCAGCGGCGCCGAGCTGTACCCCTTTTTCGCAGCGTCGTCGAGCGGCGCGAACAGGGCGTCCGCGCCCCACCCGCCCGCCTCATGCGAACTCGACGCCCGGACGACCGGCACCAGCGTCCGCTCCGACACCGACCGGCCTGCGGTCGGATCGGCCCAGACATCCGCAGGCAGCCCTTTCACGACGATCTCGTAGGTTCCGGCTTTCAGGCCCGTCAGCGCGCCGGCTTTTCCGTTCACACGTACCTCGCCGCCTTCCGGCAGCGTAATGTCCGCGCGCGTCCCCTTGGGCACGGTGACCGACAAGCGGAACGTTCCCTCGTTCCACTCCCACGCGGTGTCGATCGGGCCGTGCGGCGTCGGCACGCGGCCCTTGGCCCAGGTGACCTCGCGCGTGGGCTGCGGCCGCACGGTGAAAACTGCATAACCCGGCGAGGCCGGTTTCACACCCAAGAGGTAGGCCGAGAAATGTCCGGCGATGGCGGTGTCGGGGTGCGACTCGTCGCCCCACCCTTTGGTCATCAGGGACATGCACTCGGTGGTTGTCCAGGCGCCCTGCCAGCCCGCGTCGAGCAGCTTGGCCCAGTTGTGGTCGAAGATCGTCTGCAGGCCCGACTGGGAGAAGCCGTACTCGAACTTGCCGCGGCTCGCCAGACTCTGGAACTTGCCGTGCGCGATTCTTCTGAACTGCGGCGCGATGCGCAGCGCCTGCTCCCGGGAGACCAGCCCCATCGAAAGCGCCAGCGCGTTCGCCTCTGGGCCGAAGCTCGGCGTTTCCAGAGCCTCCCTGAAACAGCCGGCCCGCTCGTCCCAGAAACGGGCGAAGAGCAACGCCTTGACGGCCTCGGCCCGCTTCCGGGCGGTGGCCGCTTCACCGGGCATCCCGAGCGCCTCCGCGATGCGGGCCGCATCGGCAAACGCACCCCACAGCAGGATCTGCATGTAGGCGCGTGTGCGGACATCGCCGAGATCGAGGTTGCCCGCGTGCTTCGAGGTTTCGGGGCGCTGCACGAACAGGCCGTCCGCATCGCAATGCGCTTCCAAGTATCCCAGCAGCCGCTTGATCGCGGGCCAGAGCTGGCGCAGCGTCTCGCGGTCTCCGGTGTAGAGCAGGTGCTCCCACGCCACCGGCACCAGCCACGCTGCGAACTCGTCCGACGGGAAGGGCCCGTAGTCGCCGCTCGGCGGCGGCACGCTGCGCTCCGGATACGGCGACGCGTGCACGTAACCCTCCGGCGTCTGGTTGAAGGCCAGCATTTTGAGCGAGTCGGCCAGATACCGTGGATCTTTAAACGCGGCGTACGCGCTCTGCTGCGCGAAGTAGAGGTCGCCGGACCAGACCAGCCGGTCGCGCTTGGCTCCGTCGGCGACAAAGGCCAGCGTGCGCGCGAACTCCCACTGCGAGAGATCGCCCGAGAAGTCGTCCGTCAGCAACGCGCGTCCCTTCGGGTCGCGAACGCGGATCGCGTCGAAGAGCGGCCATTTTTCCTTCGGCGTGTAAAAACCGACGCGTCCCTTGGCAAAGGTGTCGTCGTGGGCCTCAAGCGCCGTCGCGCCGTCCAGCGTCACGCGCAGCGCCGGACCCCGTGCCTCCACCGCGAGCGCGTAACGCATGCCGTCCACCAGCGGACGCGCCAGCCGCTGTTCCGCCAGCACGCGGTCAACCCCGTCACGTCGGCAGATCATCCGACATGTTCCGTCGAGCGCGATCTCGGCCAGATAGGCGTTCGCGTTGTCCTGCGCGCGGAAGGCCAGCCCCGCCGCCGACACATGGTGCGGGTTCGCGCGGAGTTCGAAAGTGGTCTCGATCGACACATCCCCCCACGAGGCACCCGCCCGGCTCAGCCCCGTATCTTCGGCCTGCTCCAGCTTGCGCGGCAGCAGCCAGCCGTCCACCGTCTTCCACGCGTCGTGGTTGGGGAACGAGGCGATCTGCAGCGTCCAGGCGCTGATCGCCCAGAGTTTGTTCAGACGCTCGTCGCTGCACAGAAACGCGCCCTCGGTCGGAGAGCGGTCGTAGACCTCGCTGTTCACCAGGGCCACCGCGTCTATCTCGACCGACGTGCCCGGCGTGTCGAGCTGCACACGGACATAGCGGGCCTGTCCCTGGATCAGCGGCGCGATGAACCGGCCGATCCGCGGGATCGTATAGGTCTCGTGGCGGTAGATGTTTCCCGGCAGCACG
>JAKJGY010000320.1 GCA_022704145.1 Verrucomicrobiota bacterium
GGAGCACCTGTTGCTCTGCCTCAGCTTCAAAGGGTACGCCGGCCCGACGCGTCTGGCGGGGATCGACACGCGCGACGGCAGCGTGCGCTGGGCGTACCCGAACCCGTATCCGGGCGTGCACGGTTCGCACCGCGCGCCCATGCCTTCGCCGGGCCTGCTGATCGGGCCGCTCAAGATCGCGGGCGTGGCGCACGTGAATGACGAGGTCGGCCGTGTCTTCGTGTGCCGCGGCAACCTGGGTCAGGACTTCTTCGTCACCACCGACGGGCTCTTCGTGGGCGCGCTGTTCCAGGACGGGCGGCTGCCCGGAGACACGCTGCCCGCCAAGGAGGAACAGCTCATGGGCATGCCGATGGAGAACTTTTCGCACGGCAGCGAGCCCTTCAACGGCTGGTTCGGCAAGCAGGCTGACGGCAAGATCCGCATGACCACCGGGTTCCCGCGGCAGGCCGCGATGATCCTGACGGTCAACGGGCTGGAGACGGTCCGGCGTTTCCGGGCGGGCGAGCGCGAGATCACCGCCGGGCAGCTCGCCGCGGCGGACCGCGAGAATCAGGCGCGGGCCGCGCGCGAGGCGCCGCCCAAGGTCTATGCGGTGCAGCGCTTCGAGCAGCCGCCGAAGATCGACGGCCGCGACGGCGACTGGGAGGGCGTGCCGGCGCTGCCGCTCGAGCGTGTGGGCGCACCGTTCAAGGGCACGGCGCGGATGGCGGCGGACGACAAGCGGCTGTACCTGTTTTACGCGGTGGAGGATGACACGCCGTGGCTCAACGAGGGCAAGGATTTTACGCGGCTTTTCAAGACCGGCGACGGTGTGGACGTGCAGCTCTGCGCGGACGCGCAGGAGGCGGTGACGGCAGGGAAGCGCCGTAACCCAGGTCCGGCGGACGTGCGCGTGGTGATCGCACAATTGGGCGGCAAGCCGGTCGCGGTGCTGATGCGGGCGGTCGATCCGGCGGCGGACAAGGCGCGGGCGGTTGAGTACACCTCGCCGGTGGCGCCCAAGCGCTTCGACCGCGTGGAGGTGCTGGGCGAGGCCGAGGTGCGCGTGTCGAAGGGTGAGCGCGGGTATACGGTCGAGGCGTCGCTGCCGCTGGAGGCGCTGGGGCTCAAGCCGGCGAAGGGGCTGAAGCTGCGCGGCGACTTCGGGTTCATCTCGTCCGACAGGTCGGGGACGATCAATGTGGCGCGCACCTACTGGGCGAACAAGGAAACGAACCTCGTGAGCGACCTGCCGCAGGAGGCGTGGTTCAGTCCGGCGGCGTGGGGCGAGATCGTGTTTCAGTAAACGCAGAACGGTGTTTGATGGCGGGCGCCGATCGTGTATCCTCTTCGGTAGTGAATGTGGGGGAGGAGGTGCGTATGGGGCTGAGGCGGGTGCGCTTCTGGGGGGCGCCGCTGTTGATCGGCGCGCTGGCGGTTCTGGCGGAGGAGAATCGGGTCCGCAATCCGGGCTTTGAGGAGGTCGACGCGTCAGGCGCGACGGTGGGGTGGCCGGCGCGGCCGCCCGCCTACCGTGCGGGGGACGGCTGCGGCCGTGACGGCACGCGCGGGCTGGCGTACGAGAATGCCGACCCGGCGTTCTATGCGGTGCCGTCGCGCGCGGTCCAGGCGGAGGCGGGGCGCTGTTACGCCTTCGAGGTGTGGGTGCGTACCGAGGGGCTGGCGGGCGAGGAGTCGGGCGCGACGGTCTGCATGGAGTGGTCGGACGCGGCGGGCCGGTATCTGGGCGGGGCGTATCCGGCGGGCGTGCGCGGCACGAGCGACGGGTGGCGGCGGGTGTCGGGCGTGACGCCGCCCTTGCCTGAGGCGGCGGCGCGCGTGACGGTGGCGCCGTATGTCCGGCGGGGCATGACCGGTCGGGCGTGGTTCGACGATCTCTCGGTGACGCGCCATGTGCCGCCGCCGGTGTCGGCGGTGAGCGTCTCCAGTTACCGCCGGATGTCGGCGGGGGGCGAGGTCACGTTCTGGGCCGGGCTGCGGCTGACAGAGGCGGGCCTTTCTGCGGGTGAGGTCGAGGGCGTCTTCACGCTTGTGAGCGCGGGCGGCGGCGAGGCCGTGCGGACGGCGAAGCCGGACGCGCTGGCCGCCGACCTTGCCCGTTGGACGGTGGACGTGTCGGCGCTGCCGCCCGGAGAGTACCGGGTGCGGTTCGGGCTGGCGGCACGTGGGGGCGGGCCGCTGGGAGAGGCCTCGGCCCGGTTCCTGCGGGTGGCCGAGCTGCCGCCGCGGCGCGTCCAGGTTGACGGCCGTCAGCGGCTGATGGTGGAGGGCAAGCCCTTCTTTCCGCTCGGCATGTACTGGAGCGGGGTCAAGGAGGCCGAGCTGGACACCTATGCGAAAGGGCCGTTCAACTGCCTGATGCCGTATGGCAGTCCGGACCGTGCGCAGATGGACGCCTGCCACGCGCGCGGGCTCAAGGTGATCTACTCGCTCAAGGATCTTTATGCGGGCACGCAGTGGGCGCCGAAGGGCCTGGCCAGCGCGGCGGACGAGGAGGCGGAGGTGCGGCGGCGGGTGGCGCTGCATCGCGGGCACCCGGCGCTGCTGGCCTGGTACATCAATGACGAGCTGCCGCTGTCGATGGTGGAGCGGCTGGAGGCGCGGCAGAGGCTGATGGAGGAGCTGGACCCCGATCATCCGACGTGGGTGGTGCTCTATCAGTACAGCCAGGTCCGTTCGTATATGGGGACTTTTGATGTGATCGGGACGGACCCCTACCCGATTCCCGGCAAGCCGGCCGGGACGGCGCT
>JAKJGY010000113.1 GCA_022704145.1 Verrucomicrobiota bacterium
CGCCGCCCCCGCTGCCGCCGCCCCCGCCGAGACCAGCAGCAAGGCCTTGGCTGAGGCGGCCCCGCGCCCGGCCAAGCCCGCCACCGGCCCGCGTCCGGTCAGCCGCAAGGCCGACACGTACGCCGGGCGCCGCGCCTCCGAGGCTCACGACCTCTGCCTCGAGCCCATCCGGCTGGCCGCCGCGCCACCCGCCGCACCGACCAACGCGCCCCCCACCAACGCCGTGGCGCCCCGCGCCGACGCCCCTGTGAGGACCCCATGAAGAAGATCGCCCCTCCTGCGCGCCTCGCCCTCGCCTGCCTGCTCCTGGCCGGCTGCCGCACCACCACGATCACGCAGCTTCAGGACCGCGACACCGTCTACCAGCTCGCCCCGTTCCTCTACGTGCTGAGCGGCAATTACGACGGCACCATCACCGCCGCCCAGTTCACCGCCGCAGGCAACCTCGGCATCGGCACGTTCCAGGGCCTCGACGGCGAGGCGGTGCTGCTCGACGGCATCCTCTACCAGGTCAAAGGCGACGGCTCCGTTCACCTGCCCAGGCCGGAGACGCCCATGCCCTTCGGCGCCTGCACGCTCTTCGACAGCGACCGGCGCAGCACCGTGCGCCACATCGGCTCCTACGAGGCGTTCTCGCGCGCCCTCGAGTCCGCCCTCGAAAACCGCCAGCTCTTCCACGCCGTCCGCGCCGACGGGCTCTTCCGTACCGTCCGCGTCCGCAGTTGCGACCGCCAGCAGAAGCCCTACCTGCCGCTCGCCGAGGCCACGCGCTTCCAGCACGAGTACCTCTACCGCGACGTGCGCGGGACCCTCGTCGGCTTCTGGACGCCGCCGTTCGTGCCGGGCTCCATCGGTGTGCCCGGCTTCCACCTGCACTTCATCTCCGAAGACCGCGCCCAGGGCGGCCACCTGCTCGACTTCAGCGCCGACCGGCTCGAGGTGGCGCTCGACCCCTCGCCGCGCCTCACCGTCGACTTCTCCACCCCCGTCGCGGTGCCGCTGGTCAGCTCAGACATCGAGGGCCAGGTGCGCGACGCCGAACACCGCCGCGCGCCGTCCCGCCCGTAGCCCGCCCTTAGGGCGCCGCGACCGCCCCGCCGACCGGCAGCAGGACCTCCAGCCGCGCGCCGCCGCCTGCGGCCCGTCCGACCGTCAGCGTGCCCCCATGCCGCTTGACGATCTGCCTGCTGATCGCAAGGCCCATGCCCATCCCGTCGGACTTCTCCGTGAAAAAGGGCAGGAAGACCATCTCGCGCATCTCCTCGCTGATGCCCGGCCCGTTATCCTCGAGGCACAGCCGCACCTTCGAAGCCCCCAGCGGCTCAGCCGTCACCGCAACGCGCCGGTCGCCCGCCCCCCGCTGCCGGACCGCCTCCAGCGCGTTCCGGATCAGGTTGATCAGCACCTGCTGCAACTGGACCGGATCACCCACGATCTCGGGAAGCTCCTCCGCGACGCCGCACGTGACCTCCGCCCCGGCCAGCGCGATGTCCTGTCGCAGCAGCTTGACCACCCCCTCCACCAGCGGCCGCATGCGGACCGGCTGGACCTGGAGCGCCTCACCCTTGAACAGCGCCTTGGTCCGGCTCATCACCTCGCCCGCGCGCTTCGCGCACGTGACGATATCCGCCAGCGCCGCGCGCGCCTCGGCCAGGTCGGGCGGGCTCTTCTCCAGCAGCTTGCCGGCCGCCAGCGCGTTACAGTGCATCGCCGCCAACGGCTGGTTCAGCTCATGCGCCAGCGCAGCCGACAACTGGGCCATGCGCGAAACCTGATCCAGATGCTCGATCTCGCGACGCAACTGCTGGCTCGCGACATCCGCGACACGCGCCGTAGCCTGCTCCGCCACCTCGTCCGTCGCACGCTGCAACGCCGCCTCCAGCGCCTTGTACGCCGAGACGTCGCGCGCCACATGCAGGCTGCCCAAAACCTCTCCGGACTTCCCGTACACCGGCGTCGCCGACAACCAATAGAGCGCGCCCAGCGTTTCGATGTGGATCTCGTCCACATGCTCCTTGCCGTCCGCCAGCAGCAGGCTATGGGGGCAACCGCCCAGCGGCGAGTCCCGCTTGTGGAACACTTCGTAACAGAAGCGCCCCTCCAGCTCCTCGCGCCGACACCCGAAGGCCCGCGCCAACGCACGGTTCGCCCACACCACACGATGGTCCCTGTTGAGAAAAGCGGCCGGATCAGGGTTCGCCTCAAACAGCTCCCGCAAAAGATGATCCGAGCGTTCCTGTTCCCCTTCCGCCACGCCCTCCCCCTCCGCCGCTTTACCCATGACCCCTCACCCCGTCTTGTTTCGTCGCAGCACCCAGAAGGACCGACACCCGGACCAGCTCAGCCACAGAGTCCACTCGCATCTTGTCCATCACCCGTCCCCGATGTACCTTGACCGTCTTCTCCGCAATGCCCATCCCGGCCGCAATCTGCTTGTTGAGCAGGCCGCGCACCACGCCGTCAAAAACCTCGCGCTCACGCAGGCTGAGCTTCTCGAACCGCGCCCTCACGGCCTCCCTCGCAGCATGGGCCGCGACCCGCTCGCGCGATCACGCGAACGCCTCCTCAACCGCCGCCATCAGCTCGCCAGGCTCGAACGGCTTGGTCAGGAAACTGACCGCCCCCGCCTTGAGGGTCTCGACACACGTGGGGATATCCGCGTGCCCCGTCAGGAAGATGATCGGCAGGTCGTGCGCCAGTCCGCTCACGCGCCGCTGCAGCTCGACCCCCGTCATCTCCGGCATCCGGATATCGAGGATCAGACACCCCACCGCGCCTGCGGCCACCGGCGCCGCCAAGTACTCGGCCGCACTTGCAAAAACCTCACACCCGTAGCCGGATACTCCCAGCAGCCGCGCGAGCCCCCGCCGCACGCTCTCATCGTCATCGACCACATAGACCCGCCCGGCCGCGGCACCCCCTGCCCGGCCAGTCCTTACACTTCTCGCCTTCATGCGTTAACCATGTCACACTTCTCCTTTCGCGTCAAGGCCCTTGCCGCCCGTTTATCCTTGTGAGTGGCTGGCACGGGGTGTAGAGTTGATCGCAATGTTCCAGAAAGGAAACCCTATGACCTGCTCCAACTGTCGCACCCTCCTGCCCCAAGGGGCGGACTTCTGTATGAACTGCGGGGCGCGGGCCGTCGCCGACGAGCAACCGGAAGGCAAGCCGAAGAGGAAGCCTCTCAGCGTCGGCTGTATCGTGGCCCTCGTGCTCGTGCCCCTGCTCGGCATCCCGATCTTCGGCATCCTCGCCGCCGCCCTCTACCCCGCGATCCATCAGGCCCAGGCCCAGGCCCAGGCGACGGCCGTCAGCGCGCGCGGGCGCGACATCTATGTGGCGCTCACCGCAACCGCCGTCGAGCGCGAGCCGCTCGGCCTCGGCTCGCCGTGGCCCCGCACCACGCCCGGCAAACCGGCCGGCGACCCCGCAGCCGATATCTCGGAACAACAGTTCAGGAACAGCACCGAGTACTTCCGCACGCTCTTCGACGAGGCGAACTTCGGCACTGATAACTGGGATCCGATCGTGCGCGGCTTCGACTACAGCAAGCTGGCGGGTGCTGGCGTTCCCACCTGTGCCAACAACCGGCTCCAGGCGGAGCAGAACATGTGGACGGTCATCGCCAACCTCCGCGATGAGGACGACGACCGGACCCCCGTCCTCGTCACCCGCAACGTGGACGTGCGCGTGATCGAGCGGGCCGTCAACCAAGGGATCACCGCTAGCGATTACGCCACGCGGTTCAGCCTCGACGAAGGCCCGAACCGGCCCCCGTTCTTCGGCAAAATGGCGGTCTTGATCATGAAGGACGGCCGGAGCGTCACCCTGCGTCCGCAGCACGCGACCCTCGGCGTCCTGTTCGGCATGCAGGAGCTGGACCCCCGCAGCCGCACGCTGCCGCCGCTCGTCTACCTCAAGCCCTGACACGCCGCCGCGCGCTCACTCGAGGCGTAGCACCAGGCCGCGCGGCACGGCCTTCTCCACGCCGAACGCGAGCGAGAAGGTGAAGCTGCCGACGCCGTAAACCTCAACCTGCTCGGTCTGCGCGAGGTTGCGCAGGTTCACCGTGTGGAAGTCGACACCGAGGCCGGGGTTGTCGTCCACCGCCTCCTCGTTGACCTGCGCCGTCCGGACGCCGTCCTCGGCCCCGACCGCGCAGGTGACCCGCCAGGCCCCGCTGCGGTTGGCGAGGCTCACCCCGCCCTCGGCCGTCCGCACCAGGTTGGCCTGGCCGTCGGTGAGCAGCGCCCGCAGATCCGGCGCAAGCCCGTTGCGCACATACAGGGTCGCGCCCGCCAGACTCCCGCTCAGCACGTAGCTGACCTCGAAGAGCTTCGCCCCCGCGCCGAGCGTGACCGTCTTCGCGATCTTGCCGTCGCCGGACACGAGGCGCAAGCCGTCCGCGCCGAACGGCGTCACGGTGTACAGGTCGTTGACGTACGCCGAGGTTCCGACCCACCAGTCCTTGAGGCACGAGGCGCGATGCGCCACCACGCCCTCCGCCGTCGCGTTCGCCGCGCCCTCCTCCTCGGTCTCGCTCCCGGCGTAGCACACCGGGTTGCCGACCACCTGCGCCACGCCCCCGTCCGGCCGTCGCGCCCACGCGCCGGTCAGGCGCCCGCCGAGACGCTCGAAGAGCGCGCAGACATGCCGGTTGTACAGCAGATACTCGTCCTCGCCGTCCAGGTCGACGTCCGCCACGACCTGCGCCGTGGCCGTCAGCCCCGCCGCCTGCGCGGCCCAGGCGTCCACCGCCGCATACAGCGCCGCGAGCCGGCTCTGCGCCTGCGCCACCTTCGCGAAACCGCTGAGGGTGCCTGGCCCGGTCGAGGGATAGACATACTCGCCGGTGCTGAACTTCTCGAGGTTGTGGTTGTCCTCGGTGTGGAACGCCGTCTCAAAAACCGAGGCGTGGAGCACGCTGCGCGCCAGCTCCCACACCGAGGTGTTGCTCAGGCCCTCCACCGCCCGCCACGCGTTGGAGATCACGCCGCCGCTGTAGAGCATGCCGTACGCCTGCGGCAGCGCGACGCCCGGCCGCACCTCGAACACCTTGCCCGCCAGGCCCTCCTCGTTCGAGCTGCCCACGTACCAGGTGTCGTAGTTCGACTGCGTGGCGTGGTTGAGCCAGTCGTGGCCCAGCTTCTGGCGCGCCGCGGTTCCCCGGTCAAGCTGCCACCAGGCGTCCCCGAGGCCGTCGCCGGTCGCGTCCTCGCGCCCGGCCAGCACGTCGTCCAGCGCCACCAGCCGCAGCCACGGACGGTTCGCGATCCAGCGCACCAGCGCGTCGTAGCCGTCGGCCTTGACCGCTTCGAGCGACTCCTCCCAGGCGTAGAAGAGCGTGACCGCCTGATCCTGCGTGCCGCTGCGCGCGCGCCGGTTGAGCAGCGCGCGCAGCGCCAGGGCCGGCCCGCCGTCGCGGACGCTGTAGCGGTACTGGCCCGCGTAGTTGTTGATCACAAAGCAGGAGACGCCGTTGATGCGGTTGAGCCGGTAGCCGTCGTCGCCCAGCGCGACGTCGCGGCCGAACCAGCGCCACATGTGGCTGTCCTGGTCGATCACCGTCGCGCCGTAGCCCAGCGCGCCGATCTTGGCCAGCACGTCGCTGTCGAGCACGCGCTCGGGCGTCCAGAACACGCTGTGCGCGTCGAACCGCGCCCCGTAGATCCGCTCCAGGAACGACTCGGCCAGCCGCACGTTGTCGGCGTTGAACTCCGGCGTGAAGTACGGCAGCAGGTGGTCGGAGAAGGTCGAGGCCAGCAGGTGTACTGTGCCGGTGGCGACAAGGTCCCTGACCCAGCCGTTGAACGCGGGGCCGTCCGCGAGGCGCGTCAGGCGCCACGGCTCGGCTGTGGCGGGATCGGTCCGCGCCCACTGCAAGGCCGCCGCGAGCGTCGGCGTGACGTGCAGGTTGAGCGCGGCCCCGTAGAGGTCGTGGACGAGCGGCGCGCGATGCAGCCCGTTGCCCGCGCCGTCGTTGAGCAGGCCCTGGATCACGCTGCCGGGCTGGATGTGCTGGTTGCCGTGCACCAGCAGCGCGACCTTGCCGCACTTGCCGCAGTCGTTGTCCGCGTTGAAGCCCACCCACTGGGTCAGGTAGGGGTTGGCCCTGATCCCGTCCTGGTCGCGCCAGTAGTCCGAGCAGATCCAGTCGTTGCGGATCGTGTCGCGCAGGTCAGGCCGGCCCGCGATATCGCCCGCTCCCGCAGGCGCGTTCGCGGTGCCGTCCTTCGTGGTGTAGACCTGGAAGTTGAGCGTGCGGTAATCCAGCCCGTTCCAGCCCGCGTCCAGCAGCGCCTGCCTGCTGACCGAGAACTCCACCGCATCCAGCTCCGAGTTGAAGTGGGCCGCCAGGAAGCCGTCGGCGGCGCTCACGCCGCGCGCGGCCAGGCCGAAGCCGAGCGGATTCTGTCCGACGGCCGTCGTGTTGTTGCTGCGGTCGAGATCGACGTACACGCGGCCGTCATTGTAGCCGTACACGGCCACGACCGCCTCGTAGCGCATCAGCGTGCCGCAGTCGACGTCGTCCGGCAGGCTGACCTCGCCCGCCGAGGGGCTGTTCATGTCGATGGCCACGTAGAGGTTGAGGTGGCCGTCCTCGGCGTGCGCCTGCAGGTCGTCGAAGTCCGCGCGGAAGTAGAACCGCCCGTCGCCGCCGGAGCTGGGGTCGCCGCCGTCGCGGGCGTAGAAGGCGACCAGGTCGCGCGAGGTGTCGGTGCCGTCCCAGGCGCGGTAGATGTCGACCGCCGCGTTCTGGGCCTGGCTGTTGTAAGGGTCGAGCGCGACGAGGTCCGCCGCGCGCCAGTCGGTGAACTCGGCGTAGTGGGTGACGCCGTTGATCACGCCGAGCGGGCTGCCGCGGCCGATCACGATGCCGCCCGGCGGCGGCGGCACGCCGGTGTCGGCCACACGCGGGTGGGTGCCGTTGGCGTACTCCTGCGCGTTGGTGAAACCGTCGCCGTCGGGGTCGCCGCCGGGGCCGTTCACCGGGTCGGGCGCCGCGCCGCGCAGACTGTGCGTGCCGCTGTCCAGCGGGTCGAAACCGTACCTCACCTCCCAGCCGTCGGACAGGGCGTCGCCGTCGGTGTCCGGGTTCAGCGGGTCGGTCTCGGTCCAGACCTCGCCGCCCTCCCAGACGCGGTTGCTGTTGGCGTCGCCGCCGATCACGCCGTTGAAATCCCTGTCCTCGCCGTGGCCGTCGGCCAGCCCGTCGCCGTCGGTGTCGGGGCTGTTGGGGTCGGTCTCCAGCCACGTCTCGCCGGGATCGCGCTTGCCGTTGGGCCAGGCCCGCGCCAGCCACGGGTTCCAGCCGGCCGGCAGGAGCGCGCCGTCGCCGTCCGTCCAGCCGTTACGGTTGGCGTCCTCGACTCCGTCCGGAAGGCCGTCGCCGTCGGTGTCCGGGCTGTTGGGGTCGGTGGCGGCACCCGCGAGCCTCCGGGTGCGGTCGCCGCCCTTGGAGAGGCTGTCCACGCCGGGCACCTTGCCCTCGTTGTCGAGCGTGTTGTAGAAGGGCGGGTCGAGGTCGGCGATGAAGTTGGGGCTGCCGTCGCCGTCGGTGTCCGCGGCCGTGTCGGTCGCCCCGGGGTCCGCAGGCGCGCGCCAGCCCAGCTCGAGCGCGTCGGGAAGCCCGTCGCCGTCGGTGTCGGGGCAGGTGGCGAGGGTCTGGCCGCACGCGCGCCAGAGGTGGATCTCGCGCTGCGTCCAGAGGTCGGAGTTCGGCGACGAGACCACGTCCAGCAGCCCGCGCGAGGTGACCTCGTCAAGGTCGGGTATGCCGTCGTCGTCATCGTCGGCGTCGCTCTCGGAGGGATCGACGGTCTCGCGCAGGATCACCGTGCACGTGCGGGTTACGGTGTTGGACGCTCCGGAAGACGTGCGCACCGAGGCCCGCAGGCGGAACTGCCCCTCGCACAGCCACGTCCAGCGATAGTCAAGGAACAGGTAGCCGCCCTCGACGCGGTTCGTCACGAAACTGACCGCGCCCGTGAAGGCCGCTGGCCATTGCTCCAGCACGACGCTATGCAGCGCCGCGTTCGTCACGGTGCGGAGCTGCACCATCACCGAACGATTCGACACCGTCGGGTTCGGGACGTCAGGGATGACGAGCTTGAGCGGCTGGCCGTCGGAGTCGTATTCCTTGGGCTCGACGAACTCCAGATGCGGCGCCTCCACGCCCTTCTCCGCCCGCACGAGGCGGGTGGCGACGAGGTTGCCCGCGCCCGCGCGCGCCAGCGTCACCTCCAGGCCGTGCAGCCACTCGGGCTGTCCGTTGTACAGGTTGGGCAAGGCGACGCTGAGCGCGTGGCAGTCGGCGGTCTCGTTCCAGACCACGCTGTAGCCGCTCCGGTCGAGCACCGCGCCGCCAGAGGTCTGCCCCGAGACGGCGCTCTGGATACGGACCGTGAGGGCGTCGAGGAGCTGCTGTCCGGTCAGCCCGTCGGCGAGCGACTTGGAGAAGTAAGTCTTCATCACATAGCCCGCGCCGACGGTGTCGCCGTCCTGCTGCGGCCACGCGACGAAGAGGCGCTGGTCAGGGCCCCACGTCCAGACCTGCCGCGCGAGGGTGGTGAAGTGGCCGGCCTCGTCGGTCATGCCGGTTGTCCAGGCGGCGCGCTTGGCGGAGGACCACTCGCGCAGCCGCGCCTTGAGGGTGGCGGCGCCGCCGCCTGCGGGGATGTTCGCATAGTTGAAGCGCCAGCTCCGCGCGTAACCGTCCGCCTGCGGCAGGTGCGAGGTCTCCTCGATCGCCGGCTGCCACGCCTCGGCGAGGAGCGCGTCGTACACGCCGTTACCGTTCAGGTCCTGGAAGGGCTCGCCGCTGTCGCGGCTGCCGTTGCCGTTCAGGTCGGTGTAGGGCTCGAAGCCGCGTCCGTTGCCGTTGGCGACGCCGGTCGCGTAGTCGTCGTTGTCGGGGTCAGCGTCGGCGATGTGGCACCAGACCTCGCGCGTCTGGCGGTCGGCGCGCACGACCAAGCCGTACTGCTGGCCGCCGACGCTGTCGCCGTCCTTCTCGGGCCAGCGCACGAGGCCCTCGGGCCGCTTCACATCGTAGTAGAAGGTCTGCTTGAACGTGTTGTAGATCGAGGCGCGGCTGTCGCGCTGCAGGAAGGCGCGCGCCTGGAGGAAATGGAAGCCCTCCTCCAGGCCGGTGCGGAACTCGCCGTAATCGTTATGCGGGTAATAGCCGACGCTCCGGGCGTCGAAACCGCTGACCTGCCAGACGCCGAGGCGCGTGGTCTTGAGGGCCACGGCCGCGCCGTCGCCCGGCCAGACCACGCTCCAGGGGGCGTGCGCGCCGCCGTCCTGCTGACGGAAGGCGCCGACCTTGTAGCGGAAGTCCGTCCCGGCCGCGACCGTCGGCAGGGCGCAGGTCCACCAGTCCTTGCCGTCGCCCGCATCGGCGTGGTGGAAGGACAGCTCTCTTGTCCGGGTGGCGCCGCTGCCCAGGCCGCCCGCGCCTTCCGGCCAGGTGCCGTCGGTCGTGTAGTAGAGGAACACGCGGTTGATGGTGTTGGGGTCGCCGGTCTTGACCCACAGCGCCGCGCCGCTGTTCTGCGGCGCGCCCTGGTCGTTGTTGGCGGCGGGATCGTGATAGACGAAGACGGCGGTCTCGGCGCCGCTCCAGTCGTTCGCGGCCGTGCTCTCGTTGACCGTCCAGGAGCCCGAGCCCCAGGTGGTCGTGTAACTGGTGGCGCCGGCCGAGCCGATCTTATTGTGCGCGCTGTTCCTGGCGGCGAACTTCTCGCGGTGGAGGCGTTTGACGAAAGCCGCCTGCTCGTAACCGAGGAAGACGTCGTCGGCTTTCGTGGGCGGGTGGTCGCGTTTGGCCAGGTCCCAGGCGTAGCCGCTGGTGCCGTTGAGGTCGACGCCGCCGTCCAGTTTCATCAGGACGTTGGCGGCCGAGCCGTCGACGCGCGCGACGAACGCGAGGTTGGTGCCGCGCGTGACCCGCGGGATCGAGCAGGTATAGGCGTAGTCCGTCCTATTCGTGTCGGTCACGCCGTACGGGTTGAAGGCGGGGTCGCCGTCCGGGCCGTCGCGGCGCTCGACCTCCACGCGGGCGGCCTCGGCGCCGTCCTCGTAGAGCGTGAGCGCGCCGCCGCCGGTCTGGGACCACAGCTCGGAGGGGTCGGGGTTCTTCCAGGAGAAGGCGAAGTAGCCGCCGGGCGGCACGACCACCTGCCACAGGTCGGAGGCCCAGACATAGAACCCGCCGCCGTAGGTGGAGTAGTTGTAGAGGTAGGCGTTGGCGCCGCCTCCGGTGTGCGGGAAGCTGACGTTCTGGTCGATGGGGCGGCTCTGTCCCGAGGCGTAGTTGTCGTTCAGCAGCATGAGCAGCGTGACCTTGTCGGCGTCGGTGCTGCCGCCCTGGCGCCAGTCGAGGCGCTCGTAGGCCACATAGTCGCCGTCGGAGTACACGCCGCGCTGGGTGCCGCGCGCGAACTGGTCGTGGATGTGGAGCAGGTTCGGCACGCGGCCGTCGCCCCACTGCCCGAGGAAGGCGGTGTTGGCCCAGCGCGGGAAGGCGCCGCCGCTCTCGCCGAGGGTCTCGGCGTGCGTGTTGCCGTCGGTGTAAAGCAGGCCGAGGCCGGCGCGCGTGAAGTAGAGCGCGTGCTGCAGCTCACGGCGCGCGGCGTAGTCGTTGTCGTGGCTCTGCGCGTGCATCACGCCGAGGTCCGGCGCGAAGCCGCCCGCGCCGGGCTGGTCCAGCCCGTCCAGCCCGGCCCACGGACTGCCGAGCGTGCCGTTGAGCTTGCTGCGCAGGTCGTTGTCGACCAGCCGCATGCCCGCCGCGAAGTAGCCGCCGTAGCCCGGCGGCGAGCCCAGGTGCTCGCCGAACAGCAGCGCGTCGTCGCGCGAGATCTCGGTGTTGAAGACCGAGTCGCGGTGGTTGCCCCAGTCGGAGAAGTTGCGCGAGAGGTTGTACTGCACCTGCGCGCCGCCGGTGTAGCCCGCGCCGCTGGTGTCGCTGTTGTACGCGCCGAAGAAATAGTCGGGCACATGCTTGACCGCGTCGAGGCGCAGGCCGTCGGCCTTGGTGCGGTCCATCAGCCAGCGTGCCGCGCGGATCAGGTACGCGCCCACATCCTCGCTCACGGGGTTGCCCATGTTGTAGACGCCGTCGCCGGCGCCGTGGGCCGCATCCTGCCAGCCGGGTCGCGCGCCGTCGAGGCCGGTGTCCAGGAAGGGCTCGCAGGGCTCGCCTGCGCCGTGCTGGCCGTCGCCGTTCAGGTCCTGCCAGTCGAAGCGGCCGTTGCCAGCGGCGGCGGAGACGAACAGGCCGGCCGCGTTCGTATAGCCGACGTCCTCAAACGGCTCCTTGTTGGCGAACGTGTATTCGTTCCAGGCGTAGGACGCGTAGCCGACGCCGAGCGGCAGATCGGTGTCGAGGTAGAACTCCGGGCGGTCCGGCTGGCGCACGCCGCTCCACTTGGGGTGGTCGTCACCCTCGTTCCGGCCGAAGTTGTCGTTGGGCGTCTCGTGGGCGATGTCGATCAGGTCGGAGAGCCCGAGATTGAGCACCTGCCACGCCGAGTTCCAGTCGCGGCAGTTGTCCCACTTGCGGTAGAAGCCCTCCTCGGTCTTGCGCAGGTGGAAGTCCTCGGGCACCATCCCGGGGTAGACGTCGATCGGCGTGCCCTCGTTGTAACCCGGCACGTCGAAGGCGCGGTGGTTCATGATGTTGTCGAAATAGACGCGCAGGCCGAAGCGGTGGGCGACCTCCATCAGGTGGAGCAGGTCGGCCTCGGTGCCGTAGCGGGTGCGCACCGTGCCGCGCTGGTGGCGGCCGCCGAGGTCGAACGGGTCGAAGAGGTCGTAGCCGACCGACAGCCCGCCGCTGCCCTTGGTGGGCGGCGGCAGCCAGAGCGAGGTGTAGCCCGCCTCAGCCAGCTCCGGCATCTTGTCCGCGATCTCGCGCCAGCTCGTGTTGAAGTACTGGAGCATCACTTCCGCGCGGGCGCTACCGCAGAGGAGGGCGCAGGCGGCGAGCAGGATACGCAGGTGCTTCTTCGGCCTCATGTTAGCCTCTCAGCTTGGTCGGATTCACCCCTCGGTCTCAGACGGGTACGCAGCAGCAGATGACTTCCAGTATCGGCGTTTCCGGCGCACACCGCAAGGACATACCGCGAACCGAGAATGGCTGACAGCACTTTCTTGCCGCTTGACAGGGAGAACGGCTTGTATTCTAATATGTGTACGTTGTTTCACCTTTGGAATAGGTTGGTGGTGAAGCGGGACGTCGGTAACGTTGGCCGTTAGACAGAGACAGGAGTTCTCCATGTTCAAGCACCTCTCATGTATTGCTCTCGCCGCGCTGTTCACCGTACCGGCTCTGGCCGGTGACGGAACCTGGACGAATGTGCTGACCGGCGCCTGGTCTGACGCGTTGAACTGGCGCGACGGTATCGTGGCCGAGGGGCTCGACAGCACCGCCTCGTTCACTGAGGTGGATCTGACCAACA
Organism: Verrucomicrobiota bacterium; assembly: GCA_022704145.1. Classification (GTDB taxonomy): domain Bacteria; phylum Verrucomicrobiota; class Kiritimatiellia; order RFP12; family UBA1067; genus JAKJGY01. The sequence goes on from JAKJGY010000113.1 coordinate 12,468, forward strand.
GCCTGATCGTCAGGTTGGACACGCCGGTGACGATCGGCAGCCTCGTTTTCGCCGACGCCAACCTCGCCACGCCCAACTGGTGGGATCTTATGAATAACGGCGTCGAGGCCAACACGCTCAGCGTGACCAACGTCTTCGTCAACCCTATAACCGGCCGCGGGGCGGCCATCTATGCCGTGCTCGCCGGCGACACCCCGCTGACCAAAGACGGCCAGGGCACGCTGGTGCTGGTTAACACCAATACCTACAGCGGCGCCACCACCGTTCGCGCGGGCGCTTTAGAGATCGGTAACGGCGGCGGTTTCGCCC
>JAKJGY010000321.1 GCA_022704145.1 Verrucomicrobiota bacterium
CCTGCTGGTGCTGGAGAGCAACCTCGACGACTGCAACCCCGAGTGGCTGGGCACATTGACCGCCGACCTGCTGGAACGCGGCGCACTGGATGTTTGGCTGACGCCCGCCGTGATGAAAAAGGGGCGTCCCGGCACCGTGCTCAGTGTGCTGTCTGACGCCGCCCGAGCCGACGCGCTGTGCGAGCGGATCTTCCGCTCCACCACCACCTTCGGGATCCGCCGCCATGGCGTGCAACGCAACGAATTGGAGCGACGCTTTGAGCAGGTAAACACCCCGTGGGGCCCGGTGCCGGTCAAGATCGGCTCGCTGCACGGCCATCCGGTCACAGCCTCGCCGGAGCACGAGGCGTGTGCCGCGCTCGCACGCGAACACCAGATCGCCCCGCGCCAGGTTTACGACGCGGCCAAAGCCGCTTGCACCGTTGACAAGCCCGCCATTTCCCGCTGAGAGGGGTCCGACGATGAGCATGCCCCGCCTCCATCGCCACGCGCACAGCACACACCGCCGGGAGCACCGACACTCGCATGCGGATGTTCCGCCCGGCAATCCTCCTGCGCACGCAACTGATGATCGCGGCAAGGCGCATGCCAAAGCTCGGGAGCGGCGCGCCGAGGGGAGCGGCGCTTCGCGCCATCGCCATGACACCCGCGTCGGCGTCGCAAATGGACGAAACGCCTCCATCTTGTGTGTCATGGCCGCCTTTCTTGCATTTATGACGACCGTGATCGCAGAGTTGATCGCCCACTCGCGGCAAGAACCGCCGTTTATCGTGCTCAGCCTCCTCGCGGGCCTGTTTGCCGTCGCGGCCCTTGCGACCGGCGGGTACGCTCAAACCGTCCAGTTGACCCACTGGAGCCGCCGTGTGCGCAACCGTCTGCTGGTCGGGTTGCCGGTCGGACTGCTCACGCTGGCCTCGGCCTCTGTGAACGTGTATCGGCATCACGTGCCTGTCGGTCATACGGACGCGCCAGGCCTCTCCGCATCCCGCAGCCAGTACCTGACGGACGAAGACCGCTCGTTGTTCAAGCCGGGGTGGTACGGCGAAGGCCAGGGGAACGGCGTACAGGCCGTCGTGACGTCGTTCGAAGAGAATGCTGCCGAATCACGCGCGTTCAACCGGCTCACCACCGAACCGGTCACCTACGCCACATTGACCGTCATCAACCTCGGTAACCCGCTTCCGGTCACGTTGACGCATGCACGGATAACTCTGCTGCTGGAGTCCGACGAAGAGGTCCAAAGCCTGGAGGTCAGACCTCTGCTGCGTCTTTCGGCTCTGGATGACCGGATGCGCCTGAGGCTGGCCGAACCTCGCGTGATCGCGCCGGGTGCAATGGCCGCCGATATCCCGGTCTGCCTGGACTCGCGGTTCCGCTGGGAACGGGTACGGGCTGTCAGAGTTTCGCTTCAAGCCGGCGACCTGCTGGTCGCAGGCCGCGTTTTGACGGCCGAAGAAAAACGTGACTTGGCAGAAAAATCATCCAGCGCCAAAAACGCCGCAACCAATCTCTCTGCGGAGGCTTGGTTTAAAGAGTTGTAACGGGATCAACCTTCGGCGTAGCGCGGCAGGCAGGGAGAAAGGAGAAAGGAGGAAGGAGGAGTTGTCGGAACCAGAAACCCGGAACCAGAAACCAGAAACCAGAAACCAGGAACCCGGAACCAGAAACCAGGAACCCCACCGGTCAGTGCATCGAGGATGCGCCCGCTACCCCGTTCTCACTCGCCGGGGAATGGTCTAGCAGAGCGAGCTGCGCGCGTGTTATCTTAGCGGCATGAAAACGTTTGACGCGCAGTTCCGCCTGGCCCTTCTATTGTCCGTTCTTTCTGTGTCGTGCCTGAGCGCCGTCGAGACTGTCGTCTCGCCTGACGGCGCGCTGGAGGCGCGCGTCGAGATGCGCGACGGACAGCCGTTGCTTTCGCTCGCCTGCCGCGCCGCGGCTGTGCTGGAGCCCGCGCCGCTCGGCGTCACGCTGAAGCCGGCGTTCGCCGGCGGCTTCGACCTGGCCGGCCAGACGCGCGGCAACGTCGACAGCGTCTGGACACCGGTCTGGGGCGAGCGCGCCTCGATCCCGGACCGCTACCGGTCGCTGACCCTGACGCTCAAAGAGCGCGGCCCGCTCGCGCGCCCGCTCATCCTGGAGCTGCGCGCCTATAACGAAGGCCTGGCCCTGCGCTACCGGCCTGCCGGCGCGGACGGCTCGGACTGGCAGCTCGAACGCGAAGACACGGCCTTCCGCTTCCCGCACGGCAGCGCGGCGTTTGCCATCGCCTGGACCGAGGACACCTTCCCGCAAGATCCCGTACCGATCACCGCGCTCGCCAAGAACGCGATGATGCCCTTCACCGTGCGCCTGCCCGGCGGCGCATACGCCTCCGTGCTCGAGGCGGCCGTCGTCAGCTACCCGCGCGCCATGCTGGCGAAGCGGGACGCCGACACCGTCGGCATCGCGCTGCACGGCCGGGCGGAGGGCTCGGCCGGCGCGGCCACGCCCTGGCGCGTTGTGCTGGTCGGCGACAGCGAGGCGCGCCTGATCGAGCACGCGCATCTGGTGCAGACGCTCAATCCGCCGTGCGCCCTCGCCGACACCGCGTGGATTCAGCCCGGCCTCACCATCTCCGACCACGGCAACTGCCTGCTGCAGATGGCCGACCTGAAACGCGTGATCGATGTCGCCCACACCAACGGCTTCCGCTACCTTCAGCTCGACTGGGGCTGGTACGGCACCGAATGGACCTGGACCG
>JAKJGY010000114.1 GCA_022704145.1 Verrucomicrobiota bacterium
CCTTTCCGCAGGTTGCTGCGGAGCGCTTTCCAGCGGCCTTCGCGAACGGCCTGGTGGCCGCCGGCCTCGGGATACTCCCAGAACAGGTATGGGTGCTGGCGTTGGCCGAGGCTGTCGCCCAGCAGGGTCGGCGCGAAGCTGATGCCGTCGGTGTCGGGGGGCGTGGCGAGGCCGGCGAGGTCGCACAGCGTCGGCACGAGGTCCCAGAAGGCGCACAGGTGGTCGCTGCGCGAGCCGGGCCTGATCCGGCCTGGCCAGGCGGCGATGAGCGGCACGCGGATGCCGCCCTCATGGAGCGAGGCCTTACCCCAGCCCGCCTCGGACCGGAAGGGACGCGCGCTGTCAAACCAGGGCGAGTCGGAGCCGCCGTTGAAGGTGGGCCCGTTGTCAGAGGTGAACAGGATCAGGGTGTCCTGGTCGATGGCGAGCGAACGGAGCTGCTCGACGAGGCGGCCAACCTGCTCGTCAAGATACGAGACCATGGCGGCATAGCAGGCGTGCGGGTAGCGGTGGGGAAAGTAGCCTTGCGCACCGTCGTAGGGCTTCTCATCGCCGAACTTCCGCACGTAGTGGTCGACCCAGCGCTGCGGGGCCTGGAGCGCGACATGCGGGATGGGGGTGGTCCAGAAGAGGAAGAAGGGGGTGTCGCGCTTCGAGGCGACGAAGGCGCTCAGCTCGTCGAACATCAGGTCAGGGGCGTAGTCGGTCTGCGTGAAGCGCGCATAGCTGGCGGGGTCGAGCGGGTCGGCGCCGTCCGCGAGCCGGGTTCCGGGCGGGACGATCTCGTTGCGCAGGAGCACCCGCGACTGATTCCGGTACAGGTGCCGGGGGTAGTAGGTATGGGCCTGGCGTTGGCAGTTATACCCGAAGAAATGGTCGAAGCCCTGGCGGTTGGGGTCGCCCTCCGAGCCGGGTGCGCCCAGGCCCCACTTGCCGATGCAGGCGGTGGCGTAGCCGCGTGCCTTCAGGAGCGAGCCCAGCGTCGGGGTTCCGGAGGGAAGGGGTCGCTGGCCCTCGAGTCCGGGGTTGTCGAGCACAGCCCGGTAATCCCAGACCTGGCCGCGCTCGCGCCACTCGTCATTGCCGCGCACATAGGCGTGGCCTGTGTGTTTGCCGGTCAGCAGGACGCAGCGCGAGGGGGCGCAGACCGGCGAGCCGGAGTAGTGCTGCGTGAAGAGCATGCCGCTGGCCCGGAGACGGTCGAGGTGCGGCGTCTCGATCCGCTGCTGTCCGGTGCAGCCGAGGTCGCCATAGCCGAGATCATCGGCGAGGATGAGGATGATGTTGGGGGGGCGGCGCGCGCTGTCCAGGCGGCCTGGGGGTATCGAGCAGCCGGACAGGCCGACGAGGAGCGCGAGCGGTCCTAGCACGTGGAGGAGGCGGCAGAGGGTCGGGCGGTCGGGCATCGGCGTCCTTTCGGTGCCGGCAGGTGGCGCTGTGGCCGGCGGGTTACGTAGGCATCACGATGCCACTATAGAAAATCGTGCGGGGGGCGTCAATGGCGGCGGCGCGCGGTCAGCGCCAGGCGCGGGCGCAAGATATTGGGCATAGACAAATATCCGGGAAAACGGCATGATAACTCACCTTCTTTCCGGTGTGGTCGGGCGACCCTCCGGGCTGGCGGCAGGCGTGAGGGAGACGTATGGAAACGAGTGGCGAGTCCCACATTCTGACGGAACCGGTCTCAATGGCGTCATGTCCCAAGTGCGGGGCGATGCTTGAGGTGGGCGGTTTGCTGGCGTTCACGGCCGTGCAATGCTCGACGTGCGAGTTCGAGTTTCAGGTGCCGGCGCGTTTCGGCGCGTTCCTCCTGCTCCAGTTGCTGGGCGCAGGCGGCATGGGCGGCGTTTATCGTGCGCGTGACGAGGGGCTGAACCGCGAGGTCGCCATTAAGGTGATGCTGCAGAGCCTCGGCGAGGATCAGAACTTTGTTGAGACGTTCCAGCGCGAGGCGCAGGCGGCCGCGCGGCTGAACCATCCGCACATTGCGCAGATTTATTCGTTCGGCCAGGTCTATGGGCAGCCTTTTATCGTGATGGAGCTGGTTTCGGGAGGCAGCCTCGATAAGATGATGGCGTCTCAGGGGCCGCTCGATCCGGCTGTTGTGATCCATGTGGGCACGCAGATTGCGGAAGGTTTGCGCGAGGCGTCAGAGGCTGGGCTGGTGCATGGCGACGTGAAGCCCGAGAACATCCTGTTCGACTTGGAGAAGAACGCGAAACTCGTCGATTTCGGTCTGGCGGCGATGCAGAGCGGGCCGGGCAACGAGGTCTGGGGCACGCCGTTCTATATCGCGCCGGAGAAGGTGCGGCGGCAGAAGACCGATTTTCGGTCGGACATCTACAGTTTAGGTGCGACGCTGTACCATGCGATCGCGGGTGTGCCGCCGTTCGACGGGGCCGACGCCACGGCGGTGGTCAAGGCCCGTTTCGACGGGCCGCCGAAGTCTTTGCGCGACATCCGAGGGTCGGCCATACCGGAGGAGGTCGAGGCGCTGATCATGCGTATGCTTGAGGTCGAGCCGCAGATGCGCTTTCCGACTTACGGCTCGCTGTTGGGCGACATGCGGCGATATCTCTCCAAGGTGGGGCCGGTCAACATCAGCGGCAACTCGAAGAAGATCATGATCAAGGGCAAGCGGCCCAAGGACATGACCGGCAAAGTGACCACCACGGGGGCCTTGAACGTGGCGACCACCGGTGAGTTGCCGGAGGGGATGGTGCCGGTCGGCGAGCTAGTGGAGGAGAACGAGAGCGAGGCTGCGGCAGGCAAGCGCGGCTGTAAGGTGATCGCGCTGGTCGGGGTGGGCCTGATGCTGCTGTTGGGCGCGCTGGTCGGCGGGTTTTTTGGTGTGCGGTATTACCTGAGAACCAAACAGAATGCCGCGATCGAGGCCAAGAACCAGAAACTCTCGGAGAGTGCGAAAGCCTCGATCGCCAAGTCGGTTGCCGAGGCGCGTAAGGCCGTGGAACGGGTGCAGGGGTATGTGCCGGACGCCATCGGGTATGCGGAGGCCGCCGCAGAGGCGGTGGTGGCCGTTCTGGGTGAGGGGGTGCGCCCCTCCATGGTGCCGCCCGATCCGACCCCCGAGGCGGAGGAGCCTCCGGCTGAGGCGGCCGCCGGCGCGGCCACCAATGCGGCTGCGCCTGCGGCGGAGGCTGCGGCTGCGCCTGCGGCGGAGGCTGCGGCTGCGCCTGCGGCGGAGGCCGTGGCGGCGCCTGCTGCCGAGGGCGGGGCGGCGCAGGTTCCGGTTGTTGAGCGGGTACGAGACCTCTATTTGGAGGCCTTTGCGGTCAGGGCTGCGGCCAAGCACGCCGAGCGCCTGCTGAAGGCGATCGAGGCGAAGTCCCAGGAGGGCGACGCCCTGTCAAAAGACACTGCGCGCGCCGAGGAGCTTGCCAAGCTGGCCAACGCGTTGGTCGAACAGGTCAAAGGGTTGGTGTACGCCAAAGATATCGCCGAGGCGCCGCGTCGTGTCGCGATGCTTAAGAAAGCGGTCGAGAGCGTCCGGGCGGATGTCGGCGCGCTGGTCGAGCAGCAGCGGCTGAAGGAGGAGGACCGCAAGAAGCGCGAGAAGGCGGAGGCCGAGGCGGAGAAACGTCGGCTGGAGATGGAGGCGCTCAAGGAGAAGGCGCAGAATGAGGTGGCTTCGGTGGCTGCGGTCGAGGAGTCGAACGCGCCCCTCTTGAAGCAGCTCCAGTTCCGCGAGGCGCTCCGCGCGTTGAAGGCGGTCTCCGATGGGCTGGAGACCAAGGGCGGACTGGACGCGCTGGCGCTGGCCGAGGAGCGAGTCAACCGCATCAAGGAGTTCCACGAGTATCTGGTCGCGAAGGTCCAGGGCTTCAAGTCGGCCCGCGGCTGGAGCGTGGACGCGGCGGACTCGAAGATGCTGTCGGTCGGCGGCAAGAAGATCGAGTGGACGGTCGTCTACGCGACCCGCATTGAGATTGTGGCGGAGATGGTGTTGGGGCTGGTGAGTGACGAGCAGGCCACGAAGGGGTTGCGCCTGCGCGAGAAGACCCGGCTGATGACCAACGCGGCGCTCTGTCTCTCGCGCTTCTACCCGGACGTGCCGGCCGCCCAGGAGAAGGCCAAGAAGCTCGCGACCGACGCCGTTCAGCAGTTCGAGGTCGATGCCGAGTCGATCAAGCAACTGATGCCTGCGTTCTTCACGGAATAGCCATGCGATACATCAGCACGCGCGGCGGCGGAGAGCCGCAGACGTTCCGGCAGGTCTTGCTCGCCGGTCTGGCCCGCGACGGCGGCCTGTTCCTGCCGGACGAGATCCCCGATGTGAGCGGCCGCCTGAGCGGTTGGCGTTCGCTCGGCTACGCCGACCTGGCCTTCGAGATCGTGCGGCTATTCGCCGACGACCTCCCTGCTCCGGCGCTGCGTGAAATCGTGACGCGCAGTTACGCTTCCTTCCGCCACCCGGAGGTGACGCCTGTCGTGCCCGTGGGCCCGGTCCATATGCTCGAGCTGTTTCATGGGCCGACATTGGCGTTTAAGGACGTGGCGCTGCAGTTTCTGGGGAATCTCTTCGAGTATGTGCTCGGGCAGTCGGGGGAGGAGCTGAATATTGTCGCGGCCACCAGCGGCGACACGGGAAGCGCGGCGATCTACGGTGTGCGGGGCCGTTCGCGGATCCGGATTTTCGTCATGCACCCTCACGGACGTGTCAGTCCGATGCAGGAGCTGCAGATGACCACGGTGCTCGACGATAACGTGTGTAACCTGGCGGTGGACGGCACGTTCGACGACTGCCAGGATATCGTCAAGGCGCTCTTTAATGACCTGCCCTTTCGGGACGCCTGCAGGCTCGGCGCGGTCAACTCGATCAACTGGGCGCGCGTGCTCGCGCAGATCGTGTACTATTTCTACGCGGCGTTGCGCACGCAGGAAGCGACCGGCGCAGAGCGGGTGCGCTTCGCGGTGCCGACCGGGAACTTCGGCGATATTTTTGCGGGTTACCTGGCGTTCCGCATGGGCCTTCCGATCGACCGGCTTGTGCTGGCCACCAACGAGAATGACATTCTCGCCCGCTACTTCGGCACTGGCGTCTACAGCCTCGGCGCGGTCGCGCCGACCTTGAGCCCGTCGATGGACATCCAGGTCGCGAGCAATTTTGAGCGGTATCTCTATTATCTGGCGGGTGAGGACGCCGTGTTGCTGGCGGGCTGGATGGAGACTTTCAAGCGTACGGGCGCGCTCGCGACGCCCGGCGCGGAGCATGCCTGCATTGTGGCGGGACGCGGCGACACGGAGCTGACTCTGTCGACGATCCGCGCGTACTGGGAGCGTTCGGGGTATCTGCTCGATCCGCACACGGCGGTGGGGGTGGGGGTCGCCGAGCGGCACCTCGATCCTGCGGCCCCGATGATCTGCCTCGCCACCGCGCATCCGGCCAAGTTTGGTGCGGCCATCGTGCGCGCCACGGGGCGGGAGCTGGCGCACCATCCGCTATTGGACGCGCTTCCGGGGCTGCCGACGCGCGTGACGCGGGTGCCGGCCGACCCTGCCGTTGTCGCGCGGATTGTCCGGGCGGCCGTTTCGGGGGCGTGATGCCACAGGGGGTGTCCTTCCAGTGTCGGCGGTGCGGCGCCTGTTGCCGTGTTCCGGGCGATGTCGCGCTCGCGCCGGACGAGGCTCAGGCTATCGCCGACTTTCTCGGACTGGACGTCTATGTGTTCACCGCGCGCTACACGGCCCTTGCCCAGAACCGCAGGGATCTTACGCTGGTCGAGCAGTCGGACGGACGGTGCGTGTTTCTGCAGCCGGACGGCTCCTGCCGCGTTCAGCCGGTGAAACCCGTGCAGTGCAAAGGCTTCCCGACAGTCTGGCGCAGCCCGCGCCTGACGTCGGTTTGCGCCGCGCTGCGGGCGGGCGGGGGCGGATAGAGAGGCAGGCCCCCTCACGCCGTCCGCCGCCGCCGCCTCGCGGCCTTTAGCCGAGGTAAGCGCCCTGCTCGCGCAGCACTTTCTGGATGTCGGCGGCAGGTACCGCACGCGGCGTCACGCCACCCTTCGCCGCCAGTGCGGCCGCAACTCCGGCGGCGTGGCCGGTGACGCCGCACACCGGGATCAGCCTGACGCGATCGATCAGGTCGGGCGCGCACGAGATGCAGCGTCCGGCCGCGATCACGTTCTCGACCGTCTTGGGCAACAGCGAGCGGTAGGGGATGGCGAACGCGGGCTTCTTCAGCGCGTCGTCGCCCGAGTAGGCGACCACGTCGTCAAACGCATCTCCGGCGACGGCGCCGCGCTTGTCGATCTGCGTGACACCCTCCAGCAGGCGGGTGGCGCGCACCCCGAGGAACGGCGTCGACTGCATCAGGAACACCTCTTCGTGGCCCTGTGTCTTGCGGATCCGTTGCACATAGTTCCAGGCGGACTTCCGGTGCATCGTCTCGATGCGGGACAGCTCGCGCACATCAAGCCCGTTGCCTTTAGGCCCGAGGTTGTTCACCCAGCGCGCGGACTTGACCGGCTCCAACGAGCCCAGGTTGAGCTTGACGTCAGGAGGGGCCTTGCTCTTATCGATCCGGTCATAGTTGCCGATCCGGTAGACGAAGCCGATCGCGTGCGAGATCTGCTGGTAGGTCGCGCCGGCCTGGAAGAAGACATCGCCGTCGCCGGTCGCGTCGATCACCACTTTGGACAGGATCGCCTGACGTCCCTCCTTGCTCTCGAAGACCACGCCCTGCACGTTCTGGCCGCTCTGGATCACGTCCACACCCCAGCAATGGAAGAACAGGTCGACGCCCGCCTCCTGGACCATATCGTCCAACAGGACTTTGGCGGCCTCGGGGTCGACGGTGGGCTGGTAGACCTTGGGGTCGCGGCACACGATGGCCCCGTCGCCCAGGGTCTCGAGCCGCCGGAGGAACTCCTCGCACAGGCCACGCGTCACGAGCCGGAACTCGCCGTTCACGCGCTCGCCGGTGCCGATCACGATCAGGACCATGCCGTTGGTGAACAGCCCGCCCAAGCTGCCGTACCGTTCGACCAGGGCCACCTTCGCGCCAGTCCGCGCCGCGGCGACCGCGGCGCAGACGCCCGCGAAGCCGCCCCCGACGACACAGACGTCGGTTGTGTGAAACACCGGCAGCTCACGTGCGGGCTGGATGACCTTGCCGCCTTGGAGCGAGGCCGACGGCACATCCTGCAGGGAAGGTGCCATCTTTCGTATGTTGCGCGCGAACCCCGCGCGCTCCGGGTCGCCGTCCGTGGACTCGTCCGCAAAACCGCGCCCCGCCAACAGGCTTACGCCGACCGCCGAACCGCCGACCCCCAGCCGTTTCAGGATCGCCCTGCGCGACATATGGTCTGAACGCATCACGTGCTCCTCCCTGGTTACGTATACCGCCACACCCTAACGGATGTCCGCGTATGATCTCATATCATCTAGGAGTGTAACGGCTGCGGCCTTTCGGGGCAAGTTCGAACGTCAGGCGCTCGCGAACCGGTAACCGGTGAACGGGCCTGATTCGCGGTTGCTTTCGGACGGGCGAGGCGCTACTCTTATAGCGTTCTTTTTTTACGGGAGATTCGAGCTATGGCACTGAATTTGGCGGAGTTGAAGGGGCTGACGGTGGGCGCGTGCGTGTCGGGCGGGCTGGACAGCCGCACGATCGCCAAGGTGATGGCGGAGGCGGGCGTGAAGGTGGTGGCCTTCTCCGCAGACCTCGGGCAGCCGGACGAGAAGGACATCAACGACATCCGTACGCGCATGGCGCCCTGCGGCGTCGAGACGGTCATCGTGGATCTGAAGGACGCGATGGCCGAGGCCTGCTTCCAGGTGCTTGAGGCGCAGGCGATGTATGACGGCGGCTACTGGAACTCCACGGGCATCGCGCGTGCCGTGACGGTGCGCGGCCTGCTTCCTGAGATGAAGAAGAAGGGCTGCACGGTGCTCGTGCATGGCGCGACCGGCCGCGGCAACGACCAGATGCGCTTCGAGCGCTACACCAACGTGCTGGCGCCGGCCATGAAGGTCTACTCGCCGTGGCGCGACCCGGAGCTGCTCAAGAAGTTCCCCGGGCGCACGCAGATGGTCGAGTTTCTGGCCACGCACGGCATCCAGGCCTTCGTGGGCACCAAGAAGAAGTACTCGACCGACGCCAACCTGGCGGGTCTCTCGCATGAGGCCGAGGATCTGGAGAGCCTGGAGACCTCGATGCTGATCGTGGCGCCCACGATGGGCGTGTGGCCGCGTGAGGCGCCGGATAAGATTGAGAAGGTGACGGTGCGGTTCGTCAAGGGCCGCGCGGTGCAGATCAACGGCAAGGACGTCGCGCCGGTGGAGGCCATGCGGCTGGCCAATAAGCTGGCGGGCCGCAACGGCGTCGGTATGCGGCACGCGCTCGAGAACCGCATCATCGGCACAAAGAGCCGGGGCGTCTACGAGGCGCCGGGCATGGAATTGCTGGGGACGTGCCTGCGCTATGTCTATCAGGCGACGATGGACCGCCGCGCCGGGCTGCTCTTCGGCCAGCTCTCGAAGCTGGTCGCGGACCAGATCTACGACGGCCGTTATTTTGATCCGGTGACCCAGGCGGCGCGCGCCGCGATCGGGACGTTCGCGCGGCACGCCTCGGGCACGGTCGAGGTCGGCCTGTACAAGGGCAACATCTTCTTCAACGCGCTCACCGGCTGCAAGGCCTCGATCTACAACGAGGCCGACTCGTCGATGGAGGCCAGCGACGGCCTGAACCCGGTCAGTTCGCAAGGGTTCGCCGAGATCCAGAGCGTCGAGGCGAAGATGCTGGCGCGCGCGGGTCAGATCGTAGCGAAATGAGGGGGGACGGATGGCTGACCTGACGACCACTTACCTGGGCCTCACGCTGAAGAACCCGCTGATCGCCAGCAGCAGCCCGCTCACCGGACAGGCCGACAGCGTCGCGCGACTGGAGCAGGCGGGCGTGTCGGCCGTGGTGCTGAAGTCGATCTTCGAGGAGCAGATCCGCGCCGAGACGTCGGAGATGTACGCCGCGCTGGAGGGTGAGACGAGCGGCTTCGCGATGGAGTACCTGCGGGCCGACCTTCCCGCACGCCTCGGCCCCGAGGCCTATATCGAGGGCGTGCAGGAGATGCGGCGACGCGTCTCGATCCCGCTGATCTGCAGCGTGAACTGCGTACAGCCCGACCAGTGGGTGAACTACGCCCGCAAGCTTGAGGAGGCGGGGGCCGACGCGCTGGAGCTGAACCTTTACCATATGCCGGTCGACCCGAACGAGACTTCGGCGCAGGTGGAGGCGCGCTACCTGGCGCTCGTGCAGGCGGTGATGGGGGTGGTCCGGCTGCCGGTGGCGGTGAAGCTGAGCCAGCACGTCACCGCGCTGATGCCTTTCGCGCGGTCGCTCGCCGGCGCGGGGGTCAGGGGGCTGGTGCTCTTTAACCGGTTCCTTCAGACCGATGTCGATATCGAGAGCGAGACGCTGCTCTATGCGCCGAACTACTCGACGCCGCAGGTGCTGCACGAGCAGCTCCGCTGGACGGCGGTGCTGCGTGACTGGGTGCGGTGCGACCTCGCCGTCAGCGGCGGCATCCACAGCGGCGTGGAGCTGGCGAAGGCGCTGCTGGTGGGCGCGGATGTCGGGTATGTCTGCTCGGCGCTCCTGGCCCGTCAGGACATGGGCGTGATCCGCGAGATCCTTGACGGGCTGTCGGCGTGGATGGGCCGCAAGGGCTACGCCTGCTTGGCCGACTTCCGCGGCAAGCTGCGCGAGACCGACCTGCAGGACGGGCACGGCTTCGAGCGGTCGCAGTATGTGAAGGCCGCCACCCAGTTGGCATAGGCGCGGCCTCCGTCACAGGGGACGCATATGTTCGACGCGCACGCACATCTGCAGGACGCGCGTCTGGCGGCAGTCCTGGACGACGTTGTCCGGCGTGCCGAGGCGCTGTCGGGGGTCTGCTGCTGCGGCACCTCGCCCGAGGACTGGGCCGCGCTCGAGCGGCTGGCGGGCGGCGTCCTGCCGTTCGCGCTCGTGCCTGCGTTCGGCGTGCACCCCTGGTGGGCCGGAGGGCTGCCAGCGGAGTGGGTCGGGCAGTTGGAGGACGCCCTGGCGCGCCACCCCGGCGCGGCGGTCGGCGAGGTGGGGCTGGACGGCGTCCGCGACACGGTTCCGGCGGCTGCGCAGGAGGCGGTCCTGACCGCGCAGCTCGAGCTGGCCGCGCGGCTCGGCCGGCCGGTGGTGCTGCACGGCGCGCGCGCGTGGGAGCGGCTGGCTGAGGTGCTGGCGCCTTTCTCCGGGCGTCTTCCCGCGTTCGTTCTGCACGGCTTTGGCGGCTCCTCCGAGGCGTTGAGACGGCTGCTCGCGCTCGGCGGCCGGGTGTCGTTCGCCGGGACGGTCTGCGCGCCGCGCGCGGCCCGCGCGCGCGCCGCCGCCGCCGCTGTTCCCGAAGACCGCCTGCTGGTGGAGACCGACAGCCCCGACCTGTTTCCTGTGGGCGGGCTTCCTGCGGGCGGCGCGTTGGCGGCGGGCGCCCCGCTCAACCAGCCCGCGAACCTGAGCCTCGTGCTTGAGGAGGTCGCGCGGCTGCGGGCGTGCCCGGCCGAGGCGCTCGCTGACTTGACCGAGCGCAACGCGCGCCAGGCGTTCGGCCTCGCGGCGTGTCCGGGGCGGGTGGGGTTCACTTTAGGTGATGGGGAAGAGGCAGTCTGACGGGAGATTGTACGCACCGTCATAAAATTAATCGCGTTTCAAAGGAATTTCCGCTTGCGCGGTTCTTTTTTTGGTGATATATTAGAGTCTTCATATACGAAGACATTAGGAGAAACCATGACCGAACGTGCGATCCTCAAGGAAATGAGAGACATCCTGGACGAGGTCCGGGCTATCGGGCCTTGCCTGGACGGGAACCTGCTGGCGAACAAAACAAACAGGTACACGAAGAAGGACGGAAGCGTCTCGGTCTATCCCGCGCCGCCCGTCCTTCAGTACAGGGTCGGCCCCGGCAAGCGCAGGTCCAAGCGCATCCCGAGGGAGAAGGTCGCCGAGGTCGAGCGGCTGCTCGAGGCCGGCGCGCGCCACAGGAGGCTGATGGCGCGCTATGCGGCCCTCGCGGCGGAACTGGCGCTCTCGTCAAAAAAAAGGCCCTGACCCCCGCGTTCCCGGCACCCGTCATGGCGAACGTCGAGGCCGTGCTGCTTGACCTGCGGCTTGCGGCCGCCGAATGCGGCCCGGAGACGCTCCCGGCCGGACTCGGCCGGCTCGACGAGCGGCTCGCCCGGGCCGCGGACACGGACATGGCCGGCCTTCTGGCGGACGTCCTGAGCGCCGTCGGGCGGGCCGCGCCGCACGGCGCGCCCGACGGCTACCGCGAGACCGGCGCGGACACGCTCTTCGGGCACGTCAGCTTCGCCTGCGCCTATTACGGGCCGGCCCCGGAGCGCATGACGCGGCAGGCGCTCCGGGCGCGGAAGCGCGCCGCCGCCGGGGGGCGCAGGCTCGCGAAGGGCGGGGACTTCCCCCGCTCGGGCGGGGCGGCGGACGCCTTCCCGCTCAAGGCCGCGCTCGAGTTGCGCGACGGCATGACCCCGGCGCTCGCCGACCGCCTCCAACGCGCGGCCGTGACCGCCGGCTCCTTCGCCGAGGGCGCGGGACTGCTCGCGCTGCTCTCGGGCGTGCGCCTGTCCGAGAGCACCTTCCGGCGGCGGGCCCTCGCCGCGGGTTCGCGCGCACTGGAGGCCCAGGAGAACCCCGCCGCCTGGATACCCGAGCCCCTGCTGCCCGCCTGGCTGCTGGCCGCGACCTCGCCCGCCACGCCCACGCTGTACGTCACGCTCGACGGCACCGGCGTGCCGTGCGTGAAAAAGGACATGCGCGGCGTCAAGGGAAAGGACGGGAAGAGGCCCAAGACCCGCGAGGTCAAAGTCGGCGTCGTGGGCACCTACAGGCGGCTCGACAAAAAGGGGCGGCCCGTCCGAGACCCCGGCTGCGAGTCGCACCTCGTCTCGCCGAAGAGGGCCGCCGAGTTCGGCACGCTCCTGAGGCGACTCGCCCTCGCGCGCGGCCTCGGCTCGGGCCGCTTCAGGATACAGGTCGTCGGCGACGGCGCGGAATGGGTCGCGAACATCGTCAGGAAGGCCTTCCCCGGAACCGACGTCGTCTTCACCTGCGACTTCTACCACGCCTGCGAACACCTGCGCGCCTTCCTCGACCTCGCCCTCCCGCAGAAGGAGGTCAGGAAGGCCTTCCGCGCCGCCCGCCTCGTCCTGCGCCGCCACGGCGGCGCCTCCCTCCTGAAACACCTGCGCAAGCGCAACGATGCACTTGCGCCGGACCACCCCGCCTGGCAGGAACTGGACTACTTCGAAAAGCGCAACGGCAACATGCGCTACGGCGAATACCGCAAGCAGGGCCTCTTTATCGGCTCCGGCGTCGTCGAGGCCGCCTGCCGCACCGACGTCGCCAGGCGATGCAAGCAGTCCGGCATGCACTGGCGCTTCCTCAACGCCGCCGCCCTCTGCGCGCTCGCCGCGCGCTTCCGCTCCCGCCTCCCTGCCGCTTAACCATCAACTATCTTGAACCCCACCCGTCCGGGGCGGGCTTGACAGCTTTAAGGGGAAGGGTCAAACTAGCCCTGGTTACGATATGAGGGGAAGCGTGACATGAGCGGTACGAGCTGGCGGGCGGTTGTGGCGGCGGGCGTTGCAGTGCTGATATCGGCGGGCTGGGCGTCCGAGACGGTGGTGCAGGCGGCGCGCGAGG
>JAKJGY010000322.1 GCA_022704145.1 Verrucomicrobiota bacterium
CGGCGGGGACGCGGCTGTCGCTGGGCGCGCTGTTGCCGGTGACGGCGCTCTGGCTTCTGGCGCGGTACCGTCGCGTGGGCGCGGCCTTCTTCTGGTTCTCGCTGGGCGGGGCGCTCGGGCTGGCGCTGGTGTACGGCCCGGTGCTGCTGGAGGCGCGTGAGCCCTTCCTGTTCGCGCAGCGTTTCCATGTGGCGCGCGGCGGGCGTGACGTCTTCTTCATGGCGGGCTCGCTCGCGCGTACGGTGCGGGCCTATCTGCCGCTGGCGGTGCTGGGGCTGGCGCTGGCGCTGGCGCGCCTGCTGCGCGCGCGGCGGCCGCGGCCGGCGGCGGAGGAGGGCGGGGAGGGCTACCGCGGCACCGTCTGGCCTTCGCTGTGGCTCTGCGCCTTCCTCGGCGTCTTTCTGCTGCAGCTCCTGAGTCCGTACCCTTACGACGACTACCAGGTGCCGGTGATGGGGCTCTGTGTGGCGGCGCTGGCCGGGTGGGCGGCGGCCGGCGCGGCGGCCGCGCGGCACCGGGCCGGGCTCTGCCTCTTCGGGGTCGGCGCGAGCCTGCTCGCCACGTTCGGCTCGCCGTTGGCGCAGGAGTGGCTGGTGGCGCGGCAGGACCGTTTCTGGACGGTGCGTAAGGAGGCGTCCGACCTGGCGGTGTTGCGGCGTGTGGCGCGCGATGTGCGCGCGCTGGCGGAGGGCGACCCCGTGCTGCTGACGCAGGACGCGTATCTGGCGGTCGAGGCGGGCATGCGCGTGCCGCCCGGCCTGGAGATGGGCCCGTTCAGCTACTTTCCCGAGCTGACCGACGAGGAGGCGGCGCGCGTGCGGGTGCTCAACCGGCGTGGGCTGTGCGAGCTGCTGGCTGCGGCGCCGACCACGGTGGCGGCGTTCAGCGGCTACGGCCTCAGTATCCGCTCGCCGGTGATGGACGAGGTGCCGCAGACGGACCGTCAGTTGTTCTTCGGCCTGCTGGGGGCGCGTTATGACCGGGTGCAGGAGGTCGCGGTTTTCGGGCAGCAGAGCACGGTCCTGGAGGTTTTCAAGCGGCGCGAGCCGCTTGGCGGGAAGGGGCGCGAGGGCGAGCCATGACAGGGGTTTTGGGTACGATACGCGGGCCGGCCGAGGTGCGCGCGCTGGAGCCGGGCAGCCTGCCGGGGCTGGCCGAGGAGGTGCGGCAGACGATCCTGGAGACGGTGAGCCGCACTGGGGGGCATCTGGCGTCCAACCTCGGCACGGTCGAGCTGACGATCGCGCTGATGCGCGTCTTCGACCCGCCGCAGGACAAGGTGGTGTGGGACGTCGGGCATCAGGCTTACACGTGGAAGCTGCTGACCGGGCGTCAGGAGCGTTTTGGCACCTTGCGTCAGCACGGCGGCCTTTCGGGGTTCCCCAAGCCGGAGGAGAGCGCGTACGACGCGTTCGTGGCCGGGCACGCCGGCACGGCCCTCTCGGCGGCGCTGGGCCTGGCGGTGGGGCGCGACCGCCGCGGCGGCAAAGGCCATGTGGTGGTGGTGATCGGCGACGCCTCGATGGCCAACGGCATCACGCTTGAGGCCTTGAACAATCTTGGCGACACCGGCAGCAAGGTGATCGTGATCCTGAACGACAACGAGATGTCGATCTCCGAGAATGTCGGCGCGCTTTCGCGCGGTCTGGGGCGGATGCTGGCGAACCGGCGCTACAACCGGATCAAGGCGGCGGCCGAGAGTGTCGGCCATCGCCTGCACATGACGCCGCTGCGGCGGGTCTATCACCGGCTGGAGCAGGCGGTCAAGAGCCTCTGGCTGGGCAACGCCTTCTTCGAGGAGTTCGGGCTGCGTTACGTGGGGCCTGTCGACGGCCACGATCTCGCGGAGCTGGAGGGCGCGCTCTGTTCGGCGCGCGACGACAAGCGTTCGGTGGTGCTGCACGTGGCGACGCAGAAAGGGCACGGGTTCCGGCCGGCCGAGCGTTCGCCCTGCCACTGGCACGGGGTCGGCGCGTTCGAGCTTGACGCGACCGAGCCGCCCGAAGGCAAGCCCGGCTACTCGCAGGTTTTTGGCGAGGCGTTGGCCGGGCTGGCCGACGCGGACCCCTCGCTGGTCGCGATTACGGCGGCGATGTGCGGGGGCACGGGCCTGGAGCCTTTCGCGGCGCGGCATCCGGCGCGCTTCTTCGATGTCGGCATCTGCGAGGCGCACGCCGTGGTGTTTGCGGCGGGGCTCGCGGCGGCCGGCTACCGGCCGGTGTTCGCGGTCTATTCGACTTTCGTGCAGCGGGCGGTGGACTGTGTGATGCACGACGTGTGCCTCCAGAACCTGCCGGTGGTGCTCTGCCTCGACCGGGCGGGGGTGGTGGGGGCTGACGGTCCGACGCACCACGGCATCTACGATATCCCGATGCTGCGCTGCCTGCCGAACCTGACGATCATGCAGCCGAAGGACGCGTCCGAGCTGGTGGCGATGCTGCGTACGGCGCTCGCCCTGCCGGGGCCTGCGGTGATCCGTTATCCGCGCGAGCCGGGCCCGGCGGTGGCGGAGCCCTGGTCGGCCCCGGCGCTGCCGGTGGGGCGCGCCGAGGTCGTCCGCGCCGCTGAGGGCGCGTGCGTCTGGCTCTGGGCGCTCGGCGACCTGCTGCCTCTGGCCTGCGCCGTGGCTGACCGGTTGGCCGAGGCGGGGGTGCGCGCGGGAGTGGTCAACGCCCGTTTCGTGAAGCCGCTGGATGTCGAGCTGCTGGCCGAGCAGGCGGCCGCGGGCGCGACGC
>JAKJGY010000115.1 GCA_022704145.1 Verrucomicrobiota bacterium
GACGGGCTGCCGTTGCCGGATTTCGAGTGGACGGCCGAAGCCGCAGGCGTGGCCTTACGCTTCCTGCACCGCCGGACCGAGGATGAGGAGGTCTATTTCATTGTGAACACGGGCGCGGGAGCGGGCCCGGTGACGGGCACGTTCCGCGACGTTGGGGGCGGCGTGGCGGAGCGCTGGGACCCGCTCAGCGGGGAGGTGGCCGTGCTGGGCGAGGTGAGGCGGCGGCCGGACGGGCGGCTCGACGTCGCGTTCGTGCTGGAGCCGTACGGCGCGTGCTTTGTGGTGTTCGCCCGCTGAGCGGGCGTGTTAGAGCACCTTGCGCAGGCGCCGCATGGCCTCCTCGACATTCTCGCGGCTGTTGAAGGCGCTGATGCGGATGAAGCCCTGGCCGCAGCGGCCGAAGCCCGCGCCGGGGGTGGTGACGACCTGCGCCCGCTTGAGCAGCCGGTCGAAGAACTTCCAGGAGTCCTTGCCGACGTTGACCCAGATGTACGGGCTGTTGTCGCCTCCGGTCAGCGAGAAACCGAGTTCCTTGAGCGTGGCGCGGATGAGCGCGGCGTTACCGAGGTAGAAGTCGACGAGGGCGCGCGTCTGCTCTTTTCCGGCGGGCGAGTAGACGGCTTCGGTGGCGCGCTGCACGGGGTAGGAGACGCCATTGAACTTGGTGGTGTGGCGGCGGTTCCACAGCGGGTGCAGCGGCACGGACTCGCCCTTCCGGGTATAGCCCATAAGCGTCTTCGGTACGACGGTGAAGGCGCAGCGCGTGCCGGTGAAGCCGGCGGTCTTGGAGTAGCTGCGGAACTCGATCGCGACATCGCGCGCGCCCTCGATCTCGTAGATGGAGTGCGGCAGGGCGGGGTCGCGGATGAAGGCTTCGTAGGCGGCGTCGAAGAGGATCAGCGCCCGGTTCTCCCTGGCGTAGCGCACCCAGGCGGCGAGCTGCTCGCGCGTGGCGGTCGCGCCGGTGGGGTTGTTCGGGAAACAGAGGTAGATCACGTCCACGGGCTGCTCGGGCAGGGCTGGCACGAAGCCGTTGGCCTCGGTGCACTCCAGGTAGACGAGGCCCTTGTAGCGGCCCTTGGTGCAGGTGCCGGTGCGGCCGGCCATGACGTTGGTGTCGACGTAGACCGGGTAGACCGGGTCGGGCACGGCGATGGTCAGCTTCTGGGCGAAAAGCTCCTGGATGTTGGCGGTGTCGCACTTGGCGCCGTCGCTGACGAAGACCTCATCGGGCTCGATCGCGGCGCCGCGGGACTGGAAGTCGTTCCTGGCGATGGCCTCGCGCAGGAAGTCGTAGCCCTGCTCCGGGCCGTAGCCGCGGAAGGTGGCGCGGGAGGCCAGCTCGTCGACGGCCTTATGAAGGGCCTCGATGCAGGCGGGCGGGAGGGGCTCGGTCACGTCGCCGATGCCGAGGCGGATGACCCGCTTGTCGGGGTGCTCGGCCTGGTAGGCCTTGACGCGTTTGGCGATCTCGGAGAAGAGGTAGGAGGACTGGAGTTTGGCGAAGTTCTCGTTGACGCGTATCATGACGGGCTTGTTCCTTTTGCGGCGTTACGGTGATGCGGATTCCCATCGCCGGCCGTCCGGACCGGGGTGAGGACCCAGCGTTTGTTATACCAGAACCACTGTTCGGGGGCGCGCCGGATGGCGGCGTCGACCCGTTCGATGACGGCGGCGGTGAGGCGGCGCGCGTCCTCCTCCTTGGCCAGGGACGGGTCGGGGAAGAGCGGCGGGTGGACGTCGAGCGCGTGGCGTGTCCAGCCCTCGCGGCGGAAGGTGGCGAGGAGGATCGGGACCTGTGCGGTGATCGCGAACATCGCCATGCCCCGGCCGAAGTTGGCGGTGCCGCCGAGGAAGGGGAGGGGGAGGTCGGGCGTGGGCATGCGCACGTCCGGCAGGATGGCGAGGACGTTGCCTGACCGCAGGAGGCGGAGGATCTGCTTGAGGGTCCCGCCGCCGCGCTCGAGCACGGTCATGCCCGATTCGCGCTGGCGGTTGATCCAGGCGTTGACGAGGGGGTTCTTCTGTTTGGCGGCGATGCTGAACATGCGGATGCCGTGGCGGTGGCAGGCCCAGCCCGCAAGGTCCCAGTTGCCCATGTGCGGCACGGTGATGACCATACCGCCGTGGCGGGCGATCAGCTCCTGGACGGCAGGGATGTGGCGGCCGAAATCCGGAATATGGCTTGCGACCCAGGCGGCGTCGAGGGTGGGGGCGCGCATCATCTCCACGACGTTGAACGAAAGGTTCCGCAGCGACAGCCAGGCGATCCGCCGGGCTTCGCGGGCCGGGAGCCCGGCGCCGAAGACCTCCCGGATACGGCGCAGGGCCTCGCGGCGGCGGAAGCGTACGAGGTGGAACGCGCCGCGCGCGAGGAGCCAGGCCAAGGCCAGCGCCGCGCGGTAGGGCAGCGCGTTCAGGAGGGTGGCCAGCGCGCGCAGGGCGGCGTATTCGAGCGTGTGCTGGAGGCGGTAACGCATGGAAAGGTACTCTAGCATACCGCGCGGCGGGAGTTCGAGCGCGTATTTCGGGCCGGGGAACGCCAGTTCCCCAGATGCCGGTTGACGCAGGGAGCGGCTTCCTTTAAGGTTGTCCTGAAACGGGGCTTAGCCGGAAAGGGGTGGCGCATGCGGTATACGGAAAGGCTGTTCCGCCCCCCGGCGGAGGCGGTCAGCCTGATCTTCCAGGTGGCGCTCGGGTGTCCGCACAACACCTGCCGCTTCTGCGGCATGTACAAGGGCGTGCCGTACCGCGTGCGGCCGCTGGATGAGGTGCTGGCGGAGTTCGCGGAGGCAGGCCGGCTGTCTCCGTCGGAGCGCCGTGTCTTCCTGGCCGACGGCGACGTGATGGCGCTCTCGTTCGAGCGGCTGCGCGCGCTGCTGGAGGCGCTGGACCGGCATTTCCCCCAGCTCGCGCGCGTGAACCTCTACGCCAACGGCAGCTCGGTGCTGGCCAAGAGCGACGCCGAGCTGGCGGCGCTGCGGGGGCTCAAGCTGAGCACGCTCTACGTGGGCTTGGAGAGCGGTGACGAGGAGCTGCTCCGCCGGGTCGACAAGGGCGAGACTGCTGAGGGCCTGTGCGAGGCTGTGCGGCGCGCGCAGGCGGTCGGGCTCACGTGCTCCGTGATGGTGCTGCTGGGCCTCGGCGGCCGCGCGGGGTCGGCGCGCCACGCCGACGCCACGGCCGCGCTCCTGAACCGTATGCAGCCCCGGCTGCTCTCGGCGCTGCGCTTCGTGGAGGTGCCGGGGGCCGACATGGATGCGGGCTATGTTCCGGTCACGGAGCGCGAGGCCGCCGCCGAGCTGGTCCGGCTGCTGCGCGGGCTGCAACTGGAGCGGACCGTATTCCGCGCCAACCACACGTCGAACCCCGTGCCCCTGGAGGGGCGGCTGCCCCGGGACCGCGACGCGCTGGTCGCGCGGCTGGAGTCGCTCTTGCCGCGCCTCGACGCGCGCGGTCCCGGCCGCTTGCCCTTCGCGCTGTAATGCGGGCTCAGACGCCCGGCGTTGACGGCGGGCCTCGAAAAGCGTACGGTTTGACTGCTTTCGGGCCGGATGGCGTAAACCGGGCCGGACGTGCGGGCGCGGACGCGCCTGCACGGAGAACAGAGGACGGTCGGATGTGTACGGGGTATGTGCCGTGCGCGTCAAAGAGCTGAAGGAGGTGGCGCAATGAGGTGCTTGCGGTCGTTGCTTCTTGGCCTAGCGCTCAGCGCGGTTGCTCAGGACAGGGAGACAATCCGGCCTGTCGATGACGGGCGCGTGCTGCTCAATCCGGGCATGGGCTGGACCCTGCACTTCTACTCCAACGTCCCGCAGAACTACGGCTCGAAGCTTGAGCCGTCAGATACGCTGGCGTGGTTTCCCGGCTGTTCGGTCGCCTACCTGCGGATTCCTTGGGCATATCTAGAGCCGGAGGAGGGCGTTTTCAACTGGGCGATCCTCGACACGCCAGCCCAACGCTGGATCGCACGCGGCGGGCAGATCGCACTGCGCATCACCTGCTCCGAAAGCTGGTTGCGCTTCGCCACGCCGGAGTGGGTCAAGAACGCCGGGGCCAAGGGTGTCTTCTGGGACTATGGCAAGGGCGTGTCCGAAAAGGGCGCCTTCTGGGATCCGGACTTTGCCGACCCGATCTTTCTGAGCAAGCTCGAACAGATGCTCAAGGCCCTGGCCGCACGGTACGACGGCAACCCGTCTGTGGCGTTCCTCGACATCGGCACTTACGGGCTCTGGGGCGAGGGCCACACCGGTGCGAGCAGCCAAGTGCCGCAGGCCAAGATGGACGAGGACGTCAAGCGCCACATCGACTTGCACGTCAAGGTTTTTCCCCGTACCCTGCTGTGCATCAGCGACGACGTCTCCGGGCACGACAACCAGAGCGGAAACTACCCGCTGCTCGACTATGCGCGGGCGCGCGGCGTCACGCTGCGCGACGACAGCATCCTGGTGCAGCCGCCGCCCCGCTCGTGGTACCACGCCGACCAGGCGGCGCGCTACTGGCCGATGCTGCCGGTGATCCTCGAGCATGAGCACTACGGCTCGTCCGTGCACCGCAAGGCCTGGGATCCAGGCCTGCTGCTGAAGTCCGTCGAGGACTACCACGCCAGCTACATGTCTATCCACTGGTGGCCCCGGCAGTTGCTGGAGGAGAACCGCGAGGTCGTCGAGAAGATCGGGCGCCGCCTGGGTTACCGCCTGCAGCTACGCGAGCTGACGGCCCCGAAAGAGGTCGCGGTCGGCCAGTGGTTCGAGGTGCGGTGGACGTGGGCCAACGCAGGCGTCGCGCCGTGCTACGGCGGCGGCTTTCCAGCGCTGACGCTCAAGGACGCGAAAGGCGGCCTGGTCGCGGTGCTGGTCGATGACGGCTTCGATGTGAAGTCGCTGCCCGTCGCCGCGCCGGGAGAAGCCAAGCCCGTGCCGCGCGCCTGTCGCTTCCGGGCTGGGCACGTGGCGCCGACGACCGCGCCTGGCGAGTACGAGGTGTTCGTGTCAGTGGGCCGCCGTGACGGTACGCCGGTCTATGCGCTGCCGATGGCTGGCGACGACGGCGCCCGCCGCTACGCGGTGGGGCGCCTCACGCTGCGTTAGCTGCCGGACGGCCCGCGCCCCGGCCCGACCCTCTGTGGCGCGAACAAGAGAACGGCCGCCCGACTGTTTACATGCGCCGAGGGATTCCCATATACAAAGAGGCGCGGATAGGACGAACATGCCGCATATCCCAGGAGCGGCTCGCCCGGAAAGTCCGGCCATGCCGGGGCTCGACACCCATATCCTGGTGCGGTTTCTCGTGGCCGATGACGAGGCTCAGACGCAAGCCGTGTACCGGTTGTTCAAAGAAGCTGAAACGAAGAAGAACGCATTCTTTGTCTCCCTGCCCATCCTGCTTGAACTCTTCCGGGTGCTGGAGTCCGTTTACAACCTGCCACGGCGCGAGATTCTCGAAGCCGTCAACGCCCTGACGTCCATGCCATTTTTGAAGGTTGACTCGGAGGCTGCGGTTCGGAGTCTGCCGGACGATGCACGCAAGACGTCTTGCGACCTTTCCGACCTGCTGATCGGCCACGCCGCAGCCGCGCAGGCCTGCGACACCGTCCTGTCCTTCGACAAGCGGGCCTGCCGGCATCCGCTTTTCCGGCTGCTGCGCTAAACGGGGACGGACGGGACGTACAAGCTGCATTTCCGAGGGAACGGCGGAAGACGGCAGTGACGGATAAACGGGTTGTTTGTCAAGTCGCCGGACTGTGCGCATGCAAATCGGCGGCCCGCCGGTACGCCGCCATCACGCGCGCCGCGTCGGGCCAGGACGCGGCGCGGTAAACCAGCGACACGCCGGTCGGGAAGCGCGCCAGCACGCGCCCTGTCACCAGCTCCTCCTCGGTCGCCGCGACGCGCACCAGCGGCACGCGCCGCGCGGACGCCAACACATAGCAACGGTCAACGTCGTTCAGCTCCGACTGCCCAAAATCGAAGCAGCGCAGCCCCTCGACCTCCAGGAGCGCGGGCAGGTGCCGCTCCACGCGGCCGCAACTGTGGATGCCGCCGCCGCCCAGCTCGCGCAAGACGCGCGCGTCATGCGGCGCGACCTGCTCCGCGTACATCTCCGGCGACATCATGAGCACCGAGTCGTTGCGCAGCAGGATCGTGCCCGCGATGGTCGTGGCGTGCTGGTGCGCGAAGCCCTCCGGTCCATCGCCCAGCAGCGGCGCCAGCCGGCGCGCCAGCGCGACCTGCGCGCCCGCCACCGCCGCAAGCGCGCGCGTCACCAGCGGCGCGTCCAGCACCAGCGACTCGAACACGCCGCTGCCGACGATCAGCTCCAGGTTGTCGAACGGCCCCTGCAAGTCAGGCAGCACGAGGCGGAGCAGGCGGCGCAGCTCGGGATACGGCGCCAGCAGCAGGCCGTACGCCGCGAGCGTCTCCTCGACACGCAACACCCAGCCACGCGAGAAATCCTGAGGATCGTGCGCGGCGACCGCCTCCAGCGACACCTCCTCGCGCTCGCCGTGCAGCACCCACGGCGGGTTGTCGCCCACCTGCCGCACGTCCGCTCCGAAGACCGAGGCGACCAGCACCGTACCGAAGTTGGCCCGCGCCGTCAGCGGCAGGTCGTCCCCGGTCTCGCGCGAGCGAGCGCTGCTGGTGTCGAACGCACACGTCAGTTCGTTGAAGAGCATCTTCTCGGGGTCGCCGAAGACCTCGCCGTGCGGATAGGGCGCGAACGGGCCATCGGCGTCGGGCGGCGCGCTCACGACCACCGGCGGCCGGTCCACCGGCTCCCACGCCAGCGCGCGGCGGTGCCGCTCGTCGATCTCCGCCTGCCGCCGCACGTCAACCGTGCGGCAGAGCTGTTCCAGCAGTCTCTCTAACCTGCTATTCATCATTATCTCCCGTTGCGGACGGCGTGGATGCCGTCCCTCCCTGAGAGTCAGCTCCCTCAGGCAAGACCTTGGATACGATAGCACGTCCTCCGCATGGAAGCGTTCAAGAAATTACGATCCGCTTCTCTTGACCGTCGCATGCCCTTTCTGAAAGCAGGATATCACTTGCCATGGATACAGCAATACAGCTAAGATGTAAACAATGAAAGCGACACTGGAAATCCCTGACGCCCTCTACCGTAGGGTAAAAGCAAAAAGCGCGCTGGCCGGACATCCGATCCGCGAGGTGGCGATCCGGCTGTTCTCCGAGTGGGTCGAGGAACCTGTCCGCTCCGAACCAGACGTCTCTGGCTCACAACAGAAAATTCCCGCTTGGTTCGGCGTGGCCCACCCCTATGCCGCAAAAGTCAAGCATCATGACATGGCTGCGGTGCGTGAGAGCATCGCCAAGGCGAAGGCGCGACAATGATCTGCGGATTAGACACCTCCATCGTCTTGAGGCTGCTGACTGGAGAGCCGAGAGGACTCGCCCTTCGCGCCGTCAATCGCGTGCTGGCGATCACCCGTTCAGGAGGACTGTGTACGGTCAGCGATCTGGTGGCTGCCGAGAGCTATTACGCCCTGCAACACCACTATAAGCTGCCCAAGGCGGAGGCGTTATCCGCACTCGCCGCGCTAGGTGCTGGAGACGGCATCCGCTTTTCCGAGGCCGCAGGAGCCGTTTTGAGGACCAAGGGGCTGGCGCAGGCAAACCCCGGTTTCGCAGATCGTCTGATTCACGCCGGATACCGTCAGTCCGGCCACGGCATGCTGACCTGCGAACGCGCCGCCGCCTCTTTGGATGGCGTTGAAGTCATCAAGGAAAACGCTTCTTCCTAACGCGGGCGAAGCCCACAACCCAATTGGAGTGTTGGAATATTGGAAGGGTGGAATGATGGTGTTGAATCGCGTGCCTTCGCATGGATCTTCCATCATTCCAAATAACTTATTCTGATTGCTGCTGTTGGTTCGTAAGGCACTTCTACGACGACGGCTACGGATGGCAACTGCGTTATCCTGCGGGCGGCGGGATACGTCAAGGGCGGATAACGGCGGCACTGTCAAGTCCATGGGCGGGGTGAAAGTGCCCGGTACCAGTCGGACGGGGAGTATTCGGTGCCCGGCGTTGACGGCGGACGCCGAAAGACGTAGGACGGCGGCGTTTTGCGGTCGGGAGGGGAAAGTCGGACGGAAGGTCGAGCCTGCCTGCACGGATAACAACGGAGGGTCGGATGTGTCGGACGTGTACGGCGCATCAGGCGTTGACAAGCCGGGCACGGCTTAGTAGTGTAAACTAAGTTTAATGACTAAGTTCAGGTTGTGGAGCCTGCGGTTTGCACGTATTAGTGGTAGCGGGCATGTCAACCGCAGGCTACGCATGGGGTTCAAAACGGGAGGTTTACATGACGATGGTCAATATCCACGAAACAAAAACCCGTCTGTCGGCACTCCTTGTGGATGTGGCGAGGGGGCATTCCTTTGTCATCGCGCGGGCAGGGAATCCCATAGCCAGGGTTGTGCCCTTCGAGTCTGACAAGACGCCCGCACGGCGCGTCGGGTTCTTAAAAGGCGGCTGCCGCATCCCTGCGGATTTTGACGATATGGGCGGTTCGGAGATCGAAGCCCTGTTCGGAGGCGCTGAATGAAACTGCTTCTGGACACGCATGTTCTGCTGTGGGCGGCTGCGGGGCAACTGCCGAAGAAAGCGCGGGGGCTGATCGAAGATACGGCGAACCGTCTTTTCTTCAGTCCGGCCAGCCTGTGGGAGATCGCGATCAAACGTGCGTTGAAGCGGGATGATTTTCAGGTCGATGCCGCGCTTTTGTATCACGGCCTGCTCGAAAGCGGCTACGAGGAATTGCCAGTGACCGGACGGCACGTTCTTTTCATCGACACCCTACCGCCCATCCATAAAGACCCTTTTGACCGAGTTCTGATCGCCCAGGCTTTGGCCGAAGAGCTGACGGTCGTAACGGCAGACCGGAAACTGACGGCCTATCCCGGCGCGTTCATCAAGATCAAGCCGTAAGGCGTGTCCGGTGCCCCGACGCACAAGCTGCACTTTCGATTGAGCGGCGAGATACGGGTGCGGCGGATAACAAGGCTTCTGTCAAGTCGGGCGCGGGCTGGAAGGGCGGGGAGACGGTTCCGGCGGGCGTGAGAGTTGAAGCGCGTATTGTCGTCCCGTCGACCTAAGGCTTGACGCGAAGACCTGGGACGTGGGCGAAATGTTTATCGTAAGTGATGAGAATGGCGCCTTGCTCAAGCGCTTGAGCCGCAATCCAGAGGTCGTTCACCGGTATGGGGTGCCCCGCTTTCCGCAAGGCAGCCACCAAGCGTCCATAATAGTCCGCCGTTTCGGTTGTGACAGGCACTATTTCAACCGTAGACCGAGATAGAAGTTTCTCAAGAAGCGCCTGATTCTCGCGCACCTTACTACCTATATAGAAGCCGGCCTGCAGTTCTCCGATAACAACGGTAGACAGGAAGACTTGTTCAGCCTTTCCCACGTACTCCAAGATTTGTGTATCTCCATGAAACAGTGCCGAGACGGCGTTTGTATCGAGGAGGACTGTTTTCACTTCCACATCCCTTCCTCAATTTCCGAAAAGCACGCCGTGTTCTTTTGGAACTCACTAACCTCTTTGTCGGACCATACTCCACAGAATTCAATGAACTCATCACGATGATCCTTTTTTCGGGGTGCTGTGAGTCCGAGGGCGCAGGCAAGAAGCTCCTTAGCCGATTGGTTCAAGCTCTTCTGTTGTTCCGCGGCATAAGCCTTCAACTTATGTGAAAGTGTCGTGTCCAACGCATGGATGGTCAGTGTTGTCATAACGATTCCTCCTGATGACTCATCTGTGACTCATTATGAATCTAATGTGCCTCACCGTCAAGCGCGAGAATGGTAATCGGCGTAATCGGTTGGTGGCCGGGGGTACGAGGTCAAGTGCGTATGTGCGCGCAACACCTGGGAGCGCGGGCGTCCTCGCCCGCTCTGCGAAAGTCCGTGCAAGGTCGGCCGCCGCCAAATGTGAAACAACCGCTCGACCTCCAGGAGCGCGGACAGGTGCCGCTCCACGCGGCCGCGACAGTGGAGGCCGCCTCTTGGCCGCAGTCAGCGCGCTTTTTCCGCCATGCGGCGCGGATAGTCGGGACGCGCGGCCAGGGCTTCGTCGACCGACAGGTAGACGAGCTTGCCGTCTTGCCAGACCGGAACGGGGAGTCCGGTCTGGCGGTAGCCCTCGATGGCCTTCCAGGTGGCCTCTTCCATCGCCTGTACCACGAGCTTGGTCTCCTCAGACAACTCCGGCTTCATAACCCGATCTCCCGATTGAACCATGCGAAGCGCGCCGCCTCGTGTATGACCGCAGAGCCGTTGCGCTCGTAGATCAGAACAGGCGTCGGCCCCGAGTTATCGAACACGCGAAACGTGTCGGTCAGCGAGGCGTAGTCGCGCAGCAGGCTGAGCGACCGTTCACGCCGCCGGATCACGTCAGCATCAGGAACGAAGTGACCGCCTGTCGCGACACGCTGGCGGATGCGGGCCGTCAGGACGATGACGTCCGGCACCCACACGTAATACAGGTGGAGCCGGTAGCCGCTCCTCTTCAGCGCGTCCAGCCACGCCAGGTAACCCCGCCCCGAGAGCGTTGTCTCGAAACCGAAGTCCAGGCGCGCGTCCGACAGCTCCCGTATCCGTTCCAGCACAAGTCGTCCGGCCTTGACCGCGCTACGCGTAGGATCGAAGGGCGACAGCCCCCCCGCGATCAGATCCGGATTCACAAACTCCAGACAACCCGCATAGCGAGGAAGGAAGTGCAGGGCAAACGTCGTCTTGCCAGAACCGTTCGCGCCGGCCACGACATGGCAGAGCGGCGCGGCTGTCGCGTATGCGTCCTTGGAGCGCTCGCACACACCTTCGGCAGGGGCCATCTCGATATCGCCGCACACGGCCTCCAGCCACTCGCGCAAGCGTCTCTCATCCCCGGGCGCCCCGGCAGTCGTTGGGTTTGTCCCTCGCCACATCAAACACAGTATACGCCTGACCCTGTTCGGATACAACCGCCGAACCTGTGCTACCGTCAGGTAGAAGCGACGCCCCCGTCGCTTCTCTCACGCGGCGGGGCTCCGCGTCTGCCTGTCGGAGCCGACGGTCAACGTCCTCCTTCGGCAACCCTGTTTCCGACGGCCTCGCGTCAGATTGCCCCCCCCGGTCACTCCGGCGCGAAGGCCGCGAAGACGATCAGCTCGTAGGCGCTCCGCTGCCCGGCCTCGTACAGGCAGGCGGCGCGGCCGTCGGCCAGCACGGCGAGGTCGGAGTAGGCCGACGGCCCCGTATGCAGCACGCGCGCCTTGGGCCAGGTCTTCCCGTCGTCGAAGCTGGCGCGCACGGTCATATTCACCCGCCCCTTCCCGCTCGCCGGGTTGCTGAAGAGGATGACGCCCGGACGACCGGCCGCGGGCCAGCGGAAGCGCTCGATGCCGGCCTGGCAGATCGGCTCGACCAGTGCCGCGTCGAATCCCTGCTCCTTCCAGGTGAGCCCGCCGTCGTCGCTCACCGCTGTCTGGCGGTTACGCTTGGTGCGGTCGTAGTTGCGCATGTTGAGCATCAGCCGGCCGCCGGTCAGCTCCACCCCCTCGCACTCGTTGACCCGGTGCTGCGGGGTCCGGCCGCCGAGCCGCCACGTCGCGCCATGGTCGTCGGAATAGATCACGTGCGAGTAGTAGTGCTTCGTCTCCGCCTCGATGTGGTCGCAGGGGATCACCAGCCGTCCCTTGTGCGGGCCGTGCTCGAGCTGAATGCCGCTGCCAGGGCCGGTCGCGTACCAGGTCCAGTTCGTGAGCTTGACGTCGGCCGTGATCTCACGTGGTTTCGACCAGGTGACGCCGTCGTCCGTGGACCGGCTCACGAACACGCGCCGCGTGTCCTTGCTCTTGCGGGCGATGATCTGGCCCTCGTGGTCGTCGCCGCGGTTCCAGGTGGAGAGCAGCCAGACCGCGCCGGTCTCGCGGTCGGCCACGACGCAAGGGTTGCCGCAGGTGTTGGCGTCGTCGTCCCACACCGTCTGCTGCGGCCCCCACGTCTTGCCGTTGTCGGTCGAGCGCTTGAGCACCGTGTCGATGTCGCCGCTGTCGCCTCCCCCGGTCTTGCGTCCCTCGCAGAAGGCCAGCACCGTGCCCTTCGGCGTGACCGCCAGCGCGGGGATGCGGTAGGTGTGGTAGCCGTCCTGTCCGCTGACGAAGAGCGGGTGGCCGAAGGGCTTGGGCGGCGGCGGCGGCACGACCAGCGCGCCGCTCAGCGCGAAGCTCCGCAGCGCGAGCCGGTTGCGCCACGGCCGGAAGCCGACGCGGCCCGCCGGCCCGGTCCAGCCGCTCAGGCGGTACGCCTCCCGGCCGTCGATCAGGAAGCGCGTGACCTCGCCTTCGCGCCGCGCCTCGAAGGCGAAGCTCCTGCCGGGCTTGAGCCACGCGCCGGCCTTTTCCGAGAGTTTCGCCGCGCCGTCGAAGAGCGGCCCTTCGACGAAGAGCGTGCCGCCGCGGCCGTCGAAGCCGAAGTGGCTGTCGCCGAGCACGAACGAGGCGGCCGTGCCCTCGAGACGCTCCAGCGCGAGGTTCGCCTGAATCGTAAAATCACCTGCACCTACGGTTTTCGCGGCGTAGAGGAAGCGTCCGGTGCCCTGTGCCGCGAGGCCGTCCGTCGCGGCCTCCCACGCGGCGCCCTCGAACACGGCCGCGCCGGGCACGGCACGTCCCTCGCGCACGACGGCCAGCTCGTCCGCC
>JAKJGY010000116.1 GCA_022704145.1 Verrucomicrobiota bacterium
CACCGGCAACAGCGCGCCCAGCGACAGCCGCGTCCCCGCCGCCAACGCCACCAGCACCCCCGCCGGCAGCCCCCACATGCAGGAGAGCCGCGACCGCGTGCGCCGCCGCCGCGACAGCACCAGGGTCAGCAGCAGATAACCGCCCAGCACTAGGCAGGCGCCCAGCGCATAGGTCTTGGGGATCGTCGTGAAATAGACGTGGTAGAGGTTACAGCCCGTCAGCGCGAACCCCAGCACCCCCGCCTCGGCGGCCCGCTCCGCCGGCGCGGCCCGCCGCGCGAGCCCGCCCGCCAGCAGACACCCGAGCAGTCCCAGCGCCGCCGTCAGCACACGCCCGCCCAGCACGCCGAACCGGCCCCACAGGCCCTCAAGCGCCCCATACACGGCCGGCATCACCGGCCCCTGCGTGAAAAAGAAGTCCCGGTACGGCTGCGCCCCCTCGGCCACCCGCCTGGCCGCGTAGAGGTACCACCCCTCATCCTGGTTCAGATTGCCGAACCAGACCGCAAAAGCATAGAGCACGGCCGCCGCGGCAACCCCGACAGCCGACCCGCCCCACACGCATATCCGACGGCCCCCTTGAAACAACATGCGACGCGTCCCCCGATTCTGGTCCTCAATGTCACTTCAGTGTAACACAACCCCGCCGCCGCCCGCAACGCCGCAACAACCGCCGCCGCCGCCCGATCCCGACAGCCTCGCGCTACAGAAAAAAAGGCCCGGCAAGCATCACGCCTGCCGGGCCTGAGAGTGGGGCGAAAAACGGGGCTCGAACCCGCGACCCGCAGAACCACAATCTGCTGCTCTACCAACTGAGCTATTTTCGCCAAAAGTTCAATAATGATACCAAATCGGGTGTTGCTTGCAAGCGGGGAAATCGCGTTCACAAAAAATTATTTCGGGGCGCCCATTTGACTTCGCCGTCACACTTACAGTAGTATAGCGCACAAAATAAGTGGTGTGGTGTGTGCCCGGTTGTCTAACCCGCTAACCTGAACGAGGTGGTCATGAACACGAGTCTTCCCTTGCCTTACCGTCTGTCGGCCTGTGCGGCCGTTGCGCTGCTCCTCTCCTGCCAGACCTCGCCGGCCGCGAACGGCGCGTGGCAGGGCACCGAAGACGCCGCCTGGACCAACAGCGCCAACTGGAGCGCGTCGCCGTATCCGGGAAGCGCCGTCGGTGAGAGCGCCTCCTTTGACGGCGCGGGTAACGGCAACACCGTGATCGACCTGGCCGGGCTCTCCAGCCTCCTCGCGGTCACCTTCGGCGAGTCGGCCGCAGCCTACACCCTCGGCGCGGGCGGCGCGGGCGCGCAGCTCCTGACCCTTGAGAACAACGGCGCGCTGACGCTCGAGGCCGCCGCCACCGCCGACCAGACGGTGAACGCGGCGGTCTCCCTCGGCACGAACACCGCCGCCGCAACGTTCAACCTGCGCAACGACAGCATTGCCCGCACGCTCATCCTCGCCGGCGGCGTCGCGGGCGGGGCCGCAGGCGGCACCCCGGGCGCCAAGACCCTCAACCTGAACGGCTACGGCAAGATCGTCCTGAGCGGCGTCCTCGCCAACGGCGGCGCCACAAGCATCATCCTCAACTCCTACGGCACCAACACCCTCGCCGGCGACAACACCTTCTCCGGTAACATCGTCGTCTACGACGGCAATCTCCGCTTGACCCACAGCCACGCGCTCGGCGTCACCAACAAGACGGTCACTGCGGCCAACAATGTTAACGGCCGCAACCCCAGCGTCGTGCTCGACGGCTCAGCCGGCGGTATCACCATTCCCTCGAATATCACGTTCGTCACCAGCAACCAGCGCGCCGGCGCGGTGATCAACGAGGCCGGCGACAACACGATCCTCGGCAACTTCACCCTCACCTCCGGCGACGGCGCCACCCACCTCTGGTCCAAGGGCGGCACGCTGACCATCGCCGGCAACCTGACGCCCAACGCCACCGCGCGTCAGCTCCACCTGCGCGGCGACGCCGACGGCGAGATCTCGGGCGTCATCGCCAACGGTACGACCACCACCGGCCTGCCGCTCTTGCGCGACGTCGGCACCGGCACGTGGACCCTCTCCGGCTCCAACACCTTCTCCGGCGCGATCACCGTCAGCGCGGGCACGCTCGCCCTCTCCGGCGCACAGGGTTCCGCCAACGCCGCCGCCTCGATCAACCTGTTCACCAACGGCACGCTCGTCCTCCGCAACACCCTCTCCGCGAACCATCCCAACCGCCTCAGCGACAACACGCCCATCATTCTGCGCGGCGGCACCCTCACCTTCTCGAACGACGGCAGCTCCGCCGACTTCGCCGAGACCGTCGGCACACTGACCGCGACCTCCGGCCTCTGCACCGTCTCCGCCTCGCCTGCCGCGCCCGGCCAGACTTCGGCCCTCACCATCTCCTCCCTCGTCCGGTCCGCCAACGCGACCCTGGACTTCACCGGCGTAGGCCTCGGCGACTCCGACCGCAACCGCATCTTCATCAGCGGCCGCGACGACGGCCCTCTCGGAACCTGGGCCACGGTCAACGGAACCGCCCCGGCGCTCTACAGCGCCGCACGCGGCGTCTACGCGGACGCCACCACCGGGCTCGCCGCCAAGGGCGACACCCTCACCGACGGCGCAGGCAACCTCGTGATCACCACCGAAGGCGCAGGCGGCCCCAACACGCTGAGCGACAGCGTGACCACCATCGCCTCGCTGGTCCAGAACTCCCCCTAGCCTCCACCGTCGACACCGCGGACAAGACCCTCCGCGCCGGTATGCTCTCGATCTCGGTGGGCGGCGCCGACCTGACCCTCGGCGTGGCGCCGAACGACGGCGCAGTCACCCCGGCCACCGCAGGCGGCGAACTCGGCCTCGCGAACAACAACGCCGACAGCACCCTCACCGTCAACGCCGTCCTGGCCGACAATGCCACGCCCTCCGCGCTCACGAAGTACGGCGCCGGAGCGGTCGTGCTCGCAACCACCAACACGCTCTCCGGACCGGTCACCATCTCGCAGGGCACGCTCAACCTGCCTCACAGCCTCACCCTCCAGAACGCGAGCCTCGCCTCGGCGGGCGCGACCTTCGACGCCTCGGTCGCCGCGCGCGCCTTCACCCTCGGCAACCTGACCAACACCTTCGCCCTCCCGCTCCTCAACACCGCCGCCGAACCCATCACCCTCACCGTCGGCAACAACGGCGGCAGCAGCCTCTTCGGCGGCGTCCTCAGCGGCGCGGGCGGCAGCCTCGCCAAAGTCGGCGCGGGCACGCTGACCCTCGCCGGCGCCAGCACCTATAACGGCGGCACCGACATCCGCTCCGGCACGCTCGCCACCGGCGTCGCGGGCGGCCTCGGCACCGGACCGGTCACGAACAACGCCACCCTGAACCTCACCGGCGGCGCGGTCACCTACACCGCCCTCGGAACCACCCTCTCCGGCGCGGGCACCGTCAACGTCACCCTCGGCACCGGCAGCGCCCACACCGCCCTCAACGGCGATTACAGCGCCTTCACCGGCACGTGGAATATCGGAGCCGGGGCGGCAACCGGCGCGGGCAAGGTCCAGATGAACGGCGCGGACAACGCCGACGCCACCGTCAACGTGCTGGAGAACGGCACGGTCTTCGTCTCCCAGCCCGTCCCGCATCAGGCGGCAGCCCTCCTCTACGGCGGCACCACCGGCGAGTCGCTCGGCCAGATGCGCCTCGACGGCTCCGCCGTGTGGGCCGGCCCGGTGACGCTGGCTGGCGACTGCCTCGATCCGGCCAAAGGCTTCTTCGGCTCGAACTCCGGCACCGGCACCATCAGCGGCGTAGTCAGCGACCTCGGCGGCGCCCACCCCGTCAACAAGGTCGGCGGCGGCGTCTTCGTCCTCGCCAACACCGCCAACACCTATGCCGGCCCCACCTGGGTGCGGCAGGGCAACCTCATCGCGGCGTCCATCACGAACGTCGGCGTGGCGAGCAGCCTCGGCCAGCCCGCGAACGCCGCCGACGGCACCATCAAGCTCGGCACCGGCACC
The DNA here is from genome assembly GCA_022704145.1 of Verrucomicrobiota bacterium. Taxonomy (GTDB): domain Bacteria; phylum Verrucomicrobiota; class Kiritimatiellia; order RFP12; family UBA1067; genus JAKJGY01. The sequence goes on from JAKJGY010000116.1 coordinate 4,016, forward strand.
ACGGCGGCCCGCCTGACCTATGCGGGCACCGGCGACACCACCGACCGCGTGATCGACCTCGCGGGCACCACCGGCGCCGGCTATCTGGAGCAGAGCGGCAGCGGCACGCTGACCCTCACCAGCGACCTCACCTACTCCGGCGCGGGCGGCAAGACCCTCTACCTGCAAGGCTCGACCGAAGGCGTCGGCAAACTCGCAGGCGTCTATGGCGACGGACTCCCCTACACCAACAAGCTGATCAAGGCCGGCTCCGGCCAGTGGATCCTCTCCGCCGCCAACACCTACCGCGGCGAGACCGAGGTGCAGGAGGGCACGCTCACCGTCGCCCACCCGAACGCCATCCCGTCGGCCAGCCTTATCCGGATGACCGGAACCGCCAGCCGCAACGCCGTGCTCGACCTCTCGAACGACGGCGTCGGGCAGACCGAGAAGAATATCACGATCGGCGTAGGCTACCGGGGTACCCTTGCGGCTGGCGCCGGCGTAGACGGTGTCGCCGTCGACCACCTGTTCAACGAATGGTCGCTGAGCCTGACCACCGTGACCGTCACCCGCGCCGCCAGCGTGCTCAGCGGTACGCCCTCCATCACGGTTAAGACGGCCAACCTGAGCGGCGGCAACAGCTATCGGACTACGATCAGCCCCGCCGACGTCGATATCCGCATCGGGCGGGCGGCTGTGCTTTCGAACGGCAATCTGACAAAGACACTGCACCTCGACGGAACCAGCGTCGGCAACGTGATTACCGGAACCGTTTATAACGGTCTGAGCGGCTCGACCGTGGTTCTCGACAAGACTGGATCTGGCACGTGGACGTTGGAAGGCTCGAACACCTACAGCGGCGCGACCACCGTCAACAACGGCACGCTGACCCTCTCCGGGCCGCACGGCGCGATCGCCAACACCAGCGGCTTCACCGTCAACGCGGGCGGCACCCTGCGCCTCGCCAACGCGCCAGCCGCAAACAACACCAACCGGATGATCGACTCGAAGGCCCTCACCCTCAACGGCGGCACGCTGGACTTCAGCCACACCGCCGGCACGGCCGACTACAGCGAGACCGTCGGCGCGGTCACCGCCAGCGGCGCGGGCAGCGTCATCAGCGCCTCGCAGGCCGCCACGGGCCAGGCCTCCGCCCTCACGCTCACCTCTCTCACCCGCACCGGCAACGGCACGCTGGACTTCAGCGGCACGGGCCTGGGCGCCAGCGACCGCAACCGCATCTTCATCGGCGGCCAGCAGGACGGCCTGATCGGCTTCTGGGCCACCTACGGCGGCGCCGGCCTCGCCGCCTACAGCGCCGCGGACGGAGTTTACGCGGGCAGCACCTCCACCGCGAACCTCGCGGCCCGCGGCCCGACGTCGGTCATCGATGACGACCCGCTGCTCTACGCCCGCATCACGGAGGACGGCGAGAGCGGCCCGGTGACCCTCGGCGGCGCCCCGCTGAGCCGCGCGGCCACCGTCGTGCAGGCCGCAGGCACCAACTGCCAGATCTCCACCACCGGCAAGACCCTCGCCACCCACGCCCTCGCGATCGAGGCCGGCGGCGCGGCGCTCACGCTCGGCGCGGCCGAGGGCGACGGCGCCCTCACCGCCCTCGCGCCCGGCGGCAAGCTCGACCTGATCAACGACTCCGCCAGCCCGCTCACCATCAACGCCGCCCTCAGCAACAATGCGGCCGCGGTCTCCATCGCCAAAAGCGGTAACGGCGAGGTGCTGCTGAACGGCCCCTGCTCGTATTCGGGCGGCACCGCCATCAACGCTGGCGCGCTGGTCTTCGCCAGCAGCGCCACGCAGGCGCTGGTCGGCGCCATCAGCGGCCCCGGCAGCCTCGTCAAGGCCGGCACGAACCTGCTCACGCTCGCCGGCCGTAACACCTTCACGGGCGTCACCTACATTAACGAAGGGATCGTGCTGGCCCAGACAAACGCGGCCTTCGGCTCGTCCTCGTCCGGCACCGTGATCGCCGACGGCGCCACGCTGGATGTCGGCGCGAACCTGGCGGCCAACAACCTCAACCTCGGCGCGGAGGCCTTCACCGTCAGTGGCAGCGGCGCCGACGGCAAGGGCGCGATCGTCAACAACTCGGGGACGTCACAATACGCCGTCTTCGGACGGGTCACGCTGGCCGGCGACACCACCTTCGGCGGCGCGCAGAGCGGAAGCCGTTTCGATATCCGCAACAACACCCCCACCCTGACCATGAACGGCTTCACGCTGACCAAGAAAGGCCCGAACATGTTCGGTCTCACCAGCGCCAACGTGGTGCCCGGCGCAGGCCATATCGACGTCCAGGAAGGCACGCTGCGCTTCGAGAACAACACCCGGATGAACGGCGACGCCTCCAACACGCTCACGCTCCGTTCCGGCACCTCCCTCGAACTCTACCGCCATTACCCGCAGAACGCCTGCGCCTGGACCCTGGTCTGTAAGGACGACTCGCTGGTCAATATCGTCTCCGCCAACGGCAGCGCCCAGACGAACAACTGGGCCGGCCCCATCATCCTCGACGGCACGCTGCGGCTGACCGGCGCGGGAACCTACCACCATGTCTTCGGCGGCCCGATCTCGGGCACCGGCTCGCTCGTCAAATACGGCACGACCAGCACCTACATGACGAACGACTACAATACCTACAGCGGCTACACCTGGATCACGAACGGCACGGTCTACTTCTCCTCCGTCGGCATGGTCGGCGGCGCCGCCAGCTCGTTCGGCACGCCCGCCGACGCGGCGGCCGGCCAGATCCGCCTCGGCGCGGGCACCAGTGGCGTCACCCTGAACTACATGGGCACCGGCAGCACCTCCGACCGCGTGCTCGAACTCGCAGGCACCACCGGCGGCGCCACGTTCAACCAGCTCGGCAGCGGCGCGCTGCGCTTCACCGGCGGCATGGCCGTCACAGCCAGCGGTAACAAGACACTCACCCTCGGCGGCTCGACCGACGGCACCGGCGAGCTGGCCGGCGCGATCCCGAACCCGCCGACCGGGCGCGTGGCGATCACTAAGAACGGCACCGGCGCCTGGACGCTCTCCGGCAACAACAGCTTCACCGGCGACGTCAACATCACGAGCGGCACGCTCACCCTCTCCGGCGCGAACGCGCAGGGTTACGGCGCGATCCTGGTCGCCAGCTCCGCCGCCAACGCGGTCTTGCGCCTGAATTCGGGTTGCCAGCTCAGCAGCTCCGGCACCCGCCAGCGCATGGGCGGCATCATGGTCGGCACCGCTGGCGCCGCGCACGGCGCCCTCTACATGGAGGAAGGCGCCTCCGTCATCCGCACCCCGGGCACCGGTGACGACCAGTCCTTCACCATGGCCAGGAGCGCAGGATCGTACGGGTACTTCAAGATGAGTGGGGGCGAGTTCCGGACCACCCGCCTTCAGACCGGCATCTCCAGCTCGACCTCCACCAGCAACACGGTCGGTAACGTCCGTATCACCGGCGGCGCGCTCACCTTGCGCGACTACATGCTGCTCTCGCGCGGCAAGGGCTGCGTCAGCGCCTTCACCGTCGACGGCGGCACGGTCTACCATACCAATACCACCGAACGGCTCTCACTCGGCTACGAGGGCGGCCGCGCCGAACTCAACCTCACCGGCGGCACGGTCCTGAGCACCACCAACCTTATCGTCCGCCAGAGCACCGGCAGCTCAACCGGTATCGTCAACCTCTGCGCCGGCACGCTCGCGGTCGCCCTGTTCGAAAACAATGCGGGCGTCGCCCTGCTGAACTTCGCGGGCGGCACACTCAAGACCAGCCCGCACGCCAATGCGACCGTCCTGCCCGCTACCCTGAACGGCGTCTACTCCTACGGAGCTTTCGGCGCCTTCGCGGGCGGCGCCACCATCGACACCGCCGGACGGAACTGCACCGTCGCAGCCCCCCTCCGCGCACCGGGCGGTAACGGCGTCACCGGCGTCACCCTCTCGGACAAGGGCTCCGGCTATATCGGCGAGCCGTACGTTGCCATCAACGGCGACGGCGTCGGCGCGACCGCCGTCGCCAATATGGAGGACGACGGCAACGGCGCCTACCGCGTCGCCAGCGTGACCGTCACCTGCCCCGGCACCGGCTACACCAGCGCCACCGTGCTCTTCAACGGCGGCGGCCGCAGTGTGACCGCCCCGACAGTCGGCGAGGTCACCCTCACACCCAACACCAGCGGCGGCCTGACCAAGCAAGGCAACGGCATCCTGACGCTGAACGCGGCCAACACCTACGGCGGCACCACCACCGTGGCTGGCGGCACGCTCAAGCTCGGCCACGCCGCGGCCCTGCCGACCGCCACGCAGGTCACCCTCGCGGGCGGCACGCTGGATCTTAACGGCCTGTCCGTCACCAACGCCGTCAACGGTGTCGGCACGCTCGCCAACGGCGCCGTGCGGACTGTCCTCTCGCCCGCAGGCGAGGGCACCCTCGGTTCGGACACCGTCACGCTCTCAAGCGCCACGCTCACGGGCGGCACCTATCTGGCCGATGTCTCGCCCTCGGGCGCCTCCGACCATGTGACCGTCAACGGCAATATCGACCTCTCAGGCTTCGACCTGGTGATCGTCGACCCCGACCAGCTCAACTATCGGCAGTCCTACACCCTTCTGACCTGCACGGGCGTGCGCAGCGGAACTTTCGCCTCTGCCGTCCTCCCGAACCGCTGGCACGTCTCGTACCTGGCGAACGGGACAGTCAAGCTGAACTACTCGGCCGGAACCCTGATCCGGCTCCGCTAGCTCATCTGTCTCCCCGCGCGGAGACAAGCCTACCCATCTGGCGGTGGCGCGCGCAGCCCCACCGCCAGATGCGTCTTCTGTCCATAACCCGGTGGCCGTCTCGTCCGTTCACACAGCAGTCAGCCTCTCCAGCCATTATTCATATTTCACTCCTCTTGACGGGCATGGGTGGGATTCGGTATAGTCACGCGCCTACCGCGAAAAATTGACCGCGACAGACGGCAAGCCGCGGACAGACCGACAAGGAGCCCTATGATCCGACCGATCCATCCGCTGGCGACAGCCCTGAATGCGGACCTTTCCGCGAACGGCAGCGCCCTGCTCTCCCTGTTCTCGCAACGCGGCAAGCGCGCCTTCTTCCCCTCCAAAGGGATTCTCGGCCAAAGCGCCGAGGCGAAAGACACCGTGATCAACGCGACGATCGGCACCGCATTCGAGGAGGACGGCTCCCCGTTGTGCCTCGAGTGCCTGGAGGAGCTGGTCAAACTGCCCTCCACCTCGTTCCTCTACGCCCCGAGCTTCGGCCTGCCCGGCCTGCGCGAGCTGTGGCGCGGCATGCTGGCCCAGAAAAACCCGTCGCTCGCGGGTAAGGCCTACAGCCTGCCGGTGGTCACGCACGCGCTCACGCACGGCCTGAGCGTCGCCGGACACCTCTTCGTGGACGCCGGCGAGGAGATCCTCCTGCCCGACCTCTACTGGGACAACTACGAGCTGCTGTTCGAGGAGGCCTACGGCGGCGTTCTGAAGACCTTCCCGATGTTCGACGACGGCCGCTTTAACGTGGCGGCCCTCGAGAGCCTGCTCCTCGCCCCCGGCGAAAAGAAGGTCGTGATCCTTAACTTTCCGAACAACCCCACCGGCTATACCGCGACCCACACCGACGCCGAGGCGATCGTCGCCGCCCTGCGCCGTGCGGCCGAGGCGGGCAAGCGGGTGGTGGCGATCCTGGACGACGCGTATTTCGGCCTTGTCTACGAGCCGGGCGTCAGCAAGGAGTCGCTCTTCTCCGACCTCTGCGACCTCCACGAGAACCTGCTCGCCGTCAAGCTCGACGGGCCGACCAAGGAAGATTACGTCTGGGGCTTCCGCGCCGGCTTTATGACCTTCGGCGCCCGCGGCGCCACGCCCGCACAATATAAGGCGCTGGAGGCCAAGGCCGCTGGCGCCGTGCGCGGCTCGATCTCCAACGCCTCCAGCATCGCCCAGCACCTGCTGCTCAAGGCGTACGCGCTGCCCGAATACGCAAAGCAGAAGGCCGAGAAGTACGCGCTTCTGGAACGGCGCTACCGCCGCATCAAGGACCTCCTCGCGGCCCATCCCGAATACGCCAGCTCGTTTGTGCCTATGCCGTTCAACTCAGGCTACTTCATGTGCGTGAAACCGCTGGGCGTCGACCCCGAGGCGCTCCGCCAACGCCTGATCGCCACGCGCAAGACCGGCGTCATCGTGCTCGCCGGACTCGTCCGACTCGCCTTCTCGGCCGTCCCCTGCGACCGCCTCGCCGAACTTTTCGAGAACATCCACCAGACCGTACAGGAGCTGCAGCGCGCCTGACCGAGGCCCGACCTTATGAACACCCATTCCACCGACACCGGCGAGACCGCCGAACTCACCTTCCGCGGCAAGACCCTGTCGCTGCCCGTGCTCACGGGCAGCGAGGGAGAAGTCGCGCTTGACATCGCCAACCTGCGCAAGGCTACCGGCGCCGTCACCCGCGACTACGGCTACCTCAACACCGGCTCGTGCGAGAGCGCCATCACCTTTCTCGACGGCGAGAAGGGCATCCTGCGCTATCGCGGCTACCCGGTCGAGGAGCTTGCGGAGAAATCCCGCTTCGTCGAGGTCGCCTACCTCCTGATCAACGGGCATATGCCCGACGCCAACGAGCGCCGGCAATGGTCGAGCCTGCTCAACCAGCACTCGATGATGCACGAGGACATGCGCCACTTCTTCTATCGCTACCCGGAGCGGGCGCACCCCATGGCGATCCTCTCCGCCATGGTCGTGTCGCTGTCCACCTTCTATCCGGAACTGTCGCAGCACCGGCCTGACGAGCCGGAGGAGGCCATCAACATTGCGGCCACCCGCCTGATGAGCAAGCTGCGGACGATCGCCGCCTTCTCCTACAAGAAGTCCATCGGCGAACCCTTCGTCTACCCCCGGCACGATCTGAAGTACTGCGCCAATTTCCTCAACATGATGTTCAGCTCGCCGGTCTGCCCTTACGACATCAAGCCCGAGGTGGTGCAGGCCCTCAACGTGCTGCTGATCCTGCACGCCGACCACGAGCAGAACTGCTCGACCTCCGCCGTGCGCCTGGTCGGCAGCGCGCGCGTGAACCTGTACGCCTCCGTGGCGGCCGGCATCTGCGCCCTCTGGGGGCCGCTGCACGGCGGCGCCAACCAGATGGTGATTGACATGCTGGAGGATATCCTCGCGAGCGGCCGCTCCGTCAAGGACTATGTCGAGAGCGTCAAGGCGTCGAAGGGCAAGGAGCTGCTTTACGGCTTCGGCCACCGCGTCTACAAGACCTATGACCCGCGCGCCAAGATCATCAAGCGCTCCTGCGACTCGGTCCTCAAAGTGCTCAACGTCAACGATCCGCTGCTCGACCTCGCCTTCGAGCTTGAGGAGATCGCCATGCGCGACGACTACTTCGTCTCGCGCAACCTCTACCCGAACGTGGACTTCTACAGCGGGATCATCTACCGCGCCATCGGCATCCCCAAGGAGATGTTTACGGTCATGTTCGCCCTGGGCCGCCTGCCCGGCTGGATCGCCCAGTGGAAGGAGGCGCGCGAGGATCCGCGCTTCAAGCTCCAGCGCCCGCGCCAGATCTACACCGGGCCGCGCATCCGCCACCTGGAGCCCGAACATATCAGCAGCGAGGCCTAAGCCGCGACGCGCGGCGGACTCACACCGGGAACACGAACCGCCGCTCGAAGGGGAAGGCGTCTTCCAGATGGCGCACGAGCGGCGCGCCCTCCTCCGGCTGGCCGAGGACCTCGACCACATCGAAGCGGTAGAACAGATCCGGATAGCGGGCCTGGCGCAGATAGGCCGCAGCCGCTCGGTTCAGCGCATGCCGCTTGGCTCTGTCCACCGCACGCGACGGCCTTGCCAGGCCTTCGCGCCCGCGCGTCTTGACCTCGACGAACACAAGCACATCGCCTTTGCGGACGACCAGATCCAGCTCGTCATGACGGTTCGGACGGACATTGCGGCCCAACACCTCGTAACCTGCGCGCCGCAGATAGTCCTCCGCCTGCGCCTCGCCCCAACGGCCGACCTCGGCCGTGCGCGGCTCGCCCCGCACGGCCGCCGCTTTCTTGAAATCAGGCGCCATACCGCATAACTTCCTCACACACTTTCCAAGACCGGTTGACAACACGCGCTCACTCCCAATAGGCGGCCTCGTTCGTCGCGAGCCGCCCCGTGCGCATCAGCTCGCGTACCCGCGCCACGTCCAACCGCCGCGGCACCCCCGCAAACGGAGTCTCCGTCCCAGCCCCCTCCCGGGTATCGGCCGACTCAGCCACAACGCCCCCGCCTGACGGCAGCCCGATCTCGGCCGCACCCTCTCGCACCAACCGCCCCAGCGCCGTCAGCGACACCGCCAGCGCCAACCCCGCCGCCCACCGCGCGTGGCCCGCGCCACAGGCCGCCACACACAACGCCACCCCGCACGCGCAGGCCGCCACACACGCCGTCGCGGCCCAGAGCCCGCACAGCGGCGCCAGCACCGCGAACGCCAGCCCCGCAGCCGCCGCGCCGAACGCGTCCGCCAGCACCAGCACCGCGCCGCCCGCCGCAACCCCTCCCCCTCCACG
>JAKJGY010000117.1 GCA_022704145.1 Verrucomicrobiota bacterium
CCGCCCGGCGACCCGTTCCTGGCCCAGGCGGGCGGCCGCGTCTACGCCAACCGCCTGGTCTCCGGCAACTTCCGCTACCGCTACCTCGGCGACCGCGTGCGCGCCCAGGTGGACGACTATCCGAGCTGCAACCTCTTCGTCCGCACCGACGTCCTCAAGGCCATCGGCGGTTACCGCACCGACTTCTGGCCCGGCGAAGACACCATCCTCTGCTCGGACATCGTGTTCGGCCAGCGGAAGCGTATCGTCTACGACCCCTGGGCGCTGGTCTACCACCACCGCCGCCCCCTGTTCGGCCCCCACCTGCGCCAGGTCGGCCGCTACGCCCTGCACCGCGGTTATTTCGCCAAACGCTTCCCCGCCACCTCACGACGCCTGAGCTACCTGCTGCCCAGCCTCTTCGTGCTGGGACTGGCCGGCGGCGGCGCGTCCGCCTGCCTCTGGCCCCTGCTGCGTCTCCCCTACCTCGCCGCCCTGGCCCTCTACGGCGGCCTCACCTTCCTTTCAACCGCCCACCCCAACCCGCTGCTGTGGCTCACCACCTGGGCCGGCGTCGTCGCCACCCACCTCGTCTACGGCGTCCGCTTCCTCGCCGGACTGCTCGCGCGGCGCATGCCGTGCGAGGTCGCCGCGTTCGACCACCCCGCCGACCCAACCGGAGACCCGCCATGACCCTCCTACGCTCCGCCGCCGCCTCGTGCCTGGCCGCCGCCCTCGCGCTCCACGCGCATTCCGCCCCTCCGCCGCCCTCCCGTGAGACTGTCGCTGACGCCGTCCGCCGCGCCCCCAAAGCCCATCCGTTGCTCTTCGCCGACGCCGAGGCCTTCCGCCGCCTGCGCGAGCAGACCTGCGCCTCCGGCACCGGCCGTTCCGTCGCCGAACGCCTGCGCTTCGAGGCCGACCAGATGCTGCCGTTCCCGACCTGCACGCGCACCCTCGAAGGACGCCGCCTGCTCGGAGTCTCGCGCACCGTCCTGCACCGCGTCTCAACCCTCGCCCTCGCCTACCGGCTCACCGGCACGCCCGCCTACCTCGAGCGTGCCGCAGCCGAGCTGCGCGCTGCAGCCGCCTTCGCCGACTGGAACCCCTCGCATTTCCTCGACGTCGCCGAGATGTCCCTCGCCCTCGCCGTCGGCTACGACTGGCTCTACGCCGAGCTGGACGAGGCCACGCGCGAGGCCGTCGCCCAGGCACTCCTGGAAAAAGGCCTCAAAACCTCGCAAAAACATACCGGCTGGGTCAAGGCCAGCAACAACTGGGGCCAGGTCTGCCACGCCGGCATGCTCGCCGCCGCCCTCGCCCTCATGGACCGCCACGAGTCCCTCGCCGCCGAGATCACCCACCGCGCCATCCTCCACCTGCCGCTCTCCATGCGCGCCTTCGCGCCCAACGGCTCCTACCCCGAAGGCCCCGGCTACTGGTCCTACGGCACCGACTTCAACGTGCTGGCGATCGCCCTGCTGGAAGGCTCGCTCGGCTCCGATTTCGGCCTCACCGCCCTGCCGGGTTTCCGTGAGACCGCCGACTACCCGGACCTGGTGACCGGCCCGTCCGGCCTAACCTTCAACTATGCCGACGGCGGCATGGGACGCGACACCGACTGCGCGCTGTGGTGGTTCGCCCGCCGTTTCAAGCGCCCCGACGTGCTCGCGTATTTCGAACGCGACGCTCTGGCCGACTACTGCCGCAACCGCACCCCGCTCGCGCCCGGCCGCTCGGGCAACCGCCTCTTCCCCTTCACCCTCTTCTGGCTCCAGGAGCCGCCCGCCAGCCTCACCCCGCGCGCCCCCCTCAACTGGTCCTCGGGCGGCCATGTCCCCATCGTGATCCACCGCTCCTCATGGGATAACGCGCGCGCGCTTTTCGTGGGCCTTAAGGCCGGCTCACCCTCCGCCCCCCACGGCCACATGGACGCCGGCTCGTTCGTGCTCGACGCCGACGGCGTGCGCTGGGCCTATGACCTCGGCATGGAGGGCTACCACGGTATCGAGTCGCGCAAGATGAACCTCTGGAGCCCGGAGCAGAACAGCGACCGCTGGCGCATCTTCCGGCTGAGCAGCCTCAGCCACAACACCCTCGTGATCGACGGCCAGCTCCAGCTCGCGAAAGGGACGGCCCGCGTGACCGCCTTCCGCGACGGCCCGGAACCTGCGGCCACCCTGGATCTCACGCCGGTCTACACCAACGCCACAGCCGTCACCCGGACCGGCACGCTGCTGCCCTCAGGCGAGTACCGCCTCGACGACGCGCTCAAGGGCCTCCGACCCGGCGCGCGCGTGCGGTGGGGGCTGGTCACCCGCGCCACGCCCGACGCCTCCCGCACCGGGCCGCTCCTGCTGCGCGAGGCCGGCAAGCAGCTCCGCCTCACGCCGCTCCACGACCCGGCCACGGTCTGGCAGACGTTCGAGACCGCACGGCCGCCCAACGCCTGGGACTCCCCCAACAAAGGCACCGTGATGGTCGGCTTCGAGGCGGTCGCGCCGGCCTCGGGCGAGCTGGCCCTCTCGCTGCTCTTCACACCCGGAAGCGTACGCCCCTAAAACAAAGTCGGCTCACTGCCCTGCGGCGCCCGCGTAGGTCTGCCGCAGGTGCCGGACGGTCAGCCTCCGAGCAAAATCCTCGAACTGCGCGCCCGCCTCCTTGGGCGTGAAGGTCAGCGTCACCGGACGCCCCGGGAAGAGCGTGAAGCTGTTGTCGTCGAACTCGCCGCGCATCCCCGGCACGTTGGCCCAGACAAAGAACGCAGGCTTGTCGGTGGTCAGCGTCACTGTCCAGCGCCCGCCCCGCTCGGCCGGGATCGCGTCCACCGCCGCAGTGCCCAGCTCGCACCGCTTGAACACGTCGAAGTACCACTCGTTCCGGTGGCGCTGCGCCTGGCCGCCCACCTCGGCGGTCAGCACCAGCTCCAGAAACCGCTGGCCGGCCTCGCCCGCGCCGACAAATCGCGCCGCCGGAAACTGCCCCAGCAGCCGGGCGGAACGGGGCGGAAGCTCGCCCGCCAAGACCACCGTCTCGACCTTTCGGCCGGCAAATTCCCAGACCTCCACAGCGGCCTCCGCCTTGACCGGCACGCCGAAATCGTTCACCGCCCACACCTCGACGTTCGTCGCGTTACCGTCAGACGGCACCGCCATCACCGCCAGCGGCGCATAGAAACGCTTCGCGTGATAGTGCAGGTGCTTCCACTTGCCGCCGTACTCGACGCTCGACCACGACGACACGGGCCAGTTGTCATTGAGCTGCCAGTAAAGCGTGCCCATACAGCGCGGCTGTAGGTGGCGCCACGCCTCGACGCCGGTCTTGATCGCCAGCGCCTGCTGCACCTGCGAGAGATACAGCACGCTCTCAAAGCCTTCCGGGAAGCGGAAGTACCGGGCCATGGTCTCCAGGATGCGTGCGTTCCCGCCGACGTTCTTCTGGTGGTGCTCGAAATCCGGCGCCGTCGGGTTCATCTGATCCGGCGCCACGAAGGTGGCGGCCACGTCCGGCGAGGGGAACGACTGGAACCCGAACTCGGAGCAGAAGCGCGGCTTCACCGCATAAAAGGCTGAGAAGTTCTTGTTCTCATGCCACACGGTCCAGTAGTGCATGTCGCCGCGGTTGTCATCGTGCCAGGCGTCGCTGAAGTCCCCCGGCCCCGCGCACGGCGACGACGGCCAGAACATGCGGCCCGGATCGTAACGCTCGACCGTCTGTGTCAGCAGGCGGTTGAGCCGGTCGTAGTTCACCAGATACAGATCCCGGTTCTTGCGACTCGGCTCGAACCAGGTCAGCGCCCCGATACACTCGTTATCGCCGCACCAGAGCGCAATACACGCATGGTCGCGCAGACGCCGGATCTGATGGGCCAGCTCGGCCTCGACCTCCTCGAGAAAGGCCTTGTCCGACGGGTAGAGCGCACAGGAGAACATCAGGTCATGCCAGACCAGCAGGCCCAGCTCGTCACACGTCCGGTAGAACGTGTCGCTCTCGAACTGCCCGCCTCCCCAGAGCCGGATCATGTTCATGTTGGCCGCCCGCGCCGACTCCAGCAGGTCGCGGTAGCGCTCCGGTGTCTGGCGCGCGGTCAGCGCGTCGCACGGTATCCAGTTCGCGCCCTTGCAGAACAGGTCCACTCCGTTCACGCGGAACGTCATGCTCATGCCCGGCTTGCCCTTGCCATCGCCCGTCGGCGCGTCAGGACGGTTGATCACCTCGACCGTACGCAGGCCGAGGCGCCGCGCCAGCTCAGCGTCGCCCAGCCGGACAGAGAGGTCATAAAGCGCCTGCTCGCCCGCGCCGTTGGGCCACCACAGGCGCGGGTTCTCAAGCGCAACCTTGGCGCTCACGCGGTTCTGCCCCGGCTTGAGCGCGACCGCCACTCGCGCCTCGGCCGAACCCAGCACCACCGACAGCTCGGTGTCCCCGCCCGCAGGCGAGGTCACCTCCGCCGTCACCGTCACCTCGCAGCGCCCCGGCTCATGCCGTTGCTCACAGGTGACATAATCCATCCGGGCCACGTCGCTCCCGATCAGCTCGGTGCGCCCGGCGAAACCGGCGGTCATCAGCGCGATGCCCCAGTCCCAGCCGCCGTGGCAGGCCGGCTTACGCACCAGATTGATGTGCTTCACCAGTCCGTTGTCCACGATCGGCAGGGGGAACGGCAGCGCGGCGCCCCGCTCAGCCGAGATGCGCTCCGCGCTCAGGAAGCGCGCGGTGAGGGTGTTCCGGCCCGGCTTGAGCGCCGCCTTGACGTCGAAATCATAGCGGCGGAAATGATTGCCGGTCTCGCCGACCGGCTGGCCGTTGAGGCTGATCACGCAGAAGGTGTCGACCTGCTCCAGCCGCAGGCAGACCGCACGCCGCGCAAGCAGTGAGGGCGGCGCATCAAACTCGCGCTCCACGACCCACTCGCGCTGTCCCACCCACTGGACGGCCGCCTCATTGCTCCCGAAGTACGGGTCAGGAATCCGTCCCGCCGCCAGCAATGCGCTGTGGACATCGCCGGGAATGGTGATCGGAACCGGCGCAGCCTCGCCGTCCGCCTGGCGCAGCGTCCAGACACCCGCCAGGTCCACCACCTCGCCCCTGACCGCCAGAATCGCGCAAGCCCACACGGCCAGCACCCGACGCAACGTGACACGCGACACCTTCATACCTCACTCCTCTTTGACAAGACAACCGGACATAAAACCGGCCGCAGTTTGCATGAGAAACTGCGGCCGCAAGTGGAACGGCGGGCCGTCTTCCCGCTCGTGTTAAAGCTTCAAGGGTCTCCTCCGCTCAATCAGGATCATCCACCAACTGGCGCACGGTCACACGCGGATCCTGAATGTCCACGGCCCACCGGAAGAAGAGCCGCTTCGGATCAACCTCACTCAAGATGAAGCCGAACGGGTTCGGCACATACAGGTGGCAGGTGTTGTTCGCGTCGAACGAGGCGGGCGAGAGCGAATACTGCGCCAGCGTCTTCCAAACCGGCACGTTCAGCCGCTCCGAAGCCTGCAGCTTCAGCACCGCCTCACCCTTCAGCGCGGTCTTCTTCTGCCCGTTCAAGGCCATCTTCACCGCCAGGTGGAAGTTGGTGCCCGGGTCGAGGATGAAGTCCGTGAACACACACTCGTAGGTGTTCGTGACGGTCGGGTTGGCGTCCAGCCAGTACTGCTCCTCGAGCGAGAGCAGCCGGTTGTTGTAGTACATCGGAACCAGCGCGCCGTCCTCGAAGCCGAGGATCCAGTTCAGGACGGCCGAGTTACCGCTGTACGAGGCCAGGTCGGCGCGCAACTGAATATTGACGGCCACGCTGGCGTCCTGCTGCACACTCGGGAACTCTAACGTGAACTGCCGCAGGGTGCCGGAGGACGGCAACTGCTCCACCGCGTTGAGCTTGACCGAGTTGAGGCGGTACCAGCCGTCCGCGAGGTAGACGATATTGGTCGAAACGCCCTTCTTCAGCTTGAGCGAATAGAAGGTGTTGCGCGTGCCGTTCTGCGTGCCCTTACTCACGTTCATCTGCGACGTCACAAGCACGTTCGAGATGCCCGGCACCATGCTGTCGCCGTCGAGCAGGCTCTGCCCGGTATTGGGCCGTCCCGGCGTCCAGTTCCAGTTCAGGTAGCCCGAGACCCAGGTGTTGGTGCTGTCATACGTCCCGATCCGGGAGAGCGAACCCTCCTTGTTCTCGCGCCCCACATAGATGAAGCGCTTCTGCGGGTCGTTCGACGCCCAGGAGGTGCCCATAAAGGCCGGCCCGTAACTCGGATCCCAGTCGTAGGCGACCGTCTGCTCATACATCCCCAACGGGCGCCTCAGGCGCAGACCGCCCGGCGTGATACGCGGCATGTAGCTCGACAGCCCGGGATACCCGTAATCCAGCTTGGGCAGGGCCGGCACACCCGCAGGCGGGGCGCTGGCGTCGCCGATCACGAAGAACGCGTAGCCGTTCGTAAGGGCGGTCTGCGCAGGCAGGCCCGAAGGGATCGTGATCGTCCGCGTCACATAGGAGTCGGAGGTCACCAGGTCAACCTTCCAGCCCGCCAGGTCGAGCCAGGCCGGCATCGCGATCTCAATGTACCGGTTGTCCCAGATGCCGAGCACCTGCGTGCCGTTCGAGACGACGTTATCCGTGGCGTTGATCTCGTTAATCCACACCGCGTTCAGCGGCACGTCATAGACGATATAATACGGCGACCAGCCGCGCTGCGCGTAGAGCGTGTTCAGATTCACCGGATAGTACCACGACGGGTTCACGAAGCTCTCCTGACGCTCCGACAGCGGCACCCCGCCCAGGTAGTTGGCCCAGACGTAGTACTGCACCACCAGGTTGCGCTCCTGCGCCGCGATGCCGCCCGTCTGCGCCACCGGCACGCCCGGCAGCGGCGTCCCCTCAGGCACCGTCCGGAAGAGCGTCTCGTTGGGGTTGGACGTAACCGGCATCATACGCCGCGTCACGGTCTCCCCCGCCGGCCAGTTGCCGACGCCCCACGCATTGGTGCCGACGTAGTAGCTGACATACATCACGATATTGGAGGGCACCATCTGCACATTGTCGATCAGCGCCTCGACATCCAGCTCGTCGCCCTCCACCGGCTGCGCGCGCTCGACGTAAGCCCCGCCGTTATCGCGCATCAGCAGACGGACGTTGACGATGTCGAAGCCGGGCAGGACCGGTTCGGAGATGACGATATCCTCGAGGCAGACGCGGCGCGCGTCGGAGGTGGTCCGGGTGCCGAGCTGGATCGCGTTGTACGCCCGCCCGTCCGGCGGCTCGAAACTGTACAGCTTGAAGATCCCGTTGGTGATATTCTCGAACCGCGTGATCTCGAACCACTGGTTAGTTGGCGCGTTCCAGCCGTTCGTGCTCGCGTACACGTAAAGCGTCGCCGCCTGATTGTTGGTGTAGGCGCGCGCGTAGAAGGAGAGCGTGCCCAGACCGGTCACCAGCTCGGGCGAGCGCAGGAACGGCGCGAAGGTCGTCTGCGGCGGCGAGGCCTCCAGCAGCGGATGGCTGTTCAGCGACAGCATCGCGGTCTCGTTCAGCGAGATGCGGTTGGTGTCGGTCGCGGAGACCTTGACATTATAGGCGCGCCACGAGTTGTTCGTGACCGTCGGCTCGTCCCAGACCGTGGCGTTGTCGATCTCCACAAAACCGTTCGTGTAGATCCCCTCGCGGGCGTTGATCACCCGGAAGTAGCCCGGCGCGTTGGTTCCCAGATAGGCCGACGCGTGCGTCCAGCCGCCAGCCGCCGGCACGACGAACGAGGTGACTTCCGACCAGTCGTTCACGTCGCGGCGCGGCGCGTGCTGCACCACGAGCTTCACCGGCGGACGGAGCACGCGGTAGTCGAACTCCATCAGGCCGAGGCCCGTGTCGAGCAGCCGCGAGCGGATCCCCTGCACCTGGCTCGGATCGCCGCGCGAATGGTCGAGCTGCACCGCGTGGGCGTTAGCCGTCGCGTTGGACACCACCCACGACTCCGTCGCCACCCAGTCGTACGGATCGCCCTCTCCCATGCCGTTCTTCTTGCCGTGCCACGACCGCACCGTCATCTCGTCGACCACCACATCGGCCGGGCCGCTGATCACCTGCAGCTTCACGAATTTTGACTGCCACGAGTCGAAGGTCAGCGTGGTCGAGAGGTAGTTGAAGGAGTTCACGTTGAGCGTCTGGTGCAGACGCCAGCCAGCACCCTCTCCGGGCAGCTCGCCGGACTCGTACGTGGTGTCATCGACATACACGCCGAGCTGCACGGTCGGCAGCACCGAGTAGATCCCCTTCGGCGAGACTCCGCCGAGCAGCGCAAACCGGTCCGCGGGCGCATACCAGTTCGCGGCAAACGTGTCGAACTGGGTGCTGTTCGGCAGCACGAACTGCTCGAGACCGATCGGCGCGGCGGTCGCGTCCGTCGGCTGGATACGGATCTCCGAGAACTGCGACCGGCAGTCCGAAGAAAGCACACCGTACGTACCGTATTGGATATAGGGCGTCGTGGAGTCGGTCCACGTCACACGGTCGGTCGTGCCATACTTACAGACGATCTTGGTTTGCGTACCGCTGACATTCGCCAGGCGCATCTCCATCGAGGTGGAGATGGTGAGGGTGATGTCATTGATCTCCGTTCCGGTCAGACGGATCGGCGTGCCGTTGACCCACTTGAACAGCTCGTGCCGCGTCCGCTTGTCCGAGTTCAGGCTGACCGAATCGCGCAGGTCGTTGACCTGGGTCACGCGGTACTCGTAGAACCGGTCCGCGTCCTGATAGTACCCGATGAGCGAGACCGAGGGCTCGTCCGGCGAGAAGTTGTCGGTCAGCGCGCCCGCGTTACACCGCACCAGATAGTTCAGGTTCGTGAAACTGTAACGCTGGTAGGCCACGTCGCGGCTGGTGGAGGTCTGCGCGAGGCGGTACTTGAACGAGGTGTCCTTCAGGCCGTCGAGACCGCTCTCCAGGCTCGCGCTCGTGTCGTAGACATAACCGAGGCCCAGGGTGCCGTCGCCGCCTTTGAGCTGCATGGCCAGGTTACGGAAAGAGCTGGCCTGACCAGGAGGGGCGTTGGCCACATCCAGCGGCCGCTCGGAGATGTAGGCGGCGCTGCCCGCGAACCAGAGGCTGGCGAGGATCTGGAAGGGGTCGCGCACGAACACGTTCGTCGTCGGCGGCGTGCCGACCAGCGGCACACGGAACGTGGTGTAGGTGTTGGTCTCCCAGCCGTCGAACGTGAAGAGGAAGCTGCTCTTGGGGTCCTGTCCGTTGCTCTCGGAGAAGAAGCTGACCGGCGCGGGCCACGCGTCGAAGTTCTGGTACTCGCCCCGCGTCGCCAGATATTGCAGGCTTTCCGTGTCCAGCGTCAGCAGGACGTAGTTGCCTTTATCGAGCAGGGCGCCCAGACGGCCCTCGGAGTTGGTCTGCACGCAGAAGCCGCCGTAGGGCACGCGGCCGCTGGTGATGCCGCTCCGGCCGGCCCAGTACGTCACACCGGTTGAGAAGGTCTCGTTACCCGGCGTGTACTCATTCAGGCCCTTGAAGCGCCAGGTCAGGTTGGTGACGCCCGTACCGGCCAGCGGCACCGCGGCCTGCCACCTGTTCGCGCCGGTCAGATACATCTCGATATCGCCGGCCTGGTCGGTCTCGGCCACCAGACGGCCGAAGCGTGACGGATAACGCCGCAACCGCGCGTAATACTCGCGCTGCGCGCCGCCCAGCCTCTTGATCTCCGGCGAGAGGTTCTCGGAGGGGTACGGGTAGCCGATGCCGGTAAGCGTGTAGTCCGGCGACTGGTAGAGGTAGCCGGTGAAATCACAGATGAAGTAGTACTCCAGATCTCCCACGTCGCTGTACGGGGCGAGCACGGCCTCGAACCGCTCCCCGTTGCCGTTACCGTCGCCGGTGCCCTCGACATAGGCCATCACGTTCGTCCGCCACGGCTGAACGACCTGGTTCAGATAGCGCCAGCGGTAGACCAGTTTCACCAGACGCGACTCGGTCGGCACGTTCATGTCCACGTTGTCCACATAGCAGCGGACCGTCAGGCCCTCTCCCGCGCCGGGATAGCCGGGGTTGAAGGTCGCGTCCTTCAGCGTGACGTTCACGTCAGAGGGCGGGATCGAGATGCGGATGTTGTCGATCACGGTGAAGGCCCCGTCGGCGGAGACGTCCGTGTAGACGTACCCGGAACGGCGGATGCGGAACTTGGCCGGGCCGCGGTAGTTCATCTGGCGGCGGTAGCGCACGAAGTCGTTGGTGGTCGCGGCGTCGATATCCAGCACGTCCAACGGGACCCAGAGATAATCGAGGTTGTTGGTCGAGGCGGGGAGTACGGTCGGGATGACGGCCAGCGTGTCGGCGTTGACCATGTTGGTCGAGATCTCCACCGTGATCTGGTTCGTGACGCCGGCCAGGTAGTTGATCGCCTCGAAGTAGACCGTGCCGATACCGTTGGTGAAGACCGGCGACTCGATCATCGCGCTCAGGTCGTTCTGCAGGTTCGCCGCCAGGTTGGAGGAGACAAACGGGCTCGCCGGAACTGTGACCGGGAAGCGCTGCGGAACGATACGGGCATTCGCCAGATATCCGACACATCCCGAACGGGCGGCGCGCAGCACCCAGCCGGTCCGGTGATAATGGTTGGTGCCCGCCAGCATGGCGCGCGAGGTGGACAGGCCGCTCGGTGACGGGCCGTCGTGCCGCCAGACCGCGTTAGGCGCGTTGGTCGAGGTGTAGTCGTTGAAGTGCAGGAAGCGGCTTTCCGGCAGCACGGAGGTCTGCGCGGAGAGCATGGCGGTCAGCGTGACCTTCGCGGCCGGCATCGTCACCGTCGTGACGGCGGCCGTCACGTTGAGCACATATGCGGTGTCGCCCGCCCAGCGGTCGAATGTCCGGTCGGGCGGCACGAAGGCGGTGATGGGCGCGACATGGCCGTTGGTGAACGTCCCGCCGCCCGTCCCGCCGTTGACCGTCAGCGTGTAGAGGATATTGGTGAAGGTGGCCGTCACCGTGATCGGCAGCGCAGGCATCCTCATCGACGTGACCGGCGCCCACGCGTCCGCCAGATACTGCGTCTGGCCGGTCCAGCGGTCGAAGGCGCGGCCGACGCCGGACGGCTCCGCCGAGATCTCGACCAGCCGCCCGTTGGTGTACGAGCCGCCGCCGCTGCCGTTCACGACCGTCAGCGTATAGAGGTCGGCGTAGACGGCCGTCACGGTGACCGGCGCGCTCCCGACCGTCACCGTGGTGTTCGGCGAGAGCACGTTCGCCACTGTGGAGGTCTGCCCGTCCCAGCGGAGGAACAGCTTGCCGCTCAGCACGTCTGCGCTGATCGACACCACCTGGCCGTTGGTGTACGAGCCGCCGCCGCTGCCGTTCACGACCGTCAGCGTATAGACGTTGACGTAGGTGGCCGTGACGGTGATGGGCTGCGCGGGCATCGTCACCGTGGTGTTGGTCGCGAGCGTGTCGGCCACCGCCGCGGTCGCACCGGTCCAGCGCAGGAACCTGAAGCCCGGCTGCGGCGCGTCCGCGAAGATCGCGACACGCTGTCCGTTGGTGTACGAGCCGTCCCCCTCGCCCTGCTCGACCGTCAGGGTGTAGAGGTCGAGGTAGTTCGCCGTCACCGCGACGTGCGCGGCGGGCATCGTCACCGTCGTGGACGCCGCGAACGGATCCGCCAGATACGCGGTGTCGCCGGTCCAGCGGTCAAAGACCTTGTTGGCCTGCGGGGGGGCCGTGATCGCCGCCAGATGCCCGTTGGTGTAGGCTCCGCCGCCATTGCCGTTATTGACCGTTAACGTGTAAAAGATGTTGGTGTAAGTCGCCGTCACGGCGATATCGCTGCCGGGCATGCGCACGGTCGTGGAGGCCGCGAAGGCGTCGGCCACATGCTGGGTGTCGCCCGTCCACCGGACAAACGCCTGGCCGATGAGGTTTGCGGCCGTGATCGCCACATACTGGCCGTTGGTGTACGAGCCGCCGCCGCTGCCGCTGTTCACCGTCAGCAGGTACAGCCCGATACCCGCCAGCTCCTGCGTCGAGTTCGGCGAGGTGTAAGGCGAGCGGTTCTCACCCGGATAGTCGTACCCGGCGCCGGTGAGGTCAGGCGAATCGTACCAGGCGCCGTCAAAGGCGCAGGTCACGTAGAACTCAAGCGTGCCGCCGGCCGGCTGGGCCGGCAGCAGCCGTTCGTAACGCTCGCCGTTGCCCTGCCCGTCACCCGTCCCCTCGCGCAGCAGCTCGACGCTGGCCCAGGCGTCGGCCGGCGGCGGCAGGCTCGTCCAGCGGTAATAGGCGGTCACGACCCGCGAGGTGGCAGGAGCGTCCGCCGAGGCGTGGCTCACAAAACACCGGATCTTGTAGTCGGCGCCCTCGCTGAAGGCCGTGATATTGGTGACCGTAACCAGGGCCGGCGGTGTCGAGACCCGCAGGTTGTCGAGCACCGTAAACGTGCCGTCCGCCGACACACCGCTATGGACCGTCCCGGTATTGCGGATACGCAGCCGCACCGGATAGCGCGCGTCCAACCTCCGGCTGTAGCGCACGAAGTCGTTGGAGGTCGCCGCGTTCAGCTCAACAACGTCCAGCACCTCCCACACGTGGTCCAGCCC
>JAKJGY010000323.1 GCA_022704145.1 Verrucomicrobiota bacterium
CACGCTCCGTCCGACCGCGGCGGCCACAGCCTTCAGCTCCCGCACCAGCCGGAAGAACGTCTCCGGCGTCTCGCTCTGGTCGCCGTCACACAGCGCCCGCTCGGGGTGCGCGTGCACTTCGACCATTACCCCGTCGGCCCCGCCCGCCACGGCTGCCCTGGCCATGGGCAGAACCAGCTCCGACACACCCGTGCCATGGCTCGGATCAACCACCACCGGCATCCACGCGCGCGACTTCAGGTAAGGCACCGCGCTCAGGTCGAGCGTGAACCGCGTCGCCGTCTCAAACGTCCGTATGCCGCGCTCGCAAAGCGCCAGCCGCGACCCGCCCCCCTCCAGGACATACTCGGCCGCCAGCAGGAACTCCTCCAGCCGCGCGCTCATGCCGCGCTTGAGGAAGACCGCCTTGCCGCACCCGCCCGCCGCACGCAACAGGACCGAGTTGTGCATGTTTCGAGAGCCGATCTGCACCATGTCGGCCACCGCGGCCACCGCCTCCAGATGCGCGCACTCCAGCACCTCCGTCACCACCGGAAGCCCCGTGCGCGCGCGCGCCTCGGCCAGGATCTCCAGACCCTTCTCACAAAGCCCCTGGAACGCATAGGGCGACGAGCGCGGCTTAAAGGCGCCGCCCCGCAGCATCGAGGCGCCCGCCTCTTTCACGGCACAGGCGATCTCGAGCATCTGCTCGCGGCTTTCGACCGTACACGGGCCCGCGATCACGACCACGCCCGGCCCTCCGAACACGGCGCCGCCGACTTCAAAACGCCCGGCCTCAGCCCCCGCGTTGCTTTTGTCAAACCGCATCGCTGTCACACGCCCCGCCCCCCCGTTGTCCGTCATAGGCCTCTCCTGAAGCGACAGATTCAGGCCCCTCCGCGAACGCCCCCCCAACGAGCGTTATCTGGCTGAGAGTATAGCGCAGGCGTGAGCCCTCTAGCAAGCAGGCAATTCTCATGACGCACCCCCAAAAAGAGGAACCGTATGCCGCCGCTCCTGACGCCGCTAAAGACGCTGGCCGTCCGCCACCAGACGCTCACGCAGCCGCTCGTAATCGACATCCTGCACGGCACAGCCGCCGTCAACCGCGAGGGCCGCCGCCGTGGCCGCGCTCTGCCCCAGGATCATGAACACCGGCTCCATGCGGATCGAGCCGAAGGCGATATGCGAGCTGGACACGCACACCGGAACCAGAAGGTTCGAACATTCGCCTTTCTTAGGGAGGATCGCGCCGTAGGAGATGCGGTAAGGGCCCTTGGTATGGACGCCCACATCACCCTCGTTCTGAACAAAGCCCTCCGGCGTGATGAAGCGCTGCACGTTGTGCGAGTCCAGCGTGTAAGACCCCATCCCGACAGGGTCGCTCACCGTCCTGCGGTTGAGGGTGTCATGCTCGGTCATGACATGCTGCCCGATCATCCGCCTGGCCTCGCGCACGTAGATCTGGTGCGGCCAGTTGCCGTTGTCCTTGAACTCGTCGGCCGCCAGCCCCCACTGCGCCATCTCCTCACGCAGCCACGCCGGCACTCGCGGATCATTCGCGACGAAATAGTAATACCCCTTCTGGTACTCCTCATGCGCCCTGACGATCTCGCGGCGGCGCTCGTAGGAGGCCTCAGGATAGTCGTAGTTCATGCCGATAAAGTCAGAACTGAACGCGCCATGGTTGTTGGTGTCGGTCTTGAGGTTCGGGATCAGGTCGAACTTCTCGAAGAAGTCCCTGCGGTCCGTCAGCAGGTCGCGCAACAGCAGCTCATAACGCGCCGGGTCGTACCCCTCCGGCCTGGGGAAGGGCACACGGTTCGGCCCATGCCGCGTCAGGCAGGTGCGGAAACAGTACGCCTGCACACGGCGGTCACCCTCGCCGTTTTTCCCCGGCGGCTCGACCGAGACGTACGGCAGGACGCCGCTGGCGGGGTCGCCCGGAACCTTATAGGGGGACACCGGCGTCATGAAGTAGTGGCGGTGATGCCGGATACCCTCAAACTGCACGCCGTTCCAGGTCTCGCCATACACGCTGTTGGCCTCACGCCCGACATGGTACGAGACGCCGGCCGCCGCCATCAGGTCGCCCTCATAGGTCGCGTCAATGAACATGCGGCCCTTAAAGACACGGCCGCTCAGCATGGCCAGTGCGACGATACGCCCGTCCTGCTTGACGACCCCGCCCCCCCGGTCGAGCCACTCGTCGCGGTAGACCGGCACCCTGTGCTCCCGGACCCACGCCTCGAAGACCGCCTCGGCCACATGCGGCTCGAAGGTCCACTGGGCCTTCTCCGCGTCCACGCGCGAACGGCTGCCCTGCCCTTCGTTCCGGAACTCGCCCAGCTTCTGCCAGCGCCAGGCCTTCTCCTCGCCGTAGTGCCGGTAGACACGCTCGTAGAACTCGCGCGCCAGCCCGCCCACGGCCTTGGTGTTGCCCGCGTCCGTGTAGCCGAGACCGCCCGCGCTCAGCCCGCCCAGGTGCCGGTCCGGCCCCACCAGGATCACGCTCTTGCCCATCCGGGCCGCCTGCACCGCCGCCGCCACGCCTGCCGACGTGCCGCCGTAGACGATCACGTCCGCCTCGCGTACCGACGGCCGCAACACCCCGCAGCCCCCACCCAGACCGAACACAGCCACCCACAGGACCCACGTTACTTTCGACATCTCCCCCCCCCCACTC
>JAKJGY010000324.1 GCA_022704145.1 Verrucomicrobiota bacterium
CGAGCGAAGCGTGAACGGGAACCGCGCGAGCAGAAGTGGATGCGCAACATTCTCACGGGCGACGGCGAGGGGCCGGGGCTCACGGGCGACCATGCCAGAGTGGGCGCGGACGGCGCCTGGCGGTCGGGCGACCGGCGCAAGGCCGGGAAAGAACGTTTGAGGGTGGCCCGGCAGAAGCTGACGACGGCGAAGTCGTCGCTGGGCGACTCGGTGTACAAATCCAACAAGGTGCCGTTCATGCTGAACTGGCGCCAGCCGATGGCCGGCCAGGTGGGCGAGGAGCAGCTCGCCGCGATCAAGGCGCGGGTGGACGAGATCATGGCGGAGTCGGGCGCGGCCATGACGATGCGCGACGCGCTCGAGGACGGCGCGACGTGGGGCGAGTACTGGCTGCATGGGCTGGTGGGTCACGACCGCGAGGGGCGCATGCAGGGAACGGTGGAGGTGCCATCTCCCTGGGAGATGTACGTCGACTTGGGCAGCGAGGACCAGCCCGAGCTGGCTGAGTATGTGATCAGGCGCCGGCGACTGACGCGTTTCGAGGTGTGGCGCCTGGTGGGCGCGGACCAGCAGATTTTCGACACGGGGGCTGTGGCGCGGGCGCTGGAGGGCGGCGCGCGCAAGGGAGCCTCGACCGACGGGCGCGACCATCCGAAGGAGCAGGCCTCGGGGCGCGCCTACACCGACACGGTCGAGTGGCGCGAGGTCTGGGCGTTCGTGCCGCGCAAGCTGATGGCGGAAGACGGCGCGGCGGAAGACACGGGCGGCGCGGACGGAGCCGACCCCGGCACGATGGTGTATGTACCGGTGATGGCCGTCTTCGCCGACGATGAGCCGGTGGCGCTGGTGGAGAATCCCGGGCCGCGGCCTTATGCGCGCTTCATCTGGGACCGGGACCGCACGTCCCCGCACCCGCAGGGCATCTACGACGCGATGGAGGACACGCAGGAGTGCATCACGGGGGTGATCCGGGCGTGGCTCTCCAATCTGCGCGAATCGAGCACGCTGACGCTGGCGGGGCATAGGGACCAGTTGCGCCAGGACCCGGAGGCGATGCAGGACGGCGTGCGCTGGCTGGACCTGGACCCCGACACGCGCGACGTGCGCGAGGCGATCCAGCAGTTCAAGGTCGACGCGCTGACGTCGGGCCTGGTCGAGGCGGTCGAGATGCTGTTGACGTTCGCGGACTTGGAGAGCAACATTCCACGCATCCTGCAGGGCCAGCAGCCACAGGCCGACCAGACGGCGTTCGAGATAAGGAACCGTTTGATGGCGGCGGGCAAGTACCTCGGCGAGGTGGTGCGGCGGCACGATCCGGCGATCATCTGGCTGGTGGGGTGGGTGCTGCATGTGATGGCGCTCGCGGGCGAGATCGAGCACGAAACGATCGTGCAGATCCGGGCGATGGGGTTCGCGACGTATTCGGACCTGATCCAGAAGATCGACGGGCTGATCCGCCTGCTGGACCTCGGGGCGCGCAACGAGAAGGTCGGGGCGCGGCTGCGGCCGGACTGGATCGCGCGGCAGGTGGCGCAGGCCGAGGAGATCGACACGGCGCAGGCGTTCATCAGCGACGAGGAGTACCAGGCGGCCCAGCAGGCCCAGGCGCAGAGCGAGGAACGCCAGCTCGCCCTGGCCGAGGCGCAGGCGCGCATGGAGGGTCTGCGGGCGAAGGCGGCGCGCGACACGGCGGCGGCCGACGAGGCCCGGGCGCGCGGACAGCTCGGGCGCGCGAAGTTCATCAAGGATGTCGAGGACGACGCCAGGGGCGGACAGGCGGGCGCGGTGCCGGCCGGCGCTGGTGCGTGGCGGGAACAGCGGCCGGAAGCCGCGGGAGGACAGGCATGAGCGGGATTGTGCAGGACCGGGACGGAACGCTGCGGCTGCAAGTGGCCGGCAAGCGCACGGTGCAGTTCGCGGGGGCCGAGCTGCCGCGGATCGAGGATATTCTCACGACGGCGGCCGGGGTGCTCCCGCGGCGCGGCGACGTGCGCGCGGACATCAAGGCGTGGAAGTTCGTCTGCGCGTGGAACGCCAGGCAGGTGGCGGACGCTGCGGTGGAGCTACGGCGGCGCGTCGAGACGGCTATGGCTGGGTGCGGCGGCGACTGGGACGGCGCCCGGGAGCGGATCGTCGCAGCGCTGGCGGAAGACTGCCCGGAGGCGGTGGAGAAATGTGGCGACATGCCGCTGGCGGACTTGGCCGTGGGCCTGGAGTGGCCGCTGGTCGCGCGGGAGGCCGGGGGCGAGCAGGCGGCGGCGCTGCAGGCCCGGTTCGAGCGATTGCTGCGGGAGGACGCGGAATTGCGCGTCGAGTGCCTGGCGCGGTCGGACGCGATGGCGGCGGCGGAGCGCGCGATGGCCGAGCCGGTGGACGTGGTGGTGGCGGAGGTGGCCTGGGCGAAGGTGCCAGGCGGACTCTCGGGCGGGTATCTGCGCGAGCTGGTCTGGATGTTCAAGGCGCTGCCGCCGATGCTGCTGGATCTGATCGGGACGGACAAACCCGCGGGGCCGGAGGGGGTTGACTCCGCTGGAGACGCTGGTTAAAACAAGGGCATGCAGGACGGACAGTGGCAACCATGCGTGCAAGCGACTATCTGACGGCGGAAGA
>JAKJGY010000325.1 GCA_022704145.1 Verrucomicrobiota bacterium
AGCCCTCTTGGGTGGTGCGGTTCTGTCCTGCGGGGGTCAGCCGCGAGGCGTGGCTCGAGCGGGCGTCGGAGCACATCTGCGGCGACCTGTTCGCGCGCCTGTCGTACCGTCCGGGGCGTGCGTGAGTGCTGGGACGGGGGGAAGGCCGCGCCGATTTACGGTTTGGCGTTTTTCGGGCTATCTGAACCGTTGGGGGTCTGCTATACTCCCAAAACAAGCTTTGATTCGGGTGTGAGGTTCTGAACGCGGGTTGGGCGGCGGCGCCGCAGGAAGGGAGAGGGCATGGACGAGAAGAAGTTGTTCGCTGTGGATCTGGGGGCCTCGGGCGGGAAGTGTTTCGTGGGGGTGTTTGGCGAGGGCACGTTCCGGATGGAGGAGGTGCACCGGTTCGCGCATGAGGGTGTGACCTACTTCCTGCCGGACCGTGCGGGCGGGGTGCGGGAGCGTGCGTACTGGGACGACACCGCGATCTACCAGAACATCGTGAAGGGGCTGCAGGCGGCGCGGCGGCAGTTCGGCCCGGTGCTGGACGGCATCGGCATTGACACGTGGGGTGCGGACGGGCATCTGGTGACGCCGGACGGCGACTTGCTGGGCAAGGTCTACTGTTATCGCGACCACCGCCTTGACACCATGTGCGACGAGGTGAAGCAGCGTCTGGACGCGGCGCGCGTCTATGCGATCACGGGCAACCACTTCCAGCCGTTCAACCAGTCGAACCAGCTCCTGTGGGTGGCGACGCGGCATCCGGAGCTGCTCAAGCTCGCGGGCGTGTACCTGCCGGTTCCGGCGCTGTTCTACTACTATCTCGGGGGGTGCCGCGCGGTGGACTCCACCTTTGCCAGCGTCACGCAGATGATGGACGCCAAGAAGGGCAAGTGGAGCCAGGAGATGCTCAAGGCGCTGGGCATCCCCAAGCGGATCATGCCGGAGATTGTCAAGCCCGGCGCGCGGATCGGCCGGCTCCAGCCGAAGCTGGCGGAGGCGTGCGGGCTGAACGAGGTCGACCTGATCGCGGTGGGCTCGCACGACACGGCCAGCGCGTTCGCGGCGGCGCCGGTGAAGAACGCGAAGAAGGCGCTGATCATCAGTTCGGGCACCTGGTCGCTGGTGGGCAAGCTGATCAAGAAGCCGATCACGACGCCGGAGGCGATGGCGCTGGGGCTGAGCAACGAGGGCGGCATCGGCAACACGCGGTTCCTGCGCAACTGCATGGGCACGTGGATTGTGCAGGAGCTGCTGCGCGTGTGGGAGATCGCGGACGGCAAGCGGATGGAGTGGCGCGAGGTCGACACGCTGACGCCGGCCGCGGCGCCGTTCCAGGCGTTCATCGATCCGGACGACAAGCGCTTCTACAACCCGGCGAACATGGAGGCGGCGATCCGCGGCTTCCTGCAGGAGAGCGGGCAGGCGGCGCCGGCCGACCGCGGCGCGATCCTGCGCTGCGTGTACGAGAGCCTGGCGCTCAAGTACCGCTACGTGAACGAGACGATCAACCGTGTGACGGGGACGGAGACCGAGGCGGTGCACATCGTGGGCGGCGGCAGCAACAACGCGCTGCTGAACCAGTTCACGGCGGACTCGGTGGGCGTGCCGGTGCTGGCGGGGCCGAAGGAGGCGACGGCGGTCGGCAACCTGATGGTCCAGGCGGTCGGCGCGGGGGTGCTGCCGGACCTCAAGGCGGCGATGCCGCTGATCAAGTCGGCGTTTCCGATCGTCACATACCGGCCGCAGGACACGGCGGCGTGGGATGTGGCGTACGCGCGGTTCGTCCGGCTGTTGAAGTGAGCCGTTAAAGGGGGCGCGAATGATACCCGACCTTCAGGCCAGCGTGCTCTGCGACGATGTGCGGCAGGAGCGCAACGGCAAGTTTATGCTGATCGGCATCTTTGACGGGCTGGTGCAGGCGACCAACCAGCCGGTGTGTCCGCGTATCTGTCTGATGAACCGCTGGTGCATGGGCGAGGGCGAGTTCACGCAGCGCTCGCGGATTGTGGCGCCGGACGGGGTGTCGGTGGTGGGGGAGGGCCAGCCGGTGCCGATCAAGCTGTCGAACGACCAGCAGATCGCGACGACGGTGGAGGTCTTCATCAATCTGGCATTTCATCAGGCGGGTACGCACTGGGTGGAAATTCTTCTGGATCAGCAGCTCCGGATGCGTTATCCGCTGCATGTGCGGAAGGTGCATCCGCAGACGCCTGCCGCGCATGGGCCGCGTGCGGGCGAGACGCCTCCCGGGGGGTGAGGGGCGCCGCTCCGAACGCGGCGGTCTCGGGCGTCATGAGCAGGCAGGCCTGGTCCCAGGGCAGGGTCTCGAGGCGCTTGATGAGCGGGGTGAGGCTGAGGCTGCGCGCGGCGTCGAGCGTGGCGCGCAGGCGTTTGAGGTGGAGCGTCCAGAGCCGGGTGATGAGGTCCTGTGCGGCGTCGGCGCCGGTGGCCTCGCGCGCGCTGAGCATCTTCTGCTTGTTGGCCAGCAGGGAGCTGAGGGTGCGCTGCCACTCCGGCGGGGTCGAGAGGGCGAGGGCGGCGAGCGGGTCGGCGGGGTCGCCGGTCGGGCGCGCGAGCGCGTCGACCACGGCGCGCGCGAACGGGTGCGGCAGGAGTTCA
>JAKJGY010000118.1 GCA_022704145.1 Verrucomicrobiota bacterium
CGGGCACCGGCCTGCGCCTCTTCCCGCTCGACCGCCTGCTCCCCTCCCTCGACCGCCTCTGGCGGCGCGGCCTGCGCCGCTACAAATTTCTCGACCGCAGCTTCAACGCCCCCGCCGGACACGCCTGCGCCGTGCTGGACTTCTTTCGCGACCGCGTCACCCCCGACACGTGCCTCCACCTCGAGATCAATCCCGACCGCCTGCACCCCGACGTGGCGGCGCGCCTCGCGTCCTTTCCGCGCGGCGCCCTGCACCTTGAGGCTGGCGTCCAGACCCTCAACCCGTCCGTCTCCGCCGCCATCGGCCGCAGCCCCGATACCGCGCAGACCCTCGCGAATATGCGCTTTCTGGCTCAGGGGACCGGTGCCACCCTCCACGCCGACCTGATCTTCGGGCTGCCGGGAGAGGATGCGGCCTCCTTCAGCCGCGGCTTCAACACGCTCGTCGAGGCCTGCCGCCCGCCCGAACTCCAGATCAACCTGCTCAAAGGCCTGCCCGGCACGCGCCTGGCGCGTGAGGCCGGGCCGCTCGGCCTCGTGTTCAACCCCGAGCCGCCCTACGAGCTGCTGCGCTCTGACGCCCTCAGCTTCGACGCCCTCCTGCAGCTCCAGCACGTGGCCCGCACCTGGGAGCTGATCCACAACCGCGGCCGCTTCCCGCGCACGGTCGCAGCCCTGCGCGACCACGCCGGGAGCGACACGTTCGGCGCCTACGCGCGGCTCGCCGCTCATATCCAGGCGGCTGAGGGACGCTTCCACGCGCTGGGCCTCTCACGTCTCGCACGGCTGGTGGGCGACCACCTCGTCTCTTCCTGCGGCTTCCCGCGGCCTGCGGCTGAGGCCCTCGTCGAGGCGGACCTGAACGGGAGCCCCCATGCGCGTTGAGTCCGTCACCCCCTATGCCACCTCCGAGGGCAAGAGCGCCCAGATCGCTCGGGCGTTTGACACGCTCGCGCCTCGCTACGACCTCCTGAACCGCATACTCTCGCTGGGCCTTGACCTCGGTTGGCGCCGCCGCGCGCTCGCCTCCCTCAAGCCCCTTGCGCCCCACAGGCTGCTGGATGTCGCCACCGGCACCGGCGACCTCGCGTCCCTCGCGGCGCGCCTGCTGCCTCACGCCCGGATCACCGGCGTCGACCTCTCGGAGGCCATGCTGGCGGTCGGGCGCGCAAAGCTCGCCGCCGCCGGACTCTCCGGCCGTGTGACCCTCCTGCCCGGTGACGCGCTCGCGCTCGCTTTCCCTGACGCGAGTTTCGACGCCGTGACCGTCGCCTTCGGCGTACGCAATTTCGCCGACCTCGCCGCAGGCTTCCGCGAGCTGCGGCGTGTGCTGGCCCCGGGCGGACGCCTGATCATCCTGGAGCTGTCCGTACCCGAGCCTCGCCTGCTCCGGCCCCTCCACCGCCTCTACCTGTTCCGCTGGATCCCGCTGGTCGGCCGCCTCCTGACAGGCCATGGGCGCGAGTACACCTACTTGCCCGCCTCGGTCGCATCCATGCCACAAGGCGCGGAGCTGCTCGCGCTGTTGCGCGCGGCGGGCTTCACGGCGTGCCGCTACGAGCGTTTCACCTTCGGCGCCTGTACCTGTTATCAGGCTGACCGCCCCTCCGCCTGACGCCTCCCCCCGATCCTAAGCGAAGTCGGTTTCGCTGAAAAAGTCGACCCTGCCCCCTCGTTCTCGTCGCCGTCCTCGTTCTCGAAAACCCCCAGCGAAATCGAGTACGAGGACGATGGACGAGCACGATCACAGCCCAAGAGCGGCCCTTTCAGCAGAATCCGAAGTCGGTTTCGGGCCCCCGGATGAGGGGCCATGCAGTTTTCCCTAGAACCGGACCTCACGCCGCGTTAAGATTATTACCATGAATGCCGCACGTTCACCGTTCCTCACACTGACCCTGCTGACGCTCGTGCTTTTCCTGGCCTTCCAACTGCGTGACAACCAGCGCCGTTGGCGCAGCCATGAGGCGGCCCTTGCCGCCTGGACCAACGCGGCGCCGCTTGTGGTGCGCGCCCCGCCCCCCCCGCCTCCGCCCCCCTTCAGCGGCTGCGAGAGCGAAGCCACCGCCGTATACAAGAGCGTATCCCCTTCCGTCGTCGCCGTGGCCAACCATGCGCTCGTCCGGCGCGGCCTCTTCACGTTCCAACTGTACGAGGTGCCCCAAGGCGCGGGCTCGGGCTTTGTCTGGGATCGCGAGGGACACATCATCAGCAACTACCATGTGGTCCATCAGGCCAACACCCTGACCGTCACCTTCCCCGACGGGACCCGCTACGACGCCAAGCTCGTCGGCGTCGCCCCCGATTACGATCTGGCCGTGCTGAAGATCGAGGCGCCAGCCGAGAAGCTCGCCCCGATCACCCTCACGCCCTCACGCCTGCTGCAGGTCGGCCAGCAGGTCTATGCGATCGGCAACCCCTTCGGCCTCGACACCACGCTATCCTCCGGCATCGTCAGCGCGCTGGGCCGCACCATCACCTCGATGACCGACCGCAAGATCTATGACGTCATCCAGACCGACACCGCCATCAACCCCGGCAACTCCGGCGGCCCCTTGCTGAACGGCGCAGGCCAACTGATCGGCGTCAACACCGCGATCCTCAGCCCAAGCGGCGCCTACGCCGGCATCGGTTTCGCCGTGCCGTCCGATACCGTCTCGCGTGTCGTGCCGCAACTCATCGAGAAAGGCCGCGTCACACGCGCGGGGATCGGCATCCAAATGCTGCCGGACCATGTCACCGCCCGCGCAGGCCTGCGGGGAGTGGCCATCTACGCCGTGCTGGAGGGCACGCCCGCTGCCGCGGCCGGCCTTGAGGGCCTCGCCGTCAGCCGCCGCGGCGACCTCGTCTTCGGCGACGTCATCGTCGCCGTCGGCTCGCGTCCGGTCGCCACGTCCGAAGAGTTCCAGGCCGCGCTCGACACCCTCCGCCCCGGCGACCGCGTGACGATCACCGCCGTTCGCGCGGGCAAGTCCCGCGACGTCACGCTCACCCTGATCGAAATCTGACCGACTCCCTTAAGCGCACTCTGGAAGCGCATGCCGCCCTGTGCTATCATTCCCCCATCGCGTTATGAATGAGACCACCCCCCTACCCGTCATCCGGCCGGCTGTCCTTAAGGACGCGGAACAGATCTTCAACCTGATCCGCTCCCATCAGGAGGACCTGATCTCGCGCCCCATCGGCGACATTATCCAGAACATCGACCGCTTCGTCGTGTGCGAGGCCGAGGGACGCGTCGTCGGCTGTGCGGCCTGGCAGATCCTGCCGGAGATCGGCGAGCCCGAGCGCGCCTCGGTCGAGATCCAGTCGGTCGCCGTACAGGCGGGCTTCCGGCGCCATCACATCGGCACCCGGATCGTCTCCACGATCCTCGAGTCGGTGCGGCGCTTCCAGCCGGCCCAGGCCATCTGCCTGACCTTCGCACCCGCGTTCTTCAGCTCGCTCGGCTTCCGCGTGATCCCCAAGACTCAGGTGATGCACAAGCTCTACATGGGCTGCATCAACTGCACCAAGCACGCGAACCCGTTCACCTGCCCCGAGATCGCGATGGCGCTCGACCTGCGCAGCTCACCGTGACGCAATCTATGTCCGAACGACCGCTGCACCGCCTCCTGCTCGACTGGTACGACGCACACCGGCGCGAGATGCCTTGGCGCGGACACCCCGACCCGTATGCCGTCTGGGTGAGCGAGATCATGCTCCAGCAGACCCAGGTCGATACCGTGCGCGGCTATTTCACCCGTTTCCTGTCGTCCTTCCCGACGGTCGGCGCGCTCGCCGCAGCCCCGCAGGAGGCCGTGCTGAAAGCCTGGGAGGGACTCGGCTACTATTCCCGCGCGCGCAACCTCCATCAGGCCGCGCAGCAGGTTCTGGCCTCCGGCGGCGCCCTGCCCAGGACGGCCGCCGCCTGGTCAGCCTTGCCCGGCGTCGGCGCCTATACCGCCGCCGCCATCGCCAGCATCTGCCACGGCGAGGCCGTGCCCGTGGTGGACGGAAACGTCGCGCGCGTCTTCGCGCGCATGCTCGCCTGGCCCGACGACTTCCGTAAGCCGGCCGCACGCGACCGGCTCGCCGCCTGGCTCCAGCCGCATGTCGCCGCCTCCCGTCGTCCGGGCGACTTCAACCAGGCGATGATGGACCTCGGCGCCACCCTCTGCACGCCCCGCCAACCGGCCTGCGACGCCTGCCCGCTCCACCGCGCCTGTATCGCCCGGCAGACCGATCGCCAGGGCCTGTTCCCATATAGGCCCGCTCAGCGAGCCAGGCCGCTGCGCATCACGGCCGTCGCCGTCGTCCGCGACCCCCTCGGACGGACGCTCTTCATCCGGCGTCCGTCCGACGGTCTGCTGGGCGGCCTCTGGGAGCTGCCGAGCGCCACCCTTTCCGACGCGGCGCCCGCGCCGCGCGCCGCCGCGCAGGCTTTGCGCGCGCAGACCGGCCTCGCCCTTTCCGCCGCCGTCGCGCGCGGAACCGTCACGCACGCGTTCACCCATTTCAAGCTGCTCTCGCATGTCTTCGCCGCACGCCTTCGCCAGGCCGCGGTGCCGCCGGCCTACGTCTTCGCGACGCCCTCCGAGCTACCCCTCACGACCGCCTCGCGCCGTGCGCTCGCGCTCTGCGCGCCGGCACGCGCTCACCCCCCCGGGGGGAAGAGGGCCCCGACCCGCTCCAGCAGCTCCGCGCGGCCGGGCACCGTGAGCACGGGGCAGGGCAACCCGCGCCGGAACGTCGCCCCGTAATGCTTGGTCACCACCCGCGGGTCGGCCACGATCACCACTCCGCGGTCCGCCCGGGTCCGTATCAGCCGGCCGAAACCCTGCCTGAAACGGATCACGGCCTGCGGCAGGGAGAACTCACGGAACGAGCTTCCGCCCTGCGCGTCGATCTGCTCGCTGCGCGCCTCGAAGACCGGATCGCCCAGTGCGGCAAAGGGCAGCCGCGCCATCACGACGCAGCTCAACGCCTCACCCGCCACATCGACCCCCTCCCAGAACGAGTGCGCGCCGAGCAGCACACACGCACCGCCCGAACGGAACACGCGCGTGATCTGATCCCGCGTTCCGCTCGCGCCCTGTACCAGCAGCCGGATGCCGTCCTCGCGCAGCGGCTCCTCAAGCAGCCGCGCCACACGGTTCATCATCTCATAGCTCGTGAACAGCCCCAACGCGCGGCCGCGCGTGTGGGCGAACACCTCGAGCATCAGTCCCGCAAGCTGCTCCGCGTAGCCGACACCATCTCCCGCAGAGGGTTCCGGCAGGAACGTCGGCGCCAGCACCGCACACTGCGAGAGATAGTCGAACGGGCTGTCCGCCACGCAGGTGGTCACCCGGCCCTCCTCAAGCTGGTCAAGCCCCAGCCGACGGACGACATAGCCGAACGAGGACCCCACGCGCAAGGTTGCGGAGCAGAACACCACCGAGGCCTTCTGCCGGTATAGCTGTTCCGCCAGGGCGCTCCCGATCTTCAGCGGCGCGGCGAACACGTTGGCCTGCCCGGCCGCCTGGCGGCCCGCCGGTTCCGCCCAGTAGACGAACTCCGGGTCGGCGGCGGCCAGCACGTCATCCACGTCGAGGGCGAACTCGCGCAAGGAGGAGGCCGCGCCTTCGACGCTCGACGCCTGATCGCCATACAGCTCCAGCTCGCCTTCGGCCGCACGCCTCAGCTCCTCCGCCAGCGCCATCAGCCGCCCCGCCGCCTCGGACAACGCCTCTTTCAGCGCCACACGGTCCGCCGCCAGCAAGGCTTCGTCACAAACCCCGTCGCAAGGCTCGAACACACCGGCCCGGCAGACAAGCCGCCGCGGCGGCCCCGCCTGCGGCTCAGCGCCCGGCTCACACCGGAACCGAACCGCCTCCTTCACCCCGACCGTCAGGCCGCCCAGCCGCGTGAAGAGCGCCCGCGCCCGCACCTGGACCGTCTCCAGCGAGGCGCGGATCTCCCGGATGCGGCGCCGCAGGACCTTCGCAGTCTCCTCATCCGCCGTGACCGCGCCCTTTTCAAGATGGTTCCTCAGCACCTCCAGCAAACCGCCCGCGCGCTTTCCCCTGCCACGGCTGAGGCGGCGCACAAGCTGCCCCAGCCGCAAGGCCGTCACCTCCACCGACAGGTGGCGCGTGGCCGCCTCCTCCAGATTATGCGCCTCATCGAAGATGACCTGGGCGTACGGCGGCAGGGCTGTGCCCGGCTTGCGCATGTCCGCGAAGACCAGGGCGTGGTTCGCGACGACCACATGCGCGGACGCGGCCCTGAAACGCGCCTTCTGGAGAAAGCAACGACGAAAATAGCGGCAGGCCCGACCCGCGCACTCGTCGCCGAGCGAGGCGAGCTTGCACAAAAACCCGCCGTCCGCATGGCTGGAGCCGGCAAACGTGTCGAGGTCGCCCTCGACCGTCTGCACCGACCACGCCACCGCCTCCGCGAACAGCCGCAGCTCGGGCCGCTCCAGCTCGAACTGACCGTGCTCCAGCAGCAACGAGAGCTGCCTCAGGCAGAGGTAGTTCGAACGCCCTTTCAGCAGCGCCACCCGCAGCGCCCCCTCCTGTCCCGCGCCGAACTCAGCCCGGACCGCCTCGCTGACCAGCGGCAGGTCCTTCTCCACAAGCTGCGCCTGCAGGTTACGGGTGTTCGTGCTCACCACCACAGGCAGGTCATTCAGCCGCGCCCACGCCGCCGCAGGGATCAGGTAGGCCAGGCTCTTGCCCACGCCCGTCCCCGCCTCGACCAGCAGGTGCCGTCCCTCATTCAAGGCCCGGGCGACCGCCTTGAGCATCTCGAGCTGGCCCGGACGCGACTCGTAACCGGGCATCAGCCGGCCGAACGTACCGCTCGCGGTGAGATGCGCAGCCAGCCGCTCCACCGGCACCGGCGAGCAGTCCTCATGCGCGGGCAGGTTACGCCGTTCGGCACGTGGGCCCGCCGCCTTGAAGGTCTCCGACCAGGCCCCGCCGCCGCGCCCTGCGACGCGCACCTGCTCGGCCAGGTGCCCCGCCAACCGGGCCAAGGCCCTCTCGCCGATCTCCCTGAGCAGCAGCTCGACCGTCTCTAGCGCCCAGAGCGGGAACCCGAGCAGACGCCTCTCCATCGCTTTCCAGACCCGCCACAACCCTTCCGCAGAGGGCCGCTCGCCCTCCGCGAAGAGCCGTTCCGCATGCTCGCGGGGCTCCTCCGCATACGCCAGACGCCAGACCGCGAGAACGTCCACAACCTGCGACCCCGCATCAGCTAAGAGGTCGTCGAACGCCGCCGAATCATGGGTCAGATACAGCGTCTCTCCCGGGGCCGCCTCGGGCGGATACAGCTCGAAGGAAGGCGACGCCGACTCGCGCCGCGTGATCCAGGCTGTGCGGATAGTGAGCATGTCGGCCATCCCGCCCATCGGCGCGTAACGCCGCCCTACTTGCCCATCTCGAACAGCTTCAGACAGCGGCGGAAATCCGCCGGCAGCGGGCTGTGCGCCTTAAGCGTCGCGCCCGGCACCAGCGGGTGCGGCAGCTCGAGTCCGCTCGCATGCAGCATCTGACGCGGTACGGTCAGCAGCCGCGGGTCGCGCGCGAATTTCATGCCGTGCTCGCGATCCCCCAGGACCGGGTGCCGGAGGGCGGCCAGATGACGCCGGATCTGATGCGTGCGCCCCGTCTCGATCCTGACCTTGAGGAAACTCGCGTCACGCGAGGAGGCCTCGCGATGG
This sequence comes from Verrucomicrobiota bacterium, assembly GCA_022704145.1. Lineage (GTDB taxonomy): Bacteria > Verrucomicrobiota > Kiritimatiellia > RFP12 > UBA1067 > JAKJGY01. The sequence goes on from JAKJGY010000118.1 coordinate 7,687, forward strand.
ATGTGGCTGACCGCCCGCTCGCCGTCCAGCTCCTGCTCCACCGTCGAGGACGGGCGCTCGAACACGCCCGACACGATCACCTGGTAGATCTTGGTCACCCGGCGCGTCTTGAAAAGCGCCACCGCCTCCGCCAACGCCCGCGCGCTCTTAGCGAACAGCAGGCAGCCGGTCGTGTCCCGGTCAAGCCGGTGAACCGCCTGCAGCGTGGGCAGCCCGGTCTGCTCGCGTAGCAGCCCCTCCACGCCGCCCTCCCCGACCGACACCAGGCCGGACGGCTTGTCAACCACCGCAAAGTGCTCGTCCTCCACCAGGATACGGAGCTTGGAGGCCGGCTGCTCCTGCTTCTGATAGGCCGTCGGCAGCTCGACCGTGTCGCCCTGCCGCAACTGATGATGCGCCATCCAGACGCATCTCCGGTTGACCCAGACCGACCGGTCATCCAGCATCGCCTTGGCCGCACGCCGCGAAATACCTAGCTTAGCCGCCAGAAACACCTGGAGCGGCTGCCCCGCATCCAACTTGGACACCACTAAAGCCGTCACCGGACCATTCTTCACGTAGACTCTCACCCTTCCCGAAAACCGCGCCCCGCAACACCGCTCAGATCTGCAGAAGCGAACCCACCACACCACAGATACGGCCGTCACCATGAGCGTCCGGCACCATCCGTATCTCGACCCGCGCGACGGTCTCGGCCCCTGTCTCCGCCTCGATGATGTGCGTCACGCGCGCCCCCGCCAAAGCTTCAGCGAACAGGCCGGGTAAAGGCTCGTCCGGCATCAGCATGTCAAAGGCGCGTCCGACAGCCGCCTCCTCGCCCGGCAGGTCGAACATCTCCACAAAAGCCGCATTCACCGCCTTGAAGAGCCCCGACTCGTCGCACACAAAACAGGCGCTCTGCGCGTTGCCGAACGCGTTCGCGATACTGCGCAACGCCTCCCACTGCCGCCGCCGCCGCTCGGTGTTCCGTATCGAAAAGATCAGGTCGCCGCTATTCAGCAGATCCACCAGCGCGATCGTCACCTCCGCCGAAAAGGTCGTCCCGTCCTGACGGCAGCAGCGCGCGTCCAGGATAAAATGCCGCGACTCCACCAGGCCCTTACGGATCCGGCCGATCATATTCGCCGTCACACCGTTGATCAGCAGCGAGATCGGCTTGTCCCAGACCTGCTCGCGCGTGTACTGGAAATACTCGGACGCACGCTTGCCCCAGTCGATCACATGCCCGTTGGCATCCGTCACAACCAAGGCGTCATAGAGGCCAGACGTCAACTGGTTGTACATATCATGCCGGCTCACCTGGGTCGTCATGTCCACCATCCCTTGCTCCGCATCGTGCGTATGCATCCCTCATACGCCCCCGCAGTCACGAAGCGAATATGACAGAAAAACAGCTTCGACGCAATTCCTGTTTCAAAAATACTCCTTCGGACGGCGCGAGGTGCGCGGTTCAGTTTCTTGGGAACGCGAGCCGGTAGGCGGCGGGCAGCACCAGCAGGTTCAGGAGCGTCGCGCTGATCAGGCCGCCGAACTGCACCAGCGCCAGCGGCGCCAGCAGCTCGCCGCCAGGCTTGTCAAAGGCCAGGACGATCGGCAGCAGCCCCAAGATCGTCGTCAGGGAGGTCATCAGGATCGGCACCATACGCTCCTCTGAGCCCGCCAAGATCGCCTCGCGCACGCCGCAGCCAGCAGCCTGCAGTTCGCCGTAGCGGTTGAGCAGCAGCAGCCCGTTGCGGATCACGAAACCGATGACCGTCACGAAGCCCACCAGCGACGCGACCGACAGCACCGGCGCGACATACGGCCCGCCGCTGAAGAGCGCCAACGTGTTCTGAACCAGAGGCGCGCGGTTCGCCACGTACATGGCCGCCACCCCGCCGATCAGGCAAAGCGGGAGATTCACCAGCACCAGCAGCGCCGCACGCAGGCTGCGCAACGAGCAGGTGAGGATCAGCGCGATCGCCAGCACGATCCCGAGCCCCAGCCACGTGAGGCGGCGCGACGCGGACTGCTGGGCCTCATAACTGCCGCCGTAGCTGACCGTGCAGCCCAATTCGTTCACGGCCGGCTCGACCTTCTGGCGCAGCGCCGCGACCAGGTCGCCCACATTCGACCCCTCAGCCACATTACAGGAGAGCAGCGCCTTACGATGCGCGTTATCCCTCACGATCAGATTGGGCGCCTCCTCGCGGTACACGTCCGCCACCTCGTCCAGACGCACACGCGCGCCGTCGCGAGTCGCGAGCTTAAAGGCCGCGACATCCGCCAGGGTGCCGCGCTCGGCGCCGTCCAGCCGCACCACGATGTCCCAGCGCCGCTGGTTCTGCGCCACCTGCCCCACCACCCATCCGTCGAACGCTGCCGAGACCTGCTCTCCCGCCTCCTTCAGCGTCAGCCCCGCACGCGCCAGATCCTCAAGCCGGTAGCGGATACGGAGCGTATCGACCAGTATCTCGCGATTAGCCCGCACATCCGCGACCTGCGGCAGCGTCTCCAGTATCCTCTTGGCTGCGGCCGCCGCCGCGCGCAACGTCGCAAGGTCATCGCCGAAGATATTGATCGCCAGCTCCGCGTTCGTGCCCGACAGGACCGAGCTGATGCGATGCGCGATCGGATAGCCGATCATGGTGCTCACGCCCGGTATCCGGTTGATCACCGCGCCGATCTCACGGCGCAGCCGGGCCGGCTCGGCCCGGCTGTCAACCCGCACCAGCATCTCGGAGGCGCTCACCGGCTCGGCGTGCTCATCACGCTCGGCGCGCCCCGTACGGCGCGTGACGCTCCTCACGCCCGCCACACGGCCGACCGCTAGGACCGCCTCGTGCGTCACACGCTCGGTCTCCTCCAGCGAAGTTCCAGGCGGCGTGCTCACAAACACGGTGTAGCAGTCCTCGTGGAACGGCGGCAGAAAACTCGTTCCGAACGTCGAAGCCAGCCACAGCGCGGCGGCGGTCACGACCGTCATCGCGCAGCAGACCAGCCAGGCGTGACGCACACAGAACCGGAGCAGGGGTCGGTAGAAAGCCTTCAGCAGGCGGACCGAAAGCCCGTCGCCACCACGTGCAGGCGCGGTGCGCCGGTTCCGGAACACCCCCCTGCGCTCGCTGTAGAGCAGCAGGCAGAGCGCGGGCGTCACCGTGAGCGCCACCAGCAGCGACGCGATGAAGACCAGCAGATAGGCCAGTCCGAGCGGTTTGAAGAACTGCCCTTCCAGCCCCGTCAGCAGAAGCAGCGGAGAGAACACCAGCACGATGACCGCCGTCGAAAAGGTGATCGAGTTCAGAATCTCGGCGCCGGACGAACGGAGCACCTCCACCCGCCCCAGCCGCTCCTGGGGGGGCCTCGCGTCATTCTCGCCCAGCTTGCGCCAGGCGCTCTCGACAAAGATGATGGCGTTATCCACCACATCACCCACGGCCACCGCCAGCCCGCCCAAAGTCATGATATTGACCCCGAGGCCGAACGCCGGAAAGAGCAGCAGACCGGCCGCGAGCGAGAGCGGTAGCGCCAACAGCGTGATCAGGGTCGTGCGTACACGCAGGAGCGTCAGACCGAGCACGAGGATCACGATCACCGCGGCATCCCGGATAATCGCCTCTCCGTTGTCAACCGACAGACGGATGAAATCCGCCTGTCGGTAGGCCGTCCGCCGGATCGCCACGCCTGCGGGCAAGCGCGAAGCCTCGAACTCATCCAGCGCGGCATCGATCTGGCGGGTCAGCTCGAGCGTGTTGCCGCCCGGAGCCTTCTGCACGGAAAGCACAACCGCATCGGCGCCGTCGAAACCCGCCGAGCCGCGACGCGGCGCGCCCCCGAGCACGACCTCCGCCACCTGGCCGAGCCGCACCCGTCGCCCGCCGGCGGCTGGCACCAGCACGCGGCCTAGCTCGTCAAGCGAGCTGACACGCGCAGTCTGCCGCAGCGGCACCTCCAACCCCGCCACATGCGCGAGGTAGCCTGCACCCGCCATCGTATGCGAGGCCCCCGCGGCGTCAGCCACATCGGCCAGCGTCAGCCCGAAGGCGGCCAGCCGCTCCTGTGAGACGTTCACCTGATACTCGGGAAGACGGCCGCCGATCACCACCACCTGCCCGATGCCGGGGATCGCCATCAGCCGGTTCCGTAACTCGTACTCGGCCAACTGGCGCAACTCAAGCGCCGACACGGCACCGCCCTCGCTCAGCACGGCCAACAGCGCGATCTCTCCCGTCACGGAAACCACAGGCGTGATCTCCGGCTCCGACCCCTCCGGCAACGAGGCCCTGACCGCGGACAGTCTTTCGGACACGCTCTGCCGCGCCCGGAACAGGTCCGTATGCCAGTCGAAATCCACCCACACGAACGAGAGCCCGCTTCCTGAGGAAGACCGCACGGCTTTCACGCCCGGCAAACCGTTCATGACCGCTTCGAGCGGAACCGTGATGAACTGCTCCACCTCCTCGGCGGTCAAACCGCCC
>JAKJGY010000119.1 GCA_022704145.1 Verrucomicrobiota bacterium
GGTACCGGCCGTCGAGCCGGTAGCGCAGCTCGCCGCGGGCGTGCGTGTGCAGGCCGCGGCTGAAACGCCGCCGGCCGATGCGCAGATCCTCATAAGCGGCGCTGCGGTTCACGCGCAGCGCGTCGTGCTGCTGCCACGCCGAGACCGGCGTGAGGGTGTCGAGATACGTCACCCGCCCCTCCGCGTCGACCAGCCGCGCCTCGGCCCAGTTGGCGCGGTCGTTCCAGTACGCGTCGACCTCCTCGGCCGTCAGGCACAGCTCCGCCCAACCGCTGACGTCCGCCTCCAGGCGGACCGCCTCGTCGCCGCCCCGCAGCACCGGGCTGCGCGCGGCGGGCGTCTCTTCCTCCGCCGGGGCCGGCGCCGCCGCCGGGGCGGCCGCCGCGCGCGGCTGGCCGAGCGCGGCGAACGCGCCGTCCAGCAGCCGCCCGCTCGCCCCGGCCCGCTCGAGCAGGTCGCGGAACACCGCCTGGAACGGCTCCTCCTCGTAGACCACCAGCCCGTCGATGTCCAGCGGGAGCTGCGCGGCGATCAGCGCGGCGTGCCCGCGCAGCGCGCGCACGAGCGCGGGGTCGTCGAACGGGATGCGCGAGAGCGCCTGCGCGACGGCGTAGGCCGAAGCCAGGATCCGGTCGCGCGAATCCGCCGTGGGCACGTCGCTGGGATGCGTGCCCGGCGCGCGGTGCGTGTTCTCGCGGAAAAGGTTGGGCTCGACCGGCCGCGCATAACGCGGCAGCGCCGCCAGCAGCGCCGCGGCGGCGCCGTCGCCGCCCAGCTCGCCCAGCGCGTCCGCCGCGTAGCGCGCCCACTGCGCGTTCTCCAGGAAGCCCGCCAGCGCCGGCAGCGCCTCGGGCCGCCCTGAGCGGCCGAGCGCCCGCAGGCCGGCCTGCACGCGCCACTTCGCCTCGGCGTCAGCCTCGTTCTCGACCTCCCGCCAGGGCGCGATCGCCGCCGCGAGCCGCACGACGTTCTCCGCGCCCGCACCCAGCGCGCCGGCCGCGCGCAACCCGCGCGCGACCTCGTCGTGCCGCCGCGACGCCAGCAGCGCCAGCACTTCGGACGGCAGCCCGTCCGCAGGCAGCGCACCGCACCAGGCCCGCCAGACCTCCGCCGCGCGACGCCGCTCACCGGCCGCCGCCAAGGCGTCGAACGGATGCTCCATCCCCGTCAGGTTGGTCAGCGCCACCCACGCGGCCTGCCGCACGGTCCACGCCTCGTCGTCGAGCCGCGCGACCAGCGCCGCCAGCGACCGCCGCCCGCCGCACCAGCCGAGCGCCAGCGCGGCGTTGCGCCGCACCGGCGCCTCGGCGTCGCTCTCCAGCGCGCGGACGAGCGCCCCCTCCGCCGCGTACGCCCGCAGGTAGCCGAGCGCCTCCGCCGCGCGCAGCCGCTCGGCCGGCGCGCCGTCGCGCAACGCGGCCACCTTAGCCGCCACCTGCCGCGAGAAAGGGTCGGCCCCGCCCGCCTCCGCAAAGGACGCCACGCCGACGACGACCCACAGGATCGCAGCCGCTCCCGCCCGCCTACATCCCGCAAAGAATTGAGATCGTAGGAGAAACGCTCGCACGATTCCACCCTTCCACCATTCCATCATTCCATCATTCCTGCCGTTGGGGCCGCCTGCAACAGCGTGCCCATCAGATGCCAGCCGCGGCCGACAGGCTTGGCCGGAGAGTCTGCAGAGCAGCCGATCTCGCCCGCGCACCAGACGCCGAACAGCTCGCCTGCCGGCCCCAGCCCTTCCAGCACCGCTTTCTGCTCCTGCTCAATCGCCTCCAGCTTGCCCTTGCGGCCCGCGCAGTCGAAGGCCGTCACCAGCAGCGGCGCGCCCCGCGCGCGCTGCCGCAGACCGGCCGCCACCGTCCGCGCGGAGTCCAGCACCGCCTGGTTGTCCTGCGCCTGCGCGCCGCCCTGCACCACCGAGAACGCGCCGTCGAGCGCCAGCGCCACGGCCGCGTCGGTATAGAGCCGGCCGCCGTAGTACACCCAGTTCTGCCCCGCGTTCTTGTTGGCCGAGCCGCCCGTCACCGGCAGCGCCTCGCCCGCCACCGCCTGCACGCCGTCCAGCAGCAACTGGTTCTTGGGCGAATGGGTGTCGGCCAGCACGACCAGCAGCCGCGTGCCGGCGTTCGCGGGAACCCCCTGCGCCAGCGCGCGTCCGGCCGCCCCGAGCGCGGCCTTGAGCGCGGCCTCGTCGCGTTCCAGCGTCAGCCCCAGGCTCCGCTGGTCCGGCACCAGCGCCGTGCGCACCGCGAGCCCGTCGCCGCCCAGCGCCAGCAGCCCGACCGCCTGACGGTCGGCCACGCCTTCGCACGTGTACACGCCGTAGCAGGAGAAGCCCACCACGCGCGCCTTGCCGAACACCGAGGTCACGCCCTTGAGCGCGCGCGCCTTGTCGGCCTTGCCGACGAAGCACTCGGCCAGCACCACCACGTGCGGCTCGACCGCGCCCAGCCGGGCCTTCAGCTCCTCGGCCGCGCGGCGGCCCGCCCCGTAGGCGTCCACGCCCGCCGCCGCGTCCGCGCGCGCCAGCGCGGTCGCCGCCACCACCGCCCCGTCCGGCTTCGGCGTCGGCACGACCGCCGCCTGCCGCGTCGCGCACCCCGCCGCCAGCAACCCCGCCGCCAAACCCGATTTCATCAGCCGTCCCGTAGACATGTCCTGTGCCCTCACCTTAATTCATCGTGAACGTTCAAAGCGTACGCCTTCCATCCCCCGGCGTCAACGCCTGCGTTCGCCAGACCCCCGCTTTCGGGCGTCCGAGACGTCCGCCCGTTCCGGACGCCAACCAGACCGACATAGCTCACGCCAAAGAGACCTCCCTGCTACCTTGGCAACTCCTTGCTGGTTATCGGACATTCTGTCGGGTTGACACCCGCGCGGGACGCCCCTATGATCACCCGCATCCAAGCGAGCCAGAAGAGACCGACCCTATGAACATCATCCGCTTCCTCACCGACGGTTCCCCCGCCCCCCTCACCGGCATCCTCCATCCCGACGGCTCGGCCGAGCCGCTCCTCGGCGACCTGTTCGGCGACTGGTCGCCGTCGGGCAGACGCCTGCGCGTCGCGAAGCTCCTCGCGCCGGTCCAGCCCTCCCTGATCCTCGCGATCGGCCTCAACTTCCGCGCCCATGCGGCGGAGACCGGCCAGCCGATCCCGGCCTACCCGGTGCTCTTCATGAAAAACCCGTGGGTCACCCAGAACCCCGGCGACCCGATCCTCATCCCCACCCACCTCGCCAGCACGAAGGTGGACTACGAGGCCGAGCTGGTGGTCATCCTCGGCAAGCGCTGCAAGAACGCCACCCGCGAGAACGCGCTCGACCACGTCCTCGGCTACACCTGCGGCAACGACGTCACCGCGCGCGACTGGCAGAAGAGCTTCGGCGGCAACCAGTGGTGCCGCGGCAAATCGTTCGACACCTTCGCGCCGCTCGGCCCCTGCCTCGTGACGCGCGACGCGATTCCCGACCCTCAGGCCCTCACCCTCCGCGCGACCGTCAACGGCGAGCTGCGCCAGCAGGCGAGCACCTCAGACCACATCTTTTCCGTTGTCGACCTGATCGTCTTCCTGAGCGGCAGCACCACCCTGCCCGCAGGCACCGCGATCTTCACCGGCACCCCCTCCGGCGCCGGCTTCGCGCGCAACCCGCCCGTCTTCCTCGCCCCCGGCGACACCGTGACCATCGCCATCGACGGCATCGGCGCGCTCACCAACCCGGTCCTCCTCGAGCCCGGCCCCTGAGAAGGGCATGGGGCGCCGCGCGGCTCAGCCTGCCGCCGCGTAAACCCGGGCCTCCAGCGCCGCCCGCATCGCCGCCGTGTCGGCCTCCAGCCCGGTCCAGATCGTGAACGCCGCCGCACCCTGGTGCACCAGCATCCCCATGCCGTTCAGCACGTCCGCACCCGCCTCAGCCGCCACGCGCATGGTCGGCGTCAGCCGCGCCGTATAGACCAGGTCATACACAAGCTGCCCCTCGCGGAACGCCGCCGCCGGCACAGGCGACGCGTCCCCCGCGTGCAGCCCGGCCGAGGTGCAGTGTACGATCAGGTCGCACGCCTCGCCGTAACGCGCCCACACCTCCGCCTCGCCGGAGAGCACATCGACCTGCGTCACCGCGTCCGGCAGACGCTCGACGATCCCCCCCGCCAGCGCGTCCGCCTTGGCCGGATAGAGGTCGGCCAGGCCGACCTCCGACGCGCCCTCGCGCACGCACGCGGTCGCGACCGCCCGGCCCGCCCCGCCGCAGCCCACCACCAGCACACGCAGCCCCTCCGGCGTCACGCCGCGGCTCTCGCGCAGGTCCGTAAGGAAGCCTGTGGCGTCGGTGTTGAAGCCGGTCATGCCCTTGGCCTCAAGCCGTACCGTGTTCACCGCGCCGAACAGCCGCGCCGACGGGTCGAGCCGCGTCATCAGCGGCAGCACCGCCTCCTTGTGCGGGATCGTCACGTTCAGCCCGTCAAAACCCTCGCCGCGGCAGGCCTCCAGCCGCGCCGCCAGCTCTCCGGGAGGCACGTCGAAACAGACATACTCCGCCTGCAGGCCCAGCGCCTGGAAGGAGGCGCCGTGCATCACCGGCGAGAGCGAATGTTTGACCGGATGCCCGAGCAGGCCGAATCGATACGCACGCTTCATCCACGCCCCCTTCCGGTCACTTGCCGCCGTTCTCGCCCGCCTCACGGCCCACGGCGATCACGCCCGAACGCGAGATATCGACGATCGCATAATGCTTCAGCAGCCTCAGGAAGTCATCCACCGTCTCCTGGTTGCCGACCATCTGCACGGTCACGGAATCCTCCTGCACCGCCACCACGCGAGCCATAAACAGCGAGGCCAGATCGACCACCTCGGCGCGGTGCTGGTGGTCCCCCACCGCCACCCGCACCAGGATCAGCTCGCGGTTGAGGTGACGGCGGTTGGTCATGTTCACCACCTCGATCACGTCCACCTGCTTCGAGAGCTGGTGCGTCACCTGCTCGATCACGTGCGCGTCACCCGGCACCACGATCGTCATCTTCGACACCGTCGGGTCGGCCGTCGGCCCGACATTGAGCGTCTCGATGTTATACCCGCGGCCCGAGATCAGGCCCACGATACGCGCCAGCACGCCCGGCTGGTTCTCCACAAGACAGTTGATGATGTGTTTCATACTCAGCTCCCACCCTTGTGCACTTCAGAACGCTCGCACGTGTGAACGTCCCCTCACACCGTGCGGTTGATCATCTCGGCCACATGCGCCCCCGGAGGGATCATCGGGAACACGTTGGCCTCCGGCGACACGATACACTCGATCACCCACGTCTGCCCGCTGCCGAACGCCTTCTCCAGCGCAGGCGCCACCTCCTCGGACCGCGTCACCCGGCACGCGCACGCGCCGTGCGCCTCGGCCATCTTGACGAAGTCCGGCAGGTACACCGGCCGCTCCGCCACATGCTCGTTCGGCCGGCGCTCCGTCTGCCCCAGCATGACCCCCGAATACCGGTGCCCGTAGAACAGCTCCTGCCACTGGCGCACCATGCCCAGATACCCGTTGTTGAGGATCACCACCACGATCGGCAACTGCCGCTCCACCGCCACCACCAGCTCCTGGAAGTTCATCTGCACGCCGCCGTCGCCCGTGACGCACACCGCCAGCGCGTCCGGCCGGCCGAGTTGCGCGCCGATCGTCGCGGGCAGCCCGAAGCCCATCGTCCCCAGGCCGCCGGAGGAGATGAACTGGCGCGGCTTCGTGTACCGGAAGTACTGCGTCGCCCACATCTGGTGCTGGCCCACGTCGGTCGTCACCAGCGCCTGGCCCTTGCTCACCTCGTAGATCTTCTCGATCACGAACTGCGGCATGATCTCGCCCGCCCGCTGGGTGTAGGTGAAGGGGAAGCGGTCCTTCCACCGGCCGACCTGCTCCAGCCACTCGTCATGCCGGGCCTCGCGCACCAGCGGCAGCAGCGCCTCCAGCACAGGCTTGGCATAGCCCTGCACGCCCACGTCGGCCCGCACGCTCTTGCCGATCGACGAGCGGTCGATGTCGATGTGCTCGATCACCGCCCGCGGCGCGAACGCCGAGATCTTGCCCGTCACACGGTCGTCGAAGCGCGCGCCCACCGAGATCAGCAGGTCGCAGTGGTCCACCGCATAGTTGGCCGCCACGCTGCCGTGCATGCCCAGCATCCGCACCGACAGCGGGTCGTCCTCCGGGAAGACGCCCATCGCCATGAGCGTCGTGGTCACCGGGATGTTCGCCCGCCGCGCCAGCGCCGCCAGCGCCGCCGAAGCGTCGCCGTTCACCGCCCCGCCGCCCACGTACAGCAGCGGACGCTGCGACTGGTTGATCAGCTCCGCTAGCCGCGCCACCGCCGCCGGGTCGGCCTCCACGTCAGGATGGTACGCGCGCATCTCGACCGCGTCAGGCGCGCGCCGCGCCGTCATCTGCTTCTGGATGTTCTTCGGCACGTCGATCACCACCGGCCCGGGCTTGCCGGTCGTGGCGATGTAGAAGGCCTTGGCGATGATCTCCGGCAGCTCGTCCGCCGTGCGCACCAGGAAGTTGTGCTTGGTCACCGGCCGCGTGATGCCGATCACGTCCGCCTCCTGGAAGGCGTCATTGCCGATCAGGTGCAGCGGCACCTGCCCGGTGATGCACACCAGCGGTATGCCGTCCATGTAAGCCGTGGCCAGCCCCGTCACCGTATTGGTCGCGCCCGGCCCGGAGGTCACCAGGCAGCACCCCGCCTTGCCCGTCGCCCGCGCGTACCCGTCCGCCATGTGCACCGCCCCCTGCTCGTGCCGCGTCAGCACGAAATGCAGCGGCGCCTCATAAAGGCAGTTGAAGATGTCCAGGACCGCACCGCCCGGATACCCGAAAAGGACCTCGCAGCCCGCGCCGACCAGGCCGTCAATGATACACTGCGCGCCCGTCCGCATCGGCTGCTCGTCAGCCACCTGTCCCGCCTTCGCCTGCTTGCTCATGTTCGCCTCGCTTCCTGGTCGGGCCGCCCTCCGTCCGCCACGGACGCCGGGCCGCCCTCGACCCTGATCCTCTCCGATATGCAAAAACCCGCCGTTTCACTCACGGCGGGTTTTCCCTCAACGTCTGATGCCCTACGCAGATGAAACCTTAAGAACCCGCCTGATGGGTGCCTTTCACAAGTACGGGCGTTACCCGCCCGCTAACGGTAAGGCTCAGAACCAGACTCATGCTCTCAGCTTTCGCTTTCATCGTTGGGGATAGAATAACCGTACTCCCCCGGCCTGTCAACCCGCCCGCCGAAAAAAAGCGCGGCGCGCGGGCGGCAAAGAACGGGCAGGCGCGCCGCAGCCCGGACCAGCGGGCCGCGCCTCACTCCTTCTTCATCAGCGTCCCGCCGAGGTTATAGTTCTGCGGGGGCTGCGGCAAGCCCCGGCCCACACCCTTCTCCATCAGCGCCTTCAGCTCGTCGAAATGCTTGGCGTAGACGTCGCGCGGCAGGCACCCGTGACGCCCGCACACCGCCGCCGCCATCCCGACCACCTCGCCCATCATCCCGCCCGTCCGCATCACGCGCACCGTACCCAGCGCCACATGCGTCACGCTGATGTTCCGCCCCGCCATAAACAGGTTGTCGATGTTCTTCGAGTAGAGGCAGCGGTACGGGATCGGATACGGGTGGATCGCCTGATGCTTGGCGATCGACTTGAACTCGTTGCCCGGAAAGTGCTTCGTGTTCTTGGGGTCGGGGTAATGCAGGTCGATCGTCCAGGTCGTGCACGCCGTCGCGTCAGGATACGCGACACGCCCCACCAGGTCCTGCTCCCGCAGCACCAGGTCGCCGATCAGACGCCGCGACTCGCGCTTGCCCGCCACATGCGCCACCCACTCCAGCCTGCTGTTGGCGTAGGCCGCCTTGCCGGACGAGCGGTTCTTGAGGAAAGACCAGTTGGAGAACACGACCAGCAGGCCGTAGTCGCGCACGCGCTCGAACTCGTCCACCTGATGGCGGTTCATCCCGTTCTCCCACGTCCACTCGCCCATCTTGACCCGCTCGCAGCTCTTGTCATCGAACGCCAGGCCCCAGCGGATGTCCGGAAAAGCGACCGGCCCCGCGGCCTCGCGCGAGTACCACTGCACCGAGGAGCCCATCGTCAGCGTGTCGGCCTTCTCCGGCGCCGTCGCCTCGCCGGTCTCCTCCCGGCTCTCACGCCCGTAACGGAACTCCGCGCCCGCCAGCGCGCCGATCGCGCCGTCGCCGGTGTTGTCCAGCACCAGCGGCGCCACGAACCGCGTCTCCTGGCCGCTCTCGACGTGCCGTCCGATCACCGCCGCAATCCGGCTCCCCGCCATCTCGACCGCCACACCCCGCGTGTTGAGGAACAGGGCGATGTTCTTCTCCGCCCGTACCGCCTCCAGCTTGCGCGCGTCCTCATAAAACTCCGGCGGCTGCGCGTTGCCCCCCTTGGCAGGGCCGATCTCGCTCACCACGTCCCCCAGCCGCGGATAGGGCGGCAGGTTCTGCCTGCCCGCCAGATGCACCCGCACCTCCGAGCTGTTGTTGCCGCCCAGCACCGGACGGTCCTGCACCAGCACGACCTTCAGGCCGCAGCGCGCCGCCGTGATCGCCGCGCACACCCCCGGCACCCCTCCGCCGACCACCAGCAGATCCGCCTCGACTCGGCCCTGCGGCGCCCGGACCGTCCCCTGCGCCCGCCGGAACGCCTCCAGCCGCGCGACCTCCGTCTCGGGCCGGAACCCCGCGTCCGTCGTCAGGATGAGCGCGTCGCAGCGCCCGTTGAAACCCGTCAGGTCGCACAGGGACAGCCGCACGGCCCCCGCCTCCAGACGCACCGTGCCGGCCTCCTGCCACGCCCAGTCCGCCCCGCCTGTGCCCAGCACCGCGTCGAGCGGCCGCCCGTTCACCGCCACCCGGAACCGCCCCGGCGCCTCCTCGCGCGTCCAGTGCGCCGCCCAGTTGCGCGTGCGCGCCAGCACGCGGTACGCCCCCGCCTCCGCAAGCTGCACCGTCGTGGCCGCATCCGCCACCGGCACCCCAAGACCGTGCGCCATCAGATAGGGCGAGCCCATCTGCTCCATGAACTGCTGGTCCACCACCCAGCCGCCCTTGTCGGCAAACGCCTCCGCCTCAACCAGGACCGTGGCCCCCCGCGCCAGCCAGACGCCGCACACCGCCGCAACACCCAGCCCCACCTTCCGACTCAAACGCATCGTCATCGCTCACCCCCCCTTCGGACAGCCCGGATGCCGGTCACCTGCGCCGTCACCCACACGCTCCCTTTACGGCAGGGTTATACCATAAAGCCGCACGCTTTTGTAGCCCTCGCTTTCACGATTCTTTTGCCGCCAGCCTCCGCCTTGACCTCATGCCCGCCGATTGAGTATAGTGTTGGTTTCAACCCAATTAAGGTGCCGGTATGACCCACGATCTGCAGAACCTGCTGGACAAAATACAGCGCGAGGGCGTCGACAAGGCCCAGGCCGAAGCCGACCGGATCATCGAGCAGGCCCACGCCCAGGCCCGCTCCATCCTGGAGACGGCCAAGGGCGAGTCGGCCCGCCTGCTCGCCTCCGCCCGGCAAGAGGCCGAGTCGTTCGAGCGGCGCGCCGAGGCGACCATCCGCCAGTCCGCGCGCGACACGGTGCTCTCCGTCGAACGCGCCGTCACCGCCCTGCTCGACCGCCTGCTGACGCGGGAGGTCAGCACCGCCCTGGCCGGCACGGAGCTGGCCGCCTCTCTCGCGGCCGAAGCGGTGCGCGCCTACCTGGCCGGAGGCGGGCCCGTCGAGGTGACCGCCGCCGCCAAGCTGGCCGACGCGCTGCGCGCCCGCCTGGCGGCCGAGGCGGCCAGCGGCGTCTCCGTCGTGACCGACGAGACCACCGGCGCCGGGTTCCGCGTGCGGCTCGACCACGGCCGCGTGGAGCACACCTTCACCGGGCAGGCGGTCACCGACGCGCTGTCACGCCAGCTCAGGCCACGGCTCGCGGCCCTGCTCAAACCGAACTGAGTCCGGCGACCGTACCGCGATGAGCCTCTACTACCTACTCTCCAGCCTCCCGCTCCTCAGCCCGGACAGCGCGCCCGCCGTATCCGCCGACGCCTTCCTCGACCAGTGCCGCGCGCAGCTCCCCGCGCGCGACGCCGCCGCAGCCGAGGCCCTGCTCCGCGGCACCCCCAGCGACGCGCCCGCCGTCGCCGCCTGGCGCGCCAAGGAGGCCGTGCTCAGGAACACCGTCGCCCGCGAGCGCGCCCGCGCCCTCGGCACCGACGCCGCCCAGTGGCTCCGCCCGACCGACGCGTGCGACACCTATCTCGAAAGCCTCGCGGAGGACGCCTTCCAGGAGACCGACCCCTGGAAGCGCGAGAAGGCCCTCGACCGCGCCCGCTGGCTGGCCGCCGAAGAGCTGCAAGGCCCCGACCCCCTCAGCGTGCGCGCCGTCTTCGCCTACGCCGTCAAGCTCGCCATCGCGCTGCGCTGGGCCGCGCTCGACGCCGCGCAAGGCCAGCGCAAACTCGACACGCTCCTCCGGCCGGCAGCCCCGGCCGAACCCTCCACCCCACCCCTCTGACAGGGAACCCCCATATGGCAACAACAGGTAAGATCGTCGGTGTGAACGGCAACATGATGACCGTCGCGTTCGACGGCGCGGTCGCCCAGAACGAGGTCGGCTACGCCCAGGTCGACGCGCCGGACGGCTCGCGGCAGCGCCTGATGAGCGAGATCGTGCGCATCCGCGGCCGCGAGGCCGACATGCAGGTCTTCGAGGACACCCGCGACCTCCAGGTCGGCGGAGCGGTCGCCTTCACCGGCAACCTCCTCGCCGCCGAACTCGGGCCCGGCCTGCTGAAGCAGATCTACGACGGGCTCCAGAACCCCCTGCCCCAGCTCGCCGAACAGTGCGGCTTCTTCCTCCAGCGCGGCACCTACCTCAACGCGCTCGACCGCACCACGCCCTGGGCCTTCACGCCGGTCGCGAAGCCCGGCGACCGCCTGACCGCTGGCGAGACCGTCGGCACTGTGCCCGAAGGCATCTTCAAGCACCGCATCATGCTGCCCTTCGCCTGGCGCGGCGTCTACACCGTCACGCGCGTCGCCCCGGCCGGCGACTACACCGTCGAGCAGGAGGTCGCCGCCGTCACCGACAGCGACGGCCGCGAGCACAGCGTCACCCTGATGCAGCGCTGGCCCGTCAAGCTCCCCGTCACCTGCTTCGCCGAACGGCTGAAGCCCACGGACACCATGACCACCCGCGTCCGCCCCATCGACACCTTCTTCCCGGTCGCCCTCGGCGGCACCTACTGCATCCCCGGCCCGTTCGGCGCAGGCAAGACCGTGCTCCAGCAGACCACCTCGCGCTACGCCGACGTCGACCTGGTCGTCATCGCGGCCTGCGGCGAGCGCGCCGGCGAGGTCGTCGAGACGTTGCGCGAGTTCCCCGAACTCGAGGACCCGCGTACCGGCAAGCCGCTCATGGACCGCACCGTCATCATCTGCAACACCTCCTCCATGCCGGTCGCCGCACGCGAGGCCTCCGTCTACACCGCCGTCACCATCGCCAGCTACTACCGCCAGATGGGCCTGCACGTCCTGCTCCTCGCGGACTCGACCTCGCGCTGGGCCCAGGCGCTGCGCGAACTCTCCGGCCGCCTCGAGGAGATCCCCGGCGAGGAGGCCTTCCCCGCCTACCTCGAGTCCCTGATCGCCAGCTTCTACGAGCGCGCCGGCCTCGTGCGCCTCAAGGACGGCACCGTCGGCTCCGTCACCATCGGCGGCACCGTCTCGCCCGCAGGCGGTAACTTCGACGAGCCCGTCACCCAGGCCACCCTGAAGGTCGTCGGCGCCTTCCACGGCCTCTCGCGCGCCCGCTCCGACGCCCGCCGCTACCCGGCCATCGACCCGCTCGAAAGCTGGAGCAAGTATAAGAGCGTGATCGAGAAAGACCGCGTCGAGCGCCTCCGCCGTATCCTGCGCCAAGGCAACGACGTGGCCCAGATGATGAAGGTCGTGGGCGAGGAGGGCACCAGCATCGCCGACTTCCAGAACTACCTCAAGGGGGAGTTCCTCGACGCCGTCTACCTCCAGCAGAACGCCTTCAGCGACGTCGACGCCGCCACCCCCGCCGAAC
>JAKJGY010000326.1 GCA_022704145.1 Verrucomicrobiota bacterium
GGGGCTGGCGGCGCGGGAGCTGCCGGCGCTGTGGCGCGCGAGCTTCGGGTACGAGCCGCTGCTCGCGGAGACGTTCTGCGACCGGGAGGCGTCCGCCGGGACGTGCTACCGCGCGGCGGGCTGGACGGCGCTGGGGACGACGAAGGGGTACTCGCGCTCGCGACAGACGGCGGACTACTACGTGCCCAACGGGCGGCCCAAGTCGCTCTGGGTCAGGCCCCTGCGGCCGGACGCGTGCGCCGCGCTGCGCTCGGCGGAGCTGCCGCCGGAGTGCCGCCGGGGCGCGGACAGCGACGCCTACGGCGTCCTGCCGCTGCCGGAGCCGCTCGTGGAGTCCCTGCACGACGCGCTCTGCCGCGTGCGCGACCCGCGCGGGAGCAACCGGGTGTTCCACATCGGCGCGATGCTCACGCTGCTGGCCATGGGCGTGATGGCGGGGCACAGGGACCTCAAGCCGATCGTCAAGCGCTGCGAAAAGCTCACGCAGCGGCAGCGCGTGGCGCTCGGCCTGCCGCGCTTCGACCGCAAGGGCGGAGGCGACTACCGCAAGACCCCGGGCTACACCGCGTTCTACAGCCTGCTCAGGCAGCTTCCGCCGGACGACTTCGCGGCGGCCCTCGGTGCCTGGATCCGGGCGCACGAGGGCGAACTCCCGCGCCAGCTCGCCCTCGACGGCAAGTTCATACGGGATGTCGCGGGCCTCGTCTCCCTGGCCGACGCCGAGACCGGCGTGCCCGTCGCGATGGCGGCCGCCTCGCAGAAGGAGGGCGAGGGCGACAGGTGCGAGCTGGCGGTCGGCCGCGGCCTCGTCCGGGACGCCGACCTCTCGAACACCCTGGTCTCGGCCGACGCGCTTCACTGCCAGCAGGAGACCGTCCGCGAGGTCACGATGTCCGGAGGCGAGTCCCTCGTCCAGGTCAAGGGCAACCAGAAGAAGATACTCGCCGCGTGCAAGGGCGTCGCAGCCGGCCGCACCCCCTTTTTGCACCGGCCCCGTGAGCGAGAAGGGCCACGGCAGGATCGAGTCCCGCGACACCGCCGTCTACCCGCTGTGCGAGCCCGCCGAAGTCGGGCTCTTCGGCGTCTGGACGCTGCTCAGGACCTTCAGGAATATCCAATATCCAACACGGAATGACCAAGGAAGAAGGAAGGCCACTTTGTCGTGAGCTTTGTCGTGAGCTTTGTCGGGTTGGCGGGCAGGGACCGGGGGCGGCAGGCTCGTAGCGCCTGCCGTACTGGGGGGGACCGGGGGAATATCCAATATCCAACACGGAATGACCAAGGAAGAAGGAAGGTCACTTTGTCGTGAGCTTTGTCGCGAACTTTGTCGGGTTGGCGGGCAGGGACCGGGGGCGGCAGGCTCGTAGCGCCTGCCGTACTGGCGGGGACTCGGGGGAATATCCAATATCCAACACGGAATGACCAAGGAAGAAGGAAGGTCACTTTGTCGTGAGCTTTGTCGTGAGCTTTGTCGGTCTGGCGGGCATGGGCCGGGGGCGGCAGGCTCGTAGCGCCTGCCGTACTGGCGGAATATCCAATAACCAGCAAGGAATGTCCAAGGATGAAGGGGGGGGCAGCCGAAGCGATCTTCCAACATTCCAGTATTCCACCCTTCCATAAAATCTTGCTACTCTTTACTGAAGTTCGTTTGTGAGGCTTTGAGTGCTCAAGGCGGAAGGAGCGAGGGATGCGGAAGGTCTTGTGGTGTTTGCTGGTGACAGGCTGGGCGGCGGGCGCGGCGGAGCGGCAGGCGTGGCCGTGGCGCGAGGCGGCGCTGGATACGCACGGCTGGCACGCGGTGCGCATGGAGTCCGCTGCGGAGCCGGGCGGCGGGCTCGCGCTGCGGCCGTCGGGCGCGCTGAACGCCTTCCTGCTCCCGCGCGAGGCGCGGCAGCGGCCGACGGTGGCGGCGGAGGCGGACCTGACGGTGCGGGAGCGGCTCGATAGGCAGGGCTGGAGCTTCGCGGGGGTCACGCTCTATCAGGACGACGGGAACCTGTGGCTGCTGGCGCTGGTCGAGGGGCCGGACGGCAAGCGGAGCGTGGATTTTCTGGAGAGCCGGGCGGGCGTGTGGCAGGCGCAGAACGAGCCGGCCACGCGGCTGACGCGTGAGGGGAACGTGTCGTTCGACTGGAAGCCGGGCGCGGGCTACCGGCTGCGCCTCGAACTTGCCGACGGGCGGGTGTCGGCGCAGGTGAGCGAGCTGGAGGGGGGGCGCGTGTGCGGGTCGGCCTCCTACGCGCTGGGACAGACGCCCGCGGTGCGCGCGGGCGCTCCGGGCCTGGTCGCGCGGGGGGCGTCGGCTTCGGTGGCGGCGTTCCGCCACGCGGCGCGCGGCGGCGGGCCGGGCGTGCGCGACCGGCCGGCCGCGGCGCTGCTGGACGACGCGCTGCCGGGCCATGACCGCGCGGCGAACGCGCGGCTGGCCGCGGCGCTGGAGGGGCGCGGGCTGGCGGTGACTCAGTTGACGGCCGACCAGGCGCTCGACCCGGCGGCGCTGACGGCGGAGGCCTTCGACGTGCTGGTGGTGCCGCAGTGCGACGCGGTGCCGGTGGCGCTGGCGGGCGCGGCGCGGCGCTTCGCGCG
>JAKJGY010000120.1 GCA_022704145.1 Verrucomicrobiota bacterium
GCGCGCGAGCATCTCCTTCTTGCCGCCCCCGGTGCGCTCGGTCCAGCTCCCCCAGTACGGCACGTTCAGGTCGATCCACGTGATGAGACGGTCCCACTGCTCGGCGCTGAGCGTCACGCCCTTATGTCCCTTCTTGAGGAGCTGCACCAGCTCGGAGGTGTCGGCGTGGAACTCCAGCGGCGTCAGGAGATGGTAGTCGCCTTCGGGGCCGTTGCGCCGCACATAAGGGTGCAGGCTCAGGTAGGCGGTGGAGTAGCCTCCTGCGCCGCGGGTGTTCTCGAAGTTCGGGATCGGCTGGCCGAGGGCGTTCTTGGCGGCGGCTTTGCTGTTGTGGCAGCCGACGCAGGAGCGGTCGAGCACCGGCTGCACCTCGCGCTCGAAAGCGAAGTTGCGGCGCGGGCCGTACCACGGCCGGATGGGCTGCGGCTTCTTGAGCACGGCCTGCATGGCGCGGCTGGCGGGCGAGTTGTTCTGCTCCTCGTGGCAGCCTGTGCACGAGACCCGCTCGCCCGGCATGCCCACGAACCACGAACGCATGATCTGCAGCGCCTGGCCGTTCTCGTCCAGCGGCTGCAGGGCGAGCGGCACGTTGGCGGGCGCGGTGAAGAGGCAGGAGCCGTCGGGCTCGACCGCGACCGTGCCGAGCATCACGCGCGGATCCCACGGCCCCTCGAACCCGATGTCGTAATGGCCGCCTGCGTTGCGCGGCGAGTACTCGTACTGGAAGATGCGGAACGCCTTGGTCTTGCCCTGCGGCACGCCGCGCAGCCCCTCGCCGAGGTGCGCGCCGACGACGTAGACCGTACACTCCTTGGAGCCCTTCACGATGCGGTCGGCCGGCAGCGGCGGCCGCGGCTGGGTCTTGAGCGGGACCGGCTCATAGAGGTCGTCGGACTCCGACTGCCAGAGCGGCACGAGGTTGTCGTAAAGGTCCGCCAGCACAAGGAAGAAGCGCCCGCCGCCGTCCTGCATCGACACCAGGAACAGGTCGTCGCTCAGCGGGAAAGGATGGAGGAAGAGCGGGTTGGAGCCGTTCACCAGCGCGTCCCGGGTGATGTTCTCGACCGGCTTGCCGAAACCGGGTATCCGCTGCACGGCGCCGGAGGTCTCGTGCCGGCCGCGCGACGCGTCGAACAGGACCAGCTCGCCCTTGCGCGCGTGTCCGTGGTGGCCGCTGACGATACCGACGAACTTGGTAGCCGAGCCCGGCAGCGGCCGCGCGTAGAAGAGGCTGTTGGGCCAGTAGGAGTTGCTGCCGTAGAAGGCCTTCTGGTCCGTGCCGTCCGGATTCATGCTCATCAGCACGCGCGAGAAATAGTGGGCCGAGTCGGTGTATTCCCAGCGCAGGTAAAGGATGCGGCCGTTGACCAGCGCGGTCGGGCACCAACTGTTGTCCTGGTCGAACACGAGGCGGCGGATCGAGCCGTCGGGATCCATCGAGTGCAGGTTGCCCACGTAGTCCGCGCCGCCCACACAGGGCACGCCCTGGTAACCGGACGTGGCCACGAAGAGCCGCCGTCCGTCCGGCAGATAGCAGGGGTCGTAAAAATCCACGTCCGGCTGGTCCGGCGGCGTGACCTCGCGCGCCGTGCCGGGCGCTGTGAGCGCGGTTTCGAAGACGCGCCAGCCGCGCTCGTCGGGCCGGCCGCACGAGTACATGATCTTACGCGCGTCGTAGTCGAGGTCCACGTCGCCCACAAAGCACGTGCTGGCGTAGACGGTCTGCGGCGGCTGCGCGCCCTGCCTGAGCGGCGCGCGTACCACGGCGTTGATATAGCCGTGCAGCGGCACCGAGGAGTTCCCCTGCCAGTTCTGCGGCAGGCCGCTGTGGACCGACCCCGAGGCGCGCTGCACGAAGAGGATCTCTTTGAAATCGACGGCGGGATGCTTCAGGTACACCGCGTCGTAGAGCGCGGCGAGCTGCTGCGCGGCCGCGACCTTGACTGCGGCATCGCCGCCCTTCTGCGCCTGGTCCACGGTCGGCTTGAGCGCCTCGACACGGGCCAGCAGGGCCGACGAGTCGGGATAGGACTGGGGATATTGCGAAGCGAAGGCGCGGATCGCCCGGCCCAGCGCCTCGGGGTTGAAGTATTTGAGCGTGGCGACCTGGAGCGCCTGCTGCCGCGCGACGCGGAAGGCCTGCCTGAAGGGCTCCAGCTCCGCCACGCCCATGACGCCGCCCGCACGTTTCTCGAGCGCCTCACGCTCGGCCCCGCCGAGCTGTCCCGCATAGCGCCGCGCCAGCTCGGCGAACGTCCCGGACTGCTTGCTGTGGTAGAGCCCCGTGCCGGCGAACTCGTCGCCGATCTCCTGCGCCGCCTCGGGGTAGTCCTGCAGCAGGCGGGCGGTCAGCGGCCTGAGGTGGTTGAACGCCTCCAGCTTGGCCTGAGTCGCGAGCACCGCCTCGATCCATGTGGCGCGCTTCTCGTACGCCGCGAGGATCTCGCCGTCGGAGGCCGGGTCGATGCGGCGCGGCACGTTCCGGCCGACCGCCGCCGACTTCTGCGCGGCGTCGACCGCCAGCGCTGTGGAGACGCGGTCGGGCTTGGGCACCGTCTGCTCCCACTTGACCAGCCGGTCCGCGCCGATGAGCTGCACCGAACAGCCGTTCAGGCGGTCGGGTATCTCGCTGCGGTTCCAGAGCACGATCTTCTCGACCGGCACCTCCGCCCCGAGGTCGACCTCCCACCACGGGTTCGGCTGATCCTCAGGGGTGTGGGTGATCGAGTTGCCGCCCCAGGTGGTGTCCGTGTTGCCGTCCACGGCGCGCGCGGCAGGCGCGCCGTGCGCCTCCTTGTTCTGCGAGGCCTTGCGCTGCAGCGCGACGTTCACGCCCCGGGAGAACACCTGTACCTCCGCCAGCGAGAGCGTGGCCTTCTCCTGCGGGATCTCCACACGGACGTACCGCCCGGCGACCTGCCCCCAGACGCCCCCTGCGGCCAACACGCCCGCAGCCCCCCACACCCACACCCGGCTCATCATGTCAGACCTCCGCCTCTTAACCGCGCCCCCGCCATTCATCGACAACACACCACCCCGCTTAAACACGTTCCGGCACCACGTACGGCGCGCGGTACTCGCGCGTCAGCAGCGCGTTGGCCTCCGCGTCGCCGGGGAACGTCAGCGTCGCCGGGTCGAACGTCAGCGTCCGCCCCAGGCGGAACGCGATGTTGCCCAGGTGGATCGCCGCGCACGAGTGGAAGCCGTCCTCGATGCCGCGGTTGAAGACCGCCGGATCAGGCTCGCGGATGGCGTTGACGAAGTTCTGGTAATGGTTGCCCAGGCCCTGCCCGGTGGGGCCGGGCGCGCGCTTCTCACCCATATAGGTGACCCATTTTCCGACGTCCTTGGCCATGTAGCCCTCGGAGCCGAAGAACAGATTGCCGGTCACGTTGCCCGCGCTCGTGGCCATGTAGCCGTTGCCCTGGCTGGCGCCTTTGAGCCACAGGCCGTCCTCGCCGTTGGCGACCCAGTGCCGCACCTCGAACTGAAGGATCTTCTTCTTGTCGCCCCCGCCCGCAGGATTGGGGAACTCGTACAGCGCCATCAGCACATTCGGCGTCTCCTGGGCGTCGTCGAACATCATGTGGCCGCCCATCGCGCTGACCTTGGTCGGCAGCGTCACGCCCAGGCCCCACCGTGCGATGTCCATCTCATGCACGCCCTGGTTGCCCATATCGCCGTTGCCATAGTCCCAGTTCCAATGCCAGTTGTAGTGGAAGCGGTTGCGGTTGAACGGACGCTTCGGGGCAGGCCCCAGCCAAAGGTCGTAATCCACGCCAGCGGGGACCTCCTCGTCCGGGTAGCGGCCGATCGTCTTACGCCACTTGTAGCAGATCCCCTTGGCCAGGTAGACCTCGCCCAGGCCTCCGCCATGCAGGAACTCGGCCATGCTCTGCGCGCAGGGGTTGCTGCGCTGCTCCGCGCCGTCCTGCACCAGAACCTTGTATTTCCTGGCCGCCTCGACCAGCTTGCGCCCCTCGTAGACGTTATGGCAGCAGGGCTTCTCGACCGACACATGCTTGCCCGCCTGGATGGCCCAGATCGCCGCGAGGGTGTGCCAGTGGTTCGGCGTGACGACCGATACCGCGTCAATCTCCTTGTCCTCATACAGCTTGCGCAAGTCGGTGTAGGTCTTAGGCGCGCGCAGCCCCTTATCCTGAAACAGCTTCTTGATCACGGGGCCGAACTGGTTGGCGTCCACATCGCACAGCGCCGCCACCTCGACGTTCGGCAGCGCCTGGTAGGCCGCGATATGGCTCTGGCCCATACCGTGGATGCCCACCACCGCCACCCGCACGCGATCGTTCGCGCCCGCCCACGCGGGCGCCGCCCCCCACACGACCGCACCGCCCGCCCCGGCCAAAAAATCACGCCTCGTCATCTGTCACCCCCCATTTTTCTCCAGCCCAAAAGCCCTCGCATGTTACAGTCCACCTACTTCAGGATCAGCCGCGTGCCCGGCGCGGGATAGGTCTCAACCGTGTAAACCATCGCCGGCGCATACTCGGGCAGCATCGCGCCCTCGCCGGACGTGAAGTTGATCTGCTTGGCGCCGCCGCCGTCGACGTCGACCGAGAACAGGTGGACCACCACGCTCGTCGCGCCGGGACGCTGCGACAGCCACGCCTTGAGGCCGGCGGTCACGTCCCACTCGTGCACCGTACCGACCGCGGAGCCCGCCATGCTGACCCGCCCCAGCTCGCCCGCCACCGGCTGCGCCGGATTATCGACCCGCTTGACCGGCGCCGTCTCCCAGGTCAGCGCCGCGGCGCCGGTCTCCGTCCAGCCGGTCTCCTCCACGGCCTGAGCCACCACCGTCATGGCGGTGTTGTTCACGCCCGCGACGCGCAAGCGCAGCAGCGCCCGGGTGAAGTCGCCCAGCTCCGCCACATCCAGCCGCAGGTAGCCCTCGCGGCTATATTGGGGATCGTCATCGCGCTTGATCTGAATATCCAGACCCGCGCCGTAGACGTCGTTCGAGCTGGGGCCGCCGCGGATAAAGGTGTCGTCCAGAATCGCGCGCACCTCCTGCCGGTCGAGCGCGACGTCGATGCGCGCCGCCTCGGACACGGCGCCGTCCGCGCGCACCGCCACCACCTCGTAGGGGTAGACCGTGCCGTTGTTCCACAGGCCGCTCAGCGCGAGCGTCGTGCCGGTCAGGCCCGCAGCCACTTCCACGCTGCCGCCGCCGGGCAGGAGCCGCCGCACCGTGTAGCTCGCGGCGCCGGGCACCGCAGCCCACGTCAGCTCGGCCGCCCGGCCGGCCTCGTCGCGCACCGCGCGCGCAGCGGCCGGGGCGCCGAACGGGCCGACGTCCGCCAGCAGCAGCGGCAGGCGGGCCGTGACGCCAACCTCCTTCGCGGCGGTCGTCCACATGACCGACGCGCCGGTGGTCAGCGTGTCGCCGCACACCCGGAAGGTCGGCTGGCGGCCGGCCAAGGCTGCGGCGCGCACCGCCTCGGTCACGTCGGCCTCGATAAAGCCGACGCGCTCGCCGTTGTCATACCCGAGATAAGGGATGCGCGCCAGCTCGTTGACGCCGCGCGCCGCGCCGTTCGCGAGCGGTACGGTCAGGCCCGGGATCATGGTGTTCCACGTCACGAGGCCCTCGTTCCACTCGCCTGCGGTCTCGCCGTAAATCAGCAGGCTGCTGGGCGTGTAGCCGGCGGAGGTGGCGGCGACGTTCAGGCGCAGGCGCACCGAGGCGGCCCGCTCCAGGCCCGTCACGTCGAAGCGGAGGAAGTTCTCGCGCGTCGGCGACATCGGCGCAGCCTTGATCGTCAGCGTGGGGTTCGCGCCGTAGTTGACGCCCGCGGCTCCTCCGCTCTCGACGAACGTGTCGGCGGCGGGCAGGCGCGCCTCGTAGGCCGCGCCCTTCTCAGCGAACAGCGCGTCCGACGCGGGCGTCTCGCCGCCCGCCGTCACCGCGCTCACTGTGAACCAGCCGGAGGGGGCCGCCGCCGTGTACGCGGTCCCGGTCAGGCCGCTCGCCAGCACGGCGTAGGTGCCGTCGCGCGCGTCGGCGCGCCGCACGGTGTACGTCAGAGCGCCGCGGAACGCGGGCCAGACCAGGCCCACGCCGCCCGCCGCAGGCACCGCCTCGGGCACGCCTGGGCGCACCGAGAGCACCGTCAGCTTGGGGATGTAGTTGGTGATTGAGCCGGTCTGTTCCTTTGAATAAAACGACATCGTGGTCGAGGTGTCGGTGTCGTACTTGGACACGCCGAGGGTCAGCTTGCCGGAGCCCGTCCGCGCCGCGGCCCGCACCAGCGAGGTGACGTCCACCTGAAGGTTGGTGTACTGGATCGCGGGCACGTTATAGAGGCGGATCACCTTACCCTCCTCCGGAACCAGCCGCCCGTTGGTGAGGGGCAGCCCCACGACAGGAGAAATGTTATTCCACGTGACGGTCGACTCGCTCCACTCGCTGTCCGGCGCGACCCAGAGGTCTAGGACTTTCGGGGTCGCATTGACCGAGGTTGCCCTGAAGGTGAGTGACAGCACGGCCTTCTCCGCGCCGCCCCAGCCGACGGTATCGAACCGCAGGAAGGTCTCGCGGCTATTATCCTTGTTCGTCCACCCCTCATTCTTCAGCACCAGCTCGACCGATGCGCCGTAGTTGGTGTTCGCGTTCACGCCGCCGCGCACGTAGGCGTCATCGGTCGGGAGCACCGTGACCGCGGCCTGCGCGGTCGCGGCGAGCGCGGCGGGCGGCGAGAGCGCGGTCTCGCCAGCGGGCGTGACGGCTGAGACGGCGAAGAAGTAGGTGGTCCCGGCCGTCAGGCCGCTGTCGGCGAAGGTCAGGCCCGTGAGGTCGCCGGAGACCTGCGCGAAGCCGCTCGGCGCGCCGGCCGCGCGCCACACGCGGTAGGCCGAGGCGTCGGCGAGCGCCTCCCACGTCACGGTCGCCTGCGTGCCGCTGGCGCCGGGCCGCACGGTCGGCGCGCCGGGCGCGCCGGGCACGACCACGAGCCGGGGACGGCGGCTGGCGGTGGCGTACTCGCGCGAGGCGAGCGTGAGCTGCGCGCCGGCGTTGAAGGTGTGCGCGCTCAGGCCCACGCTCAGGAAGCCGTCGGCCGCGACGGAGCGGTTGTAGGCCTCGGTCACGTCGAAGGTCAGCCACTCGCCGATCGCCGGCGCCAGCGCCGTGCCGATGAACGACGGGTCGAGCGTATCGAGGAAAGCCGAGGGCAGCCAGGTGCCGAGCGGCGGGTTGTTCCAGGTCACCGCAGCTTCCTGCCAGGCATTGTCCGCAAGCCTCCTGCAGGCGACGGTCTGGCTGGAGAGCGCGACGTTGTTGGTGGTCACGTAGAGCTTCAGGAAGGCCGAGCGCGCGGCCGACTGGCGGCGCAGATCGAACTTGAGGAAGCTCTCACGTGTGTAGAGCGCCAGGTCCTGGCGCTTGACCTGCAGCGTGGTGGCCGAACCGTTGACGGTGTCGGGGAAGCCGACCTGCACGTAGGTGTCGGCGACCGGCGCGACGTCGATGGTGGTGAAGGCGGCTTCCGAAAGCGCGTCGAAGACCGCCGCGACCGGCGAGGCGGGTTCCTGCGTGGCCACGGCCAGGCCGACGACGCCGGCCTCGGGCAGGGCCAGCACGACCGACGCCACCGGCGTCCACTCGCCCGCGCCCTCGGCGCGGCAGGCGAAGGAGAGCGTGTATCCCGAGCGGGAGACCTTGAGGCGGACGGCCTGCCCCTTAGCGTAGGACGGGCCTGTCGCCAGCGTCTCAGTCGCGCCGCCGGTCGCGGTCCGCGCGCGCGCCACCACCTGGACCGTATCCGCACCCTCCACCAGATAGACGCCCGCGCCCGCCGCGTTTGCCGCGCTGCTCTCGCGGAACAGGAGACCCGCCGTGGCGCGCGCCGTGTTGCCAGCCGCCAGCGCCACGCGCGCCGCCAGGTCGAAATCGCCGGTACGCTCGCGCCAGACGTAGCGGAAGCTATCGGCGGTGCCGCCAAGACCCATCCCTGCGCCGGATACGGTGAAGGCCGCTGCGGCCCAGTCGTATTCCGCATAGCCGCCGATGTCGGTGACGCCGAGGTCGGCGTGCGTCCACGGCAGCGGGAAGGGGGTCAGGGTCGAGACCGGGACCGGCTCGAAGGCGCTGTCGCCCTGCCGCGCCCATTTCAGGGAGGCGCGGCGGTCGTCCGTGGCCTGCGCGTAGTCGGCGCGCAGTCCGTACGTGCGGCCGGCCTCCAGCCAGAACGGACGGGAGATCGAGACCATGCCGTTGGTGTCGGCGTAGATGTCCTCCAGCACCGCCGTGGCGTTGAGGGTCACCTGCATCGTGTCGTCCGCCTCCGAGCCGAAGACGTAGAGGCCGCTCTCCGTCGGCGTGACGGCGCCGTTGTACACCACGCGGAAGTTCGTCGCGCCCAAGCCCGCGACAGCGTTGGTCCAATTGTCGGCCACAGCCGTCTCCAGGCGTTCCGCCAGCGGGACGGAGGCGTTGGTCGGCGCGTAGTAGGCGGCCCATAGCCCGTTCTGGGCCGGAGCGGCGCGTGCCGGCTGCGGCAGGCGCAGCGCGCAGGCGCCGCTGGTGCCGAGCAGGTTGGTCGCGCCAGCGGTCACGTACTGGACACGGAAGTAGAGCGAGGTGCCGGTCATCCAGTCCGCGGCCGTCTCGTACGGGGGCGTCGCGTCATCGGCCAGCAGGGTGAAGGCCCCCGTGTACGAGGTCGCGTAGGAGAGCCGGTAGGTCGCTCCCGCCGGCGCGTCAGGCAGGTCGGTGGTCCAGCTCACCACGCGGCGGTCTCCGGCCCCGTTGCGGACGGCGGTCACCAGCTCACGTACCGTAACGTTGCCGAAGGTGTTGGTCATGACCTCCACCTGACGCACGGCGGCACGGCTGACGAACAGGCCCGCCAGCACGTCCTCGCCCAACGTGAGGGTCGGCTCGAAGGCTTTGAACCAGACGGTCTCGGCTTGGTTGGTCGACAGGTAGCCGTACAGCTTCGTGCCCTGCCGCACCAGACGCAGGCGGATCATGGGCATGTCGTAGTTGGACAGGTAGTTGGTCGTGCCCTGCGCGACCCCCGCGACAGGCGTCTGCGAGGCGGAGTTACTGCCTTTGGCGCTGCGGTACTGGAAGCGGATGCGGGCCGGCTCCGTGGCGGTTCCGGGCTCGCGCATGAGCCCGGCAAAGCGGTCGTGACGGTCACCGGAAGAGCGGAACATGACACCCGCCCTTGCGCTGTCATTGAGGATCGTGCGGCTCAGGAACGGCACATCCGCCACGAGTTCGGCGTCGCCGCTCAGGCGTTTGAAGAGATAGCGTCCGCCGTCGGTGGAGGGCGGCGAGCCGCCCATGCCGGCCCCCGAGCCGGTGAGCGTCGCGGTGGTGGCGTCGTCGAACCAAGACCCGCCCTCCTGTGCCAATGTATAGAGGCCGAACGGCGCGTCGATCCACCCCTCAGGTAACTGGGCCCGCACCGTCTGCACGAACAGAGCGCCTGCCACTCCCGCCAATAGCCCCTTTTTCATTCCGACCTCCTCGTCCCCGCTTGTCATCCCTGCTCTCGGAGGGGCCACCCGCTTGCGCGACCGACACCCAGTTAAGGGCTCTAGATTAGACAACATCCTATTGCGCGTCAACCCTGGCGGTCATCGTATCGGGTTGAAATCAGAAGGAGGCAGGGAGGTCGCCCCCACCCAACCGGTCTGCGGCCTCACCTCTTCAGCGTGGGGCCCCAGGCTCTAGCCGCTCGGCCGACACGACAAACCAGATCTGGCGCTTCACCGTCATCTGCTCCTCACTGCGGAACAGGCGGCCTAGCAGCGGGATGTCGCCGAGAACCGGCGTCTTGTCCTGAAGCGTCACAACCTCCTCACGTAACGGTCCGCCGAGAACGACGGTCTGGCCGGGCCTCAGCGTGACCTTGGCGGTGCGCTTTCGCGAGGCGAACACCGCCTGCACGCGATGCCCTTCCGGCGCCAGCGCCGATGACGGGATCGGCCTCATCCCGTCGTCGAGGTCGAGATAGCCGAGGAGTTCTACGATCGCCGGCGCGACCGCCAGCGTAATGGCGCCGTCTGCCTCCAAGAACGGCCTCACGCCGAACGTGATACCGACTTCCTTTGTCTCATATTTTTTGGGCCTCCATTCGCCCTGTTGACCCCCCGGCTCCCATTCTGTTGGCACGAACAGCTCTTGCCCGATCCGGATGAGGGCCTCTTGCTTGGATCGCGTGACCACACGCGGCGCAGAGAGGAGGTCCACACCCTCTACCGAATCAGCCGTTTTCAGCAGCTCGGCAGCTTCCCCCACGTCTAAAAGCGACAGATCCTTGAGCCCTCGCTGGAGTTCCGGACATCCTGACGCCCCAGGGCCGACCTCAAGGAACCTGGCGGAGACCAGAATCTGCGTCTCGTTCTCGTCCGGCAGGCTCGCCACCTGAGCCAGCGCGCTGACAGCGGCGGCTGCCAGAATCGACACGGCGACCAGCACCTGAGCGCGCCTGCTCGGCACGCGACGGTTAAGGCTCGCCTCCAGGATCGCACGGACCCGCACATCCAGTCTTGAGGGGTGCGCCATAGCGAAGGCGTGGCGGACACAGCCGCCTTCCGCGTCACCCCCTCGAGCCAACTCCACAAGCAAGCCCGCGTAGTCCGCGGCATCGGCTCCGTTGAGAAGGGCCAGATCGTCGCAAGCCTGCTCTTGCGCCAGGCGCAGTTGGCGCGACGCCAGCCAGACCAGTGGGTGCATCCAGTAGATCGCACACGCGAGATTTGCGAGCAGGCGAGTCATGCCGTCCTGCCGCCGGATATGGCCATACTCATGGCACAAAGCCGCCGACAGACGCAGCACCGACCAGCCGAGCGCCGCCTCGGGCAGCAGGACCACCGGCCGCCAGATGCCCCACGTCAGCGGCACGCGGCAAGCCTGACTGCAACGAAGTTCGACTCGGCTCGCCCAGCGCTCGCCAGCCGTTATGGCGCGGACCAGCTCGCGGACATCTTCATTGTCCAACGGCCGACTGCACCGCCTCAGGCGGCGCGACTGAACGGCTCCCGTGGCGCGGTACAACAGAAGGACGGCCGCTCCGCCCAGCCAGCCGACAATCAGCAGCGAGCGCCACGGCAACGGAACACGGCCCGTTGTCGGCACCGGCGCCGCAGCGGCCGCTACGACCTGATGCGGCAAGGCCACGGGCACCGGCTGCGCCCGGGCGGAGCGCACCAAGACAGCCGGAAGGCCGACCGTCCACCGCGGACGTGACAGACGGGTCAACGGCAGCGCGATCAACACCACCATAATGCCCGCCCACACCAGGTGCCGCGTCGCCGCCGAGGCTCCGCGCCAATGCTTTAGCAGCAGGGCGACTGCCACCAGAACCGCCGTACTTTTCAACAGAATTTCGCAATAGTGCGGGAAGAGAGTGTCGAGATTCATGCGCCCGCCTCCGTCTTCGTCTTCGTCTTTGCTGCTTGGATGATCGCTTCGATGCGCGCCATTTCTTCAGGCGTGATCCTCTCACCGTCCACCAGCGCCGCGACCACATTGGCGAGCGAACCTTCGAAGAACGTCTTCACGACCCGCCGCAGCGCGGAGCGGCGCGCGCGAACCGGTGAAACGGTCGGGCTGTACACGTAGCGCGGCCCCTCCTCACGGTGTTTCAGAACGCCCTTCTCCTCCAGAATGCGCAGCAGCGCGCGGACGGCGGAATAGCTCGGTGCGTCGGGGAGTGCGGCGTGAACGTCGGCGGCGGAGGCCTCGCCCCGCGCGTGGATCGCATCCATAATCTGCCGCTCGCGGCGGCTTAGCGCGTCAGAACCGGTCTTCATTGTGCTAATTTTTTAGCATATCGGGCCGTATCCGTCAAGCGCAACACAAGCGATGCGCGCGCAAGTTCTTCCTGGGCGCAATTTTCCGGGCCATCGCCCCCAAGTCTATCTCACGATGTGTGCCGAACACCCCGTCTCGTCGTGCGCTCTTCTATTCACATCTCATGATAAGTGAATAGAAGAAAGAACGCCCTGACGGAAGCCTCTTCCAGCCGTGCTCTCCCGCATTCAGCGCTTGGGGTGTCGGAA
>JAKJGY010000121.1 GCA_022704145.1 Verrucomicrobiota bacterium
CAAAGTCGAACGAGTAGCGCCCGGCCCCGCACAGGTAAAGCGGATAGAAACCGCTCTTGTCGAAGGCGCCGACACGCGACAGCCCGAAGTCGGTGCCGAGCGCCGTCTGGAGCGACGCGAGCATCACGATGTTAAAGTGCGAGCCGTAGCCCCAGTAGGTCACGCCCTCCGTGCCCGCGCCGTCAGGTTCGTAGTGGCGCATCGCCAGCGGCAGACTTTGGACCGCCGCACACACGATCTGCGCCGCCACAGCCGGCTCGACGTCCGCAATGGCCAGCGCGCCGCTGATCAGGCCGCCGTTGCAGACCTGGTTCCAGTTGTTCTCGTTACGCGGCCAGCCCTTGCCGCTCGCATAGACCTTGAGGCCCGGCTTGAGCCCCTTCTCAAGGATCGCCGCGCTCAGCGTCCGCCGCTGCTCTTCCGTCCAGCGGTCATAGAGCCAGTCGTAGCCCAGCGCGAAGGCATGGGTCATCTCGGCGGTGTCGAGGAAGTGCGCCGGGTTCCAGTCGGGGAAGCGCGCCGCCGCCTCAAGCTCCTGCCAAGCGCGCGCCACATAGCGCGGGTCGCCCTCCACGCGCGCGGCCAGCGCAAGGCGCGAGACGCGGTCGGCCACCCGTCGGCTGACCGTGAGCAGGCGTCGGCCGTCCCGCTTCTCATACACCGAGGCCGGCTCCCCGAGGGCCTTGTCCGCCTGACGCTTGACCTCGGCGTAGAGGCTCGCCTGCAGGCCGCCTTGCGCGGCGGCCGCCCGAAGCGCCTCGAAGGTCGTGGCGTCGGCCATGATGCGCGGGTGGCTGCGGCGCAGTGTGCCGAGCACGCGCTCCGGAGTCGGCGCAGACGGCGACGCCGCGTCCACCGGCACGGCGCGGGCGACGTGCGCACCGCTCCGCACCTCCTGTCTCCTCTCTGCCGCACGCGCCTCGCCACAGAGTGCGGCCGCAAGAACCAGCGCCAACGGTTTGCCTGTCATGTGTCTTTCCTGCTTTCGTTTCCGGTCACTCGCATGCTCAGTAGACCACCTTGAAGAACGCGGACGGGCCGGCCGGCACCGCGCCGAAGGACTGATAGTACACGCCGTTGGAGCGCGTCGTCTCCAACAATCCCGCTACAGGCGCCCAACCGGCGTCGGCGAGGTTCGTGGTGTACCAGAGGCGCGGCTGTACCGCAAGGGTCGGACCCGTGAAGGTGAACGACACGCGCGCGTCTCCCGCGACTGCCATCGCGCTGATCCGAGCGGGCTGCGACGAGTCCGGCACCCGTCCAGCCAGCTCCAGCGGTGACACGCCAGCGCTGAGCGCGGCGATGCTGTCGGTGCTGAGCGCCTCACCCCAGACGGCCAGATCGTCGATCCCGCCGACGAACGGATACATGAGGTCGGCGGGCTTGCGCTGGAGCGCGCCGATGGTGGTCGTGTTCAGCGTCAGCGCGCCTGGCGTGTAGCTCATGCCCGTGGTGTCGGCAACCGCGCCGTCGATATAGAGCCGCGCGGTTCCGGCCGCGTCCGTCCAGACCACGTGGTGCCACGCGCCGTCGAAGACCGCGCCCGACGACTGGCGGTCCAGCCTGCCGCTGTTGGAGTCGGTCCGCACGAAGGCGCGGAACGTGGACACGCCTGCCCGGGGCCCAAAGCAGTAGGCCGGAGCCGTGCTTGTGGTA
Organism: Verrucomicrobiota bacterium; assembly: GCA_022704145.1. Classification (GTDB taxonomy): domain Bacteria; phylum Verrucomicrobiota; class Kiritimatiellia; order RFP12; family UBA1067; genus JAKJGY01. Next base: position 1,657 of record JAKJGY010000121.1, read on the forward strand.
CAGCCTTCGGCCAGCGCCCACAGGGAGGCGGACGACCCGCCCCTGATCCAGAGCGAGACCGAAAGGCCCCCGTCCTGAGCCCGGCCGTACAGATTGAGGAAGGGCAGCCTCACCCAGCTCTTGCCGTCGAACACCGCGGACTCGTGGCTCCGCGCCGCAAGCGCCGCGGGAACGAGGTTCGTGAAGGTGACGCCCGCGCCGCCCGACGTGGCCGAGACGCCGTGAAAGGCGTTGGTGGTCTGATCCATCAGCTCGCGGTCGAAGTCGTAGAACGCCAGCAGCCGCGGCTTCGGCGGCTCTTCCGCCGTGCCCGCCACGCGCAGCTCAACCGTGTCACCATCCAGCAGCGACGCGGCGCTCCAGACCCCGCCGCCCGCGAACGTGCCGGTCTGTGTGCCGTTGACGAGCACGGCGACGTTTTTCCCGGCGAAGGCGGCGGTATCGACGAACAGCTCGGAGTTGACGGCCTTGTCCAGGCTCAAGACCTGCGCGTGAAACGTCAGGTTCGTGTCCGTGAGCGCGTAATCCAGTTGTAGCGCGCCCTGCTGGCCGTCGCCCACCCGGCACTCGAACCGCGACGTCTTGACGAAGCCGGCCACGTAGAGCGTGTCGCTCGCGTTCAGCGCGCGGCGCGGGAGCTGCCCGGCCAGCAGACGCGCCATGAACCAGTTCTCCGCCGCATCCTGCTGGTTCTGCGTCGGCGCCCCGTGCGGCCAGTACTGCTGCTCGTCCGGATCGTCCACGCCGTTCGCATTCAGGTCGGCGTACACGCCCGCCTGGCCGACATGGACTGTGATATTGGAGAACTCGCCGGGGAACGCGGCACGGCCCACCGCGTTCGACAGGTACGTGAGGGCGTTGACCGGCGGGCAGGTGGTCTCGTTCGCGTTGACGAAGAGCCGGATCTCCGCGTACGGGTTATTGGCCGCGGCGAGGTTCGAGGCGCGCGCGTGGTAGCGGTCGCGAACACTGCTGACGCCGCCGGTCGGGTTGCCGACGTCGGCCCGCATCTGCGCCTGATGGCTCGACGACGCGCCGTTGAAATACCAGCCGTTCGTGAGGTTGAAGCCATAGTCGGACATGCCGAAAAAGGCCGCCGCCGCATTGAAGGCGTTGGGGAACTTGGTCACCGCCGCCATCGTATTGCCGCCGCCGCCGGAGTACCCGGTGAGGTAGACGGTCGCGGGGTCGACGAGCGCGGAGTAGTCGCGCTTCACCGCCTCCACGGCGTCGTAGATGTCATAGATCTCCAGGCCGCCCGAATCGCGCACGCCATCGGAACCGTCGCGCTGCCGGAGGGCCACTGAAATCGCGAAGAAGCCCTTGTCGCGCAAGCGCTGCGCGTTGGCGCGCACCTCGCCCGTCTTGCCGGTCAAGCCGGAATAGCCGTGCATCACCACCGCGATGGGCGCGGCCGCGCGGCCATCGTCGTAGTTGAGTTCGGCCGCGAGATCCAGCGGGCCGTTGGCGTCGGCCGTCACGGTGGACGTGTAGGTGTACGCCTCGACCACCGATGCGGCACGCAGGGCGCACCCCCAACCGCCCAAGCCCGCCAGGACAGCGCCACAGCGGAGCACGATATGCCGTTTTACCTTACGCAGACGCCCTCCTTACTTCATGATGATCAGCGTGCCCTCGACATACACCAGCTTGACCGTACCGTCAGCCAAGTAGACCAGGTGCCAGCGGCTGTCCGGCAGGTTGGAGACATTCAGCAGGCCTGTCCGGATCCCCGTGCAGGTCAACAGCGTGTAGGCCTTATGCGGGGTCAGCTTTTCGGGAGCCACCAGTTCCAGCGTCAGGCCGCTGAGGTCGATGTCACCGGTGACGTCCACCCGGTCGCTCGACCCGTCGGCCATCACGTCCGCGAGATACTTCCCGCGCAGGGTCGCGCCCGTCAGCGTCAGGGCTTCGGCGCCGACTGCGCCCGCGCCCGCCGGTGAGAGCAGCACGTCGGCGACTGCGCCGTTGACGACCGTACCGCTGCCACCGAGTGCGTTGGTGACCGTATAGCCGCCCAGGTCGAGCGCCCCGCCGTCGAGCACCACCGCCGTCTGGGTCGGAAGCGCGGCGGCGTGGCCGAGCTGGAGCGTGCCGCCCGATATTGTCGTTGCGCCGCCGTACGTGTTGGCCGCGCTCAGCGTCAGCGTGCCTGCGCCGCGCTTGGTGAGGCCGCCGCTCGTGTTGGCCGCGAGCGTCACGCTGGCGACCGTCGGAGCAACCGCAGCGTTGCCGCCCTTGAGGAACGTGACGGCGGGCGCCTCCGTGTAACCCTGGCCCGGACAGGTGAGGGTGATGCTGGCGACCCGATAGGTGCCGCCGCCCGTCCCGTCGTCCTCCATGTTCGCCACAGCCGTCGCGCCGAAACCGCCGCCACCTTCGATCGTGACGACCGGCTCGCCGATATAGCCCGAACCGCCGTCGGTCAGGGCCACGCCCGCGACGCCGCTCCCGGACGGCGCTTGCAGCGGCGCCGAGATCGTCACGTCCTTGCCATCCGTGTCGATGACCGCCCCGCCCGCGAAGGTGCCGAACGGCCCGTACACGGTGACGCCCGTCAGCGCGTCCGTGAGGAACACCGGCGTGCTGATGCCGGCTTTGAACGTGCCGCCCGCGAAGTTCACATAGCCCGAGGAAACGCCCGGCCGGTTCGTGATTGAATCGGCGAACAGCGTGCCCGCGCAGAGGTTCACGGTGCCTGTAGCGATGCCGGTGTTGTACTGGCGGATTGAGACGCTGCTCCCCGGACTGTGGAGCAGGCCTCCCGTCAGGTTCAGCTCAGCCCGCCCGCCATCGTAGCAGAGGGCGAGGTTACGCTTGTCCGAGTCGACCACGTGACGGACTTCGCCGCCGTCCAAAGTCATCACGCCCACGCTGCCGACGTTGCGGCCGAGCAGCAGCCACTTGTGGAACGAGACCAGGCCGCCGGTCATACGGACCACGCCGACGCCCTGCGCCGTGGACGTGTCCACGCCGCCGACCTGCAGGCGTGTGTTGGTGACCGCGCCGCCGCTCACGTTCAGGTAACCGTAGCTGTTCTGGCCATAAGATAAGTTGAACGTATCGGCGCCGTCCGCGATCACTCGCGCCAGGCTGCCTCCCGACACGTAGAGCGCACCGGCCGAGCCGGTGCCGCTGCCGGCCCGGATCTTACCCGTGCCGCTCACGTTGCCTCCCGGCAAGACACGCACGATGCCGTTGGAAGAGCTGCTGCTGCCTGCGTAGATGTAGTTCGCGCCCTGGGCGTTCGCGCCGGAGAAGACCAGCTCGCCGCCGTTCACCGACTGAGCGCCCGTGAAGGCGTTCTCGCCCGCGATGTGCAGCGTGCCGCCGTAGACGATGATTGAGCCGGAACAGGTGTTTCTGCCCGTGAACATCAGCACGCCTGCGGCCCCATATTTCGTCGTGCTGCCGGAATAGGAGTTGGTGCCGGAGAGGATCCAGGTGCCGGAGTCGTACTTGGTCACGTTGATCGCATTTCCGCCCACGTTGGTGATACGGCCGGCGAACTCGCCGGGCGCGGCGCCGTCGCCGCGGAACGCGACGCCCTTGGCGCCCGCGGTCTCGACCGCCAGATCGGACGTCAGCTTCCACAGCCCTGTCCCGTTCTGGTAGAGGTTGATACCGCCTGTCGTGCCGCCCATCGTGATGACGCGATCCGAGGTGTCGCCCGTGCCGACGTAATCGAGCGCGACGCCCGTCGTCGTGCCGTTGCCGATGATGATCGCGCCTTTCTCAGCAGACGAAGGCTGGCCCAGCGAACTCGGTTGGCCGACGTTGCGCAGCGCGCTGACGACCAGTCTGCCGTTCAAGATCCGCGACGAACCGTCGAACGTGCTCTCCGTATGGCTCAGCGTGACCCAAGAGGAGTTGTTCTTAACCAAGGAGCCCGTACCCGACACCGGCCCGGTGAGCGTCATGCGGTAGCCGCCGCCTGCGATCAAATTTAGCGGGCCGTCCAGCGTAATAGGCCCCGCCCATGTGTTCGTCGCTCCGACACCCTGCCCGATACGCAGTGTCGCATTGCTCTGACAGTTCAAACGCCAGACCGGCGCGTTCTGCGGATAGAGATTGTGCAGGTCGAGCGTGGCGCCGCTGCGTACCCTTACCGTGTTGGCGTCGGTACCGTTCATCCGGGTGCCGTAAAGCAGGCGGAGCGCGCCTTCAGCCACATCGATATGTCCGGCTCCAGGCTCGACGGTCACGCTGTAAAGGTCGACGTAGTTCGTGCCCAGCTTGGTCAGGGTGTGGTCACCCAGCGCCAGCAGGGGCGAATTATAACGGATGCGCCAGTCGGACACCCCGCCGAACGCGGCGTCGCCGGTCAGCGCGATCTGTCCGAACACGCTGTACTGGCGGCCTGTCGACGAGTTCACGATCACGCCCCGTCCGTCCGCACCGAAGCCGCTGATCATGAAGCGTTCCGCGCCGAGGTTGAGCGAGTCATACGCGCGCGTCCCGCCCACATCGGGCGTACAGCCCACGTCGAGCGTCGCGCCGTCCGAGACAGTCACACCGCCTGAGGCCGCACCGAACGCCGTGTTCTGATTGGGCCGCACGACACCCGCGCGGATCACAGTGGCGCCCGCATATGTGTTTGCGGCCAGCAGGTGGAGCAGGTTCGTACCGCTCTTACCGAGAGACCCACCTCCGCTGATGACGCTGCTGACCGCCTGCGGGAACTCGTGGCCGTCGAACGTGAGTTCGCCGCTCTCGATGGCGGTGTTTCCGGTGTGGAGCACCGCGCCCTTCAGTACGATAGGCCCGGAGCCGACCGCCGTGAGCGCGGACGGGCCGCCGTTGTCGGCCAGCGCCGCCTTCACCGTCAGCGCGGCGGACGAGTCGTTGCCGAGCAGCAGTTCGCCGCCGTCCGTAAGCGCCGTCAGCGTGCCGTCGCCCGGCGCGTCACCCAGCGTCAGCGCGGCGCCGCCGCCGTTTATGCGCACGCCCGCCGTCCGCAGCGTGGCGTTGGTAAGACTCACCGTCGCCGGATATGCCGAGTCCTGCGTCAGCGTACCGACGCCCGTGACCGCCGTCTCGAGGGTGATGCCGCCGCCCGCGCCCTCACTGCTGATCCGAGCGTGCGCCGCCGCCGCGTCCGGGACTACCGAAGGTCCCTTCGCGGACAGCTCCGCATACCCGTCGAACGCCGCCACACCGTACACGCCATACGTGGCCAGGACGCCGTTGACCGTGGCCCAAGGCCCGATGACGCCGTCCGTCAGCGCGGGCGCCGCTGTGAACAGCACCTGATTGCGGGCGTCCTGCCCCAGCCCCGCGCCAGCGAAATCGACGCTACCGCCTGTGCGTGCGAGCGAGGCGAAGGTCAGCGCGCCTGTCTGCGCTTCGTCGGCGCGGGCCACGACGACGCGGTTGCTGCCCGCCGCGACGGTCAACGCCCCCGCGGTCTCACCGTAATCCGCCGCGCCGCCCGCATGGCGGAGCTCCAGCGTGCCGCCCGCCAGCGTCACGGGCGACAGGTCGCCCAGCCGGTCGCCGTTGACCGTCGCCGTGTTGTCGAGCACCAGCATGCCGTTACCGGATAAGACGACGCTGTCCGACGCCGTGATCGCGCCGTTCGCGCCCGCGAGCGACAGCGTGCCGCTTGTGACGGTGGTGACGCCGGTGTACGTATTGGCGCCGGTCAACGACCACGTGCCGCTCCCCTCCTTGAGGATGTTGATGGTGTGAACGCCGTTGTCGATCACGCCAGAAATACCGCTCCCCGCCGACTCGCCAGCAAGACGCAACGTCTTGCGGAACGGGTTGGCTAGCATGCTCACGCTCCCGATCAGCAGGTCGGCCGTGGTCGGGTTGAGGGTGGTGGTATGCGCGCCGCCGCCGCTCAAGTTCACCGACTGCGCCGTGATGGACGGCGAGCCGTTCAGCACATTGTCCGCACGGGCAACGGTCACCGTCACCAGGCTCAGGTTGAGGATGCCGATGTTGTGGTTGATCCCCGTGTCGCCGGTCGCCACGCCCGACAGCAGCTTGCCGCAGTACCCGACGCCGACCGTGACGTTGAAGGGCACCTCGCCCGCGCCGTCATGGGCCATCTCAACGACGCCCTCCGCCCCCAGACGGCTGATGAACCGCGTGACGCCCGCGCCTGAGAGCGCCTTGGGGTGCGGCAGCAAGAGCCGCCCGCCATTGACCTGCGTCTCGCCGCTGTGCGTGTTGGTGCCCGACAAGATCCATGTGCCGGTACCGCTCTTGGCCAGCGTGTGCGTCGCCCCGCCGCTGTTCTCATAAGACGCGCACAGCTCACCGTCCCCGTCCGTGCTTCCCCGCAGGGTCAGCGTCTTATTGCCCTGACCGGAATAGGCCAGCCCGCCCGTCAGCTTCAAGCGACCGGCGCCCGCCTGTTCGATAATCGCGCCGCCCGTATCCCCCGAAAGATCGATGGTGCGGTCTGTCGCACCACCCGCCCCCTTGTACACGAGACTTGCCGTGGTGTTGGCGCTGCCGAGCTTGACGACGTTGTTTTCAGCCGTCTGCGCCGCTCCCAACGAGCTGGGCTCGCCCAAGTTGCCCAGCGCGGTCACGATCAGGCTACCACCGCGGCACCAGGTCCAACCTGCGTACGTGCTGTTCGTGGCGGTCAGCTCCAGGGTGCCGGTCAGCCGCTTTTCAAAGACGTGCGGCCCGTTAAGGTCACTGATTGGGCCGCTGACGATACCGATACCGCCGTTGTCGTTGCCGATCAGCCCGTCGGACGGATCCGTGATGTCCCCCGCGAAGATCACCGGGCCGGCCCACTCCGCGCCATCCTCCAGCCGGAGCTGGCCCAATTGGTCGCAGACGTTGCCGCCATGGAGGATCGCCGTGGCATGCTTCACGACCGGCCCGCTGACGTAGAGCGAGGCGTTGGACAGCACATGGACTGTCGCAGCCGCGTTGTCTGCGCCGTTCATGCGCGCCCGGCCGGCCGCAGACCCCACGCCGAGGTTCCAGACTCCGGTGAACCCGCTGGTGTCGCCGTCGAGCACGTTCAGTCCCGTCCCGCTGCCGAGCTTGACGTTGACCGAGCCCGTACCGCTGAGTCCTTGCGAAAGGCCTGTATACGTGGCCTGCGCCACCGTCAGGTTCAGTGTCCCGTCGTTCACCACCGGCCCCGTACCCAGCGCCTGCGCGTGGCTGGCCGTCAACGCGCCGGACTCCACCGCTGTACCGCCGCTGTGGCTGTTCGCCCCCGAGAGCGTCACCGTCCCCTGCGCCGCCGCCAACAGCGCCACCGCCGACGCGCCGCCATCCGCGACCGTTCCGCTCAGGGTGGTGTCGCCCGCGCCCGACACCGTCAGCGTCTTGACGCCCGCCGCGCCGCCGGCCGACCCCGAAACGCCGCCCGCGAAGGTCAGCGTCCGGCTCGCGCTGTCGTTCCTGAAGGCGTACGCGCCCGCCGCCGCGTCCGTCCCCAGCCGCACCGCCGCGTTGACCGTCTGACTGTTGCCTGTGTCCGCTTCGACTTGGAAGCGCCCGCCTGTTCCCATCACCAGCGTCTGACTGCCCGCGCCGAGCGTGTACGCCGCCGCGCCTGGCGACGAGAACGTGATGAACGCGATCCCCGACAGCCCGAACAGGTCGATCACCGTGTTGCCGTTCCCGGAGCCAGAGAAGGTGGCGGTGTCCGCGCCGGACGGATATCCCGCTCCGCTCCAGTTCGCGGCGCTGGCCCACGCCGTGCCCGCCGCGCCCGTCCAGGTACCGTCAGCGGCCCGCACGCCCGGCACGGCCGCTATCGAAAGTGTCAAGGCCGACACGATAATATCCAGCGCCTGTCTCGCTCTCATGGCCACCTCCGCTTTCTCTGTCATGCGATCCGCCGCAAAACTTTTCAACGTATAAAATCAACTTTACCGCTTCCCTCTCTCATGCACAATGATGATAACGCGAACCGGACTTACGGTTTTGGGAATATCGCCGCAGCTCATGCCCAGGCTCGCTCAAGGGTCGCACCGGACGGTCTCAAGCAATGACACCGTCCGGACGTCTGTCGGCGTATCCGTCACTCCGGCTGCAGCCACCACGCGAAGAAGCGCCCGGCCGTGCCTGGCCAGGTGACGCTGCGAATGGTCTTCGCGACCGCGTCGTGCGTGAAGACGCCCGGTCCGGCATCCTGCCAGTCGCCGCCCGGCACCCAGGAGATAGTCACCTCGGCCGATGTCCAGTTATCCGCATTGACGGCAGCGGTGATCGCGAGAGACTCCTCCGGGGCGTTCGGTTCCGTTCCGGCGCCTGACTCGTCTCGGCCCGAGGCCACGTCGCCATCGAAATCGAGGCTGAACATGCCCAGCGTCTGCAGGCCGGTGCCTAGATTGAACCCACCGATGTTACGCCATAGGCATGAATCGCAAGGTAAGGGACAGACAAACTGCGTCCGTAAATGTCGCCTGCCAAGCGACATGTTTTCCTCTCGGATGCGCTACTCTACATCATCCTTCAAGCAGGGGGACAGACGACATGTCGGGACAGATATCGCATCTAAGGAAAGGAGCGACGTATGCGGCGAGCGAGAATCAAAGCGCTAGACAACATCGGGTATTACCATGTCACGAGCCGGATTGTGGATAGGAGCTTCAGGATGAACGAGGGCGAGCGAGAGATCTTCCGGGGCATTTTGCGCAAAGCCGCGGCCTTTTCGGGAGTCAACGTACTCACCTATGCGATCCTCTCCAACCATTTCCACCTCCTCATCGAAGTGCCGGCGCAGCCCACACTGGACGACGCCGAACTGCTCAGGCGGGTCGAGGCCCTCTACGGGGCGGTCGAAGCGAGTACGGTCAGGGAGCGCTGGGACACTTGGAACAGGGACGGGTTCGGCGCGCTCGTCGCGCGCGAGCAGGATTGCCTCCGGCGCCGCATGGGCGACGTCAGCCCCTTCATGAAACTGCTCAAGCAGCGCTACTCCTTCTCTTACAACAGGCGCCACAGGCGGACAGGGACACTCTGGGAGGGGCGCTACGCCAGCATCCTGGTCGAGGCCGAAAGCCGCGCGCTCTCTGCGGTCGCGGCCTACATAGACCTCAACCCTGTCCGCGCCGGCATCGTAAAGGATCCCGCGGACTACCGCTGGAGCGGTTACGGCGAGGCGTGCGGCGGCTCCGTGGCCGCGCGGCGGGGCCTGATCGCCCTCCACGCAGCGAACCGTCCGGCGCTCGGACTCTCCTGGCCCGACGCCGCGGCGGCCCACCGCGCCCTGCTCTACGCGCGCGGCGAGGAACGTCGCGACGAAAACGGCGGCCTCGAGCACCTCGGCTTCACGCCGGAGGAGGCGCAGGCGGTGATCGACAGGGGCGGCCGGTTGCCGTTACCCGAGCTGCTGCGCTACCGTGTCCGCTATTTCCGGGACGGACTCGCATTCGGGAGCGTCGCGTTCGTGGAGTCCGTCTTCGAGCGGAACCGGGCGCACTTCGGGGCAAGACGAAAAGCGGGCGCTCGGAAGATCCGTTTCTGTCTTGATGACAGCTTCTGCGTCGCGCGATCCCTCCGGCTTGCGCCGGTCACCCTCCCATTGCCCTCCTAGCCGATATACCGAAGCGCTCCACACCGGACATAACACGCGAACGAACAACACGTCCGCGCGCGTTGCCGTATTCCCTCCCACAGACAGAACCTGCCGCTAGTAGGCCTAGCGCCGACCCCGTCGCTCCTGAAGTCGAATTTGTTTTCCATCGTAGCCGGCAGATTCCAAGGTCTGAATTCTATTTGTCTGTCCCTTTTCTAGGCTCTCTTCTTTCGTCCTCCAGACGGACCTTGGGCTGGATGGCCGGTACGGCAAAAAGCACCGGCCGCGCAAGCAGCAGCAAGGAGGCGAAACATGCGAAGGAATGCTACATGTTTTACGCGAACACCGCCGCGTCCGCGAGAATCAGCGGGTAGTCCGTCAGGGGCAGCGCGTCAAACGAACCGACCTCATACAGGCGTCCCGTCAGCGGGTCGAGCAGTATGGGGTTCGCCAGCCGCGCCTTGTCCTCCTCGCCGATGACGATCTTGACCTGCCGCGCGGGCATGTCCGCCATCAGGTCCGCCGCGGCCCAGTACGCGACGAGCGGCTTGCCGTTACGCTTAAACCCAGCCGCCGCCACCTTCACCTCACCTGCGCCCTCCACTTTAAAAGGCGACATCCTGTAGCGGGTCGTCTCCGCGTCGAATAGCGTGCAGAGGTTCTGATACGCGAAGTAGGCCGGTTTCGGCGTGTAGTCCTCGCCGCGCAGAAGGCCCTTTAGGTTCACCTTGCCGCGATAGCCGATCAGATCCACGATCAGGAAGTACGAGGTCAGCTCGACCTCCAGCCGCAGGTCGCTGACGATACGCCGCAGCAGCCATTTGGCCTGCCGCTGCTCAGTCCAGTCCTGCTGGCTCAGC
>JAKJGY010000122.1 GCA_022704145.1 Verrucomicrobiota bacterium
GCGCAGGGTCACGATACTGGCGGGCACGGGGGACTCGCTGACCGAGCGGGTGCTTTCCGGGCTCGACCTGACGTCGGTGCCGCTGCCGGCGCGTGCGGTGGGGCTGCGGGCGGCGGCGCGGCTGGAGCGGCTGCTGGCGGGCGAGACGGGGCCGCTGTGCGAGATGGTGGCCCCTGAACCGCTGGTGGTGCGGGGCTCAACGGCGCGCTTTGAGGTTGAGGACGAGTGCGTGGCGCGGGCGCTGGGCGTCGCGCTGCAGGCGATCGCACAGGAGTGGGGGGTGGACGAGTGGGCGCGCCGGGTCGGTGTCTCGCGGCGGACCTTGGAGCAGCGTTTCAGGAAGGCGTTCGGGCATGGCCCGGCGTCTGAGATCCGCGCACGCCGGATGGAGCTGGCCCGGCGGCTGCTCGTTGAGACGGACCTGGATGTGGCTGAAGTCGCTGCGCGTTGCGGCGGAGGGAGCGTGCAGGCTTTCACGACGTCGTTTCGGCGCGCCTGCGGCTCTCCTCCGGGCGCATACCGGAGGCTGTCGCGGAAGGAGGGGGCCGGCCGGGGTGTGGGGGGGCGTGTGGACGCCTAAGTTTCCGTTGCCGCAGCGGGGCGGGTTCGGTATGATAGGGGCATGAAATACAGGATGCTTATCGCCCTGTTGGCGGGCGTGCTGGGTGCGGCTGGCTGCCGTGTGCGGGACGAGCGGGTCTTGACGGTGAATGTCCCTGAAATGGCCGCCTCGCTTGACCAGGCGCGCGTCCGGCGGGCGATCGAGTCGCTGGGCGGTGTGAAGGCGGATAAGATCGCGTTCGATCTGGAGGCCCGTAAGGTGGTGGTCGTTTACGACTCGATGGTGATCGCCCATAAGAATATCGAGATCGCGATCGCCGAGGCCGGCTATGCCGCGAACGGGATTCCGGCCGTGAAGCCGCGTGAATGAAGGGCTTTCCGTGCGCAGGCAGGTTGCGGCATTTCTGGAGCGTGTCGCGTTCGAGCGGGGCCTTGCGGCGAACACGCGTGAGGCTTACGAGGATGACCTGCTGGCCTTCGTCACCTTCCTGGAGCGTGGCCCGTCCGGGAAGGCGTTGACGTTCGGCGAGGTGACGCGCGACCACATCGCGTCCTTTCTGGCGCGGCAGCGTGCGGACGGGAGGCGCGCGTCGACGCTCGCGAGGCGGCTGGTGGCCATTAAGGAGTTCTTCGGCTTTCTGGCGGTCGAGGGCGTGATCCGCGAAGACGTTGCGGCGGTGATGGCCGCGCCGCGTAAGGGGCGTGTGCTGCCGCGCACGTTGCCGGAGGGCCTCGTGGGCCGCCTGCTGGAGTCGGTCTGCGGCGTCTCGCCGCAGGACCTGCGCGACCGGAGCCTGCTTGAGCTGCTCTACGCCTGCGGGCTGCGGGTCTCCGAGGCGGTCGGGATGCGGCTGACGGATGTGCGCCTCGATGAGGGGGTCGTGCGTGTGTCAGGGAAGGGGGGGCGGCAGCGGGTGGTGCCGCTCGGCGGGCAGGCGCGCGTGTGGCTGTTGCGGTATTTGGCTCAAGGGCGTCCGGTGTTTGCGGCGCGCGCCGTCGCGGGGGAGGACGCGCTCTTCCTGACGCGGCTGGGGCAACCGTTCACCCGGCAGGGCGTGTTCGTGATGCTGCGCAAGCGCGCGTCAGCGGCGTTGCCCGGTGCGGACATCTCGCCGCACGTGATGCGGCACTGTTTCGCCACGCACCTGCTGGCGCACGGTGCCCAGGTGCGGGCGATCCAGGAGATGCTGGGCCACGCCGACATCGCGACGACCCAGGTCTACACGCATGTCGACCCGTCCCAGGCGCTGCGCACGCACGCCCGGTTTCATCCGCGGCACGCGCGGTCGGAGGGGTGAGCCGCGGTGTGTTCAGAAAATATTCCGTGTGTTCGCACTTTTTGGGGTTGATTCTTGCCGAAAATGCGATATGGTAAAAGCCGATGTGGGGCGTACCCCGTCACAACAAGGAGTAAACTTATGGCTAAGAAGGCAACGCCTAAGACCAAGAGTGAGATCATGGCCGCGATCGCGGTGGAAGCCGAGATCAGCAAGAAGCAGGCGGCTGTCGCCTATGAGAAGCTGTTGAGCATCGCCTATGCCGGCGCGAAGGAGCCGAAGGGGATCATGCTGCCCGGTCTGGGCAAGCTGATCAAGGTCAAGCGTCCGTCCCGCATGGGGCGCAATCCCGCCACGGGCGCGTCGATCAAGATCCCGGCCAAGACTGTTGCGAAGTTCCGCCTCGCCAAGGCCGCCAAGGACGCGGTCCTCGCGAAGTAAGGGACGCGCGGAAGTCTGTCCTCAAGAGCGGCGCACGAGGTGCGCCGCTCTCTTTTTTTTGTTTGCCGCTTTCGGTCGGCCGAGCGGTTTTGTTAGACTGTTAACGACGTTGCAACTGGGTCGATCGATGTGCCGTCGCGGCGGCTCTAGCGGGGGCGGGGGAGGGGAGGACGCATGATCAGGTTAGAGGAGCGTGTGCGGGGCGAGGTGCTGGTGGCCGACGGCGGTATGGGGACCGAGCTTCAGGCGCTCGGCCTGGTGCCGGGGACGTGCCCGGAGCTGTGGTGCCTGAGCCAGCCGGAGCGGGTGCGCGCGGTCTACCGCGCCTATCGGGAGGCCGGCAGCCAGATCGTGGAGACCAACACCTTCGGCGGCAACCGTTACAAGCTCGCGCACTACGGGCTGGCCGACCGTGTGGCGGAGATCAATCGGGCGGGCGTCGCGTTGGCGCGTGAGGTGGCCGGCTCGGACCAGTACGTGATGGCGAGCATGGGGCCGACGGGGGCGTTCCTGGAGCCTTATGGCGAGGAGCGCGAGGAGAGTTTCCTCGAGGCCTTCGCCGAGCAGGCCCGCGCGTTTGAGGCGGGTGGCGCCGACGCGGTGATCGTGGAGACCATGACGGCCCTGGAGGAGTGCTGCGCGGCGATCCGGGCCGTGCGTGCGAGCACGCGCCTGACGTGTCTGGCGAGCTTCACCTTCGACCCTTTGGCCGATGGGGGGTATGCCTCGATGATGGGGGTGACGCCGGAGGTCTTCGCGCGTGAGGCCGTCGCTGCGGGCGCACATATCGTGGGCTCCAACTGCGGGCTCGGGCCCGTCCATCTGACGGCGGTCATCCGTCGGCTGCGCGGTGCGACCGACGTGCCCCTGCTGGCCATGCCGAATGCGGGCATGCCGGAGCTGAGGGACGGGCGGACCGTTTTTCCCGAGGGTCCGGAGGAGATGGCGTCGGGCCTCGAGGGCCTGGTGGCGGCGGGGGCCGGTATTGTGGGCGGGTGTTGCGGCACCACGCCCGCGCATATCGCGGCGATGGCCCGCGCGGTGGGGCGTCTGAACAGCGTTCGGGGGTGAGGGGAGGGCTTATGCTGTATTGGTTGGCTGAGGATTTGGCGCGTGTGTGGGGCCCGTTCCGACTGCTGGGCTCGCATCTGATGCTTTTGGCGGCCGGGACGCTGGCGGCCGGACTGATTGTCTGGTGGGCCTTGCCGCGGCTCTGGCACCGCTTGCCGCGCGATCTCGGCAAGGGGGGGGCAGCCGACGGGGGCGCTGCCGCCAAGGGTAAGCCGACCGGCGCCGGGCTGCTGGTGTCGCTGCTGATCGTGCCGGTGCTGGCGCTGGTCGTCCCGATGAACGGCTGGGCGATCGGAGTGGTCGTCAGCCTTTACTTCTGTATGCTGTTCGGCTATCTGGACGACCGCAGCACGAAGCCTTGGGGGCAGTTGAGGAAGGGGCTGCTCGATACGGCCGTGGCGCTTGCGGCGGCCTATTTCCTTTACCGCGGCCAGGGGGGGCGGCTGTGGTTCCCGCTGGTGAAGACGGTGGTGGACGTGCCCATGTCCGTGTACGTGCCGGGCGCGGCGCTGCTGCTGTGGTTCACGATGAACGCGACGAACTGCTCGGACGGGGTGGACGGGCTTGCGGGCACGCTGACGCTACTGTCGCTTTTCGCGCTGGCGGGTTTGCTCTACGGCGTGGTGGGCTATCTGCCGGTGGCGCGATACCTGCTGATCCCGCATAACCCTGAGGGCGCGCGTTGGGCGATCCTGGTGGCGACGCTGGCGGGCGCGCTGGCGGGCTATCTGTGGCATAACGCCGAGCCGAGCCGGGTGCTGATGGGCGACGCCGGCTCGCGTCTGCTCGGCATGCTGGTGGGGGTTGCGGTTCTGGTGGCAGGCAACCCGTTCCTGATCTTTGTGGTCTCGCCGGTGGTGCTTGTGAACGGCGGCACGGGGCTGCTGAAGCTGGTCTTGCTGCGTGTGCTGCGGCGCGTCGGCTTCGACGTGCGGCCGCCGCATCTGCTGTCGCCGGAAGACGCCAGGCGCCAGGTTGTGCTGGTTAAGGCGCTCCACCGCATCCGCTTCCCGCTGCACGACCATTGCCGGCAGAAGATGGGTTGGAAGAACCCGCAGGTGCTGATGCGGTTCGCGCTGATCCAGGCGTTTCTGACGCCGCTGCTCTTCGTGATCATCGTGAAGGTCAGATAGCCGCGGGGGATATGAGATGGTGGGGATCGTCATTACGTTGGGTGAGCGAGACTGTTTGCTGGTGGACGCCGTCGCGGCGGTGGCGGAGCGTGCGCGCGTGCCGCCGGAGGCGGTCTGCCGGGTCGACGGGCTGGCCGCGCGTGCGCTCGAGCCTGGCGGGGGCGGGCTGGCCGCGCTGTTCGATCCTGCGCAAGAGTATGTGGTGGGGTGCTCTCGGCCGCGTGCGGTGAGGGCGTTGCTGGCGTATGCGGGTGTGGACACGCAGGCGGTGCGCGCGGTATGGTTGGCTCTGCCGTTCGACCGCGAGTGCCTGCGTGCCGCACCTGGCACGCCGTGGTATCCGGTGATCGATCCTGCGCGCTGCACGGGCTGCGGCACCTGTGAGAGTTACTGCCTGTTCTCGGTCTATGCGGCCGGCCCTTCCGAGGGGGCTGTTGAGGGACGAGGCGGACGTGTGCGCGTCGTGTCGCCGCTTGCATGCAAGACCGGCTGTCCGGCGTGCGCGCGGCTCTGTCCGGAGTCGGCGCTGCTCTTCCCCTTCTGTGCCGAGGCGGCGCTGAACGGTGAGGTGGAGGAGCCTGTGCGGCGCTCCTCCGACGCGCTGTCGGAGGCGCTCGGCGGCGATCCGATGCGGATGCTGGCCGAGCGCAGGCGCCGCAAGGGACTGATCGATCCGGAGGCTTTCCGGACGGCGGCGCGCGAGCGTGACGCGCATGTGGGGTCGCCATGAGCGGCGTCGGGCGTCGGGGGACGCCGCTGCCGCTGCGCCTGTTGCGGGAGGTCTCTCCCGGCTTGCTGTGGCGATTCTGCATCGGTGCGGGACTGGGCAACCTGCGCGCCATACGGGCGTTCGAGCGCCGGCGCCGTGCCGGGGGCGCCGTGTTCCCGCCTTTCGTGTTCATCAGCGTCACACAGCGCTGCAACCTGAGCTGTGCGGGGTGCTGGGCGACCGGCGCCGCACAGCCGGCGGACATGCCGCGAGAGGTTCTCGAGAGGATCGTGGACGGGAGCGCCAAACGAGGGTGCCGGTTCTTCGGGATCTTGGGCGGCGAGCCTTTGCTGGTGCCCTGGCTCAGTGACTTCTTTGCCTCGCGCCGCCACCTGTATTTCCAGCTTTTCACGAACGGACGGTTTCTTGACGACGCGTGCGCGGGCCGCCTGCAGGCGTGCGGCAACGTGAGCCCCCTGATCAGTATCGAGGGCGTCGGGGCCTCCTATGCGGCGCGCCGCGGCGGGTCGGGGGATGAGGCGGCCGGGCTGGCCGCGCTGGGCTGCTGTCGGCGTCATGGGCTGGTCACGGGCGTGGCCACCAGTGTCTCGAGGTCGAACTTTGACGATGTGGTGCGGCCGGAGTTCATCGACGGCGCGGTGGCGCGGGGCGCGCACTATATCTGGTACTATATCTTCCGCCCGTCCGGCCCGGTGCCGGCTTATGAGGAGGCGCTCGACGACGGGCGTGTCCGCGCGCTGCGCGCGTTCCTGCTGGAGCAGCGCGAGCGGTGCCGGTCGGCGGTGATCATCGACGCCTACTGGGATCATGAGGGTCGGGCGCTCTGCCCGGCGGCGACCGGCATCAGTCACCACATCGGTGCGGCGGGGGACGTCGAGCCCTGTCCGCCGATCCAGTGTTCGGACACGCGTCTGGACGCTTCTTCAGATGTGGCGGCGCGGATCGAGGGCTCGCCGCTGCTCGCGGCCTTCCGTCTTGAGGTGCCGGGTCTGACGCGCGGCTGTGTCCTGATGGACCATCCGGCGGCGCTGGGCGCGCTGGCGCAGCGCTGCGGTGCGTGCGACAGTTCGGGGCGCGGGCGCTTCTTCGATGAGCTTGCCGCGCGCCCTGTGCTGGGCTGCCACAACCATGGCGGTGAGCCTTTGCCTGAGACGGTCTGGGCCTACCGGTTCGCGAAACGGCATTTCTTCTTCGGCTTCGGCGCCTACGGGTGAGCGGGGGGCTCAGTACGGCAGATGGTGCTCCTTGATCTTGCGCTGGATGGTCCGGCGCGAGAGACCGAGCTGGTCGGCGGTCAGCGTGCGGTTGCCGTTATTCTGTTGCAGACGGCTGTCCAGCACGGCCCTCTCGATCTGCTCGAGCGTCATCCCGTCCGGTACGGCCAGTGCGCCGTTACGCGCGGCAGGCTGAGCGGTGCGCGTGGCGCCGCCGGGCAGCGCGAGGGAGTCGGCGGAGAGCACGCCGCCCGGCGAGAGCAGCACGGCGGACTCGACGATGTTGCGGAGCTGGCGCACGTTGCCCGGCCAGTCGTAGGCCTCCAGCGCGCTATAGAAGTCCGGCCGCACCGAGGTGATGTGCTTGCCGTTATCGGCGGCTGCCTTGGCGAGGAAACGGTCGGCCATGTGGCGGATGTCCTCGCGACGGTTGCGCAGCGGGGGCACGCGCAAGGTGACGACGTTGAGGCGGTAGAGCAGATCCTCGCGGAACTTCCCTTCCGCGGCCAGGCCCTCGAGGTTCTTGTTGGTGGCGGAGACGAGGCGCACGTTCACCCGTATGACGTCGCGGCCGCCGACGCGCCGGATCTCCCGCTCCTCGATGGCGCGCAGGAGCTTGACCTGCACGGAGGGCGGGGCGTCGCCGATCTCGTCCAAGAAGAGGGTGCCGCCATCCGCGCGTTCGAAAGCGCCCTTATGGGTGCCGGAAGCGCCGGTGAACGCACCTTTCTCGTGGCCGAAAAGCTCGGACTCCAGCAGCGTCTCCACAAAAGCGCCGCAGTTCACGGCGACGAAGGGGCCCTGCGCGCGCTTGGAGTCCACATGCAGGGCGCGGGCGACAAGCTCCTTGCCTGTCCCGCTCTCGCCGAAGATCAGCACGGTTGCGGCGGTATCGGCGAGCGCCTCGATCTGGCTGATGACCGTCTTCATTCCCGGCGACTCGGCGATGATGGCCGTGGCGGCGTAGCGTTCGCGGACGGTCTGCGAGAGCTTGTCAACCTGGCGCCGCAGGCGGGAGGTCTCGTAGGCGCGACGCAGCTTGGACTGGATGTCGTCGAGGTCAAGCGGTTTCGTGACGTAGTCGTACGCGCCTTCACGCATCGCGCGCACGCCGGACTCGACGGAGCCGTAGGCGGTCATGATGAGCACCGGCACGCTCGGGTCGAGGCGGTTCAGGCGGGCCAGCACCTCCAGCCCGTCGATGTCGGGCAGGACGAGGTCCGACAGCACGAGGTCGGGAACATGCTGCCTGAACAGCTCGACGCCGGGCAGGCCGGCCGGTGCGCAGAGGGTCTTGAAGCCGGCGTCGGCGGCGACCTCGGTCACGGACCGCGCGTTGTCCGGGTCGTCTTCGATGATCAGGAGGGTGGGTGTGTCGTTCATAGTGAGGGAGGGTGTGGCGGGGGTGATTTCTGGGCGTCTGCGGCGCGCGCGGCGGGTAGCGTGACGCGGATATCCGCGCCGCCGCCCGCACGGGGGAAGGCGCGGATCTCACCGCCGCACCGCCGCACGGCGGTGCGTGCGAGAAAGAGTCCGAGGCCGGTGCCCTCGGGGCGGCCGGTCACGAACATCTCGAAGATCCGTTTCCGCATGGCCTCGGGTATGCCGGGGCCGCGGTCGAGGACGTGGGTCACGACCGAGTCGCCGACACGGTTGAGGGTGACGCCGATCTCGGTCCCCCTGGGCGCGAACTGGATGGCGTTCATCAGGATGTTCAGCAGGGCGCGCCGCAAGGCGAAGGGGAAGGCCTGGGCCTTGGGCAGGTCGGGCTCGGCTTCGGTGCGCACGGTGAGTGCGGCCTGCTCGAGGCGCGGCGCGAGCGTGTCGACGCATTCGCGGACGACCGCCTCGACCTCGACCGCCTCGGGCCTCTCGTCGGCCGGCTTGGCCAGGAAGAGGAACTCCTGGAACACCTTGTCCATTCGGTCCATGGTGCGTGCGATACGGCCGGCCAGCTCGCCTACGCGGTCAGGCCGGAAGCCGTCGGGCCGGACGATCTCGCGGCCCAACATCTGGGCGTCGAGGCGGATGGCGGACATCGGATTGCGGAAGTCATGCAGGATACCGTTGGCGAGCACACCGGAGAAGGCCAGGTGCTCCTCCTGTCGCGCCTGCTGCTCACGTCGGCGGTCGCGCGCGAGCGCCACGACGAGCACGAGCGCGCAGCCGGCGAAAGCCAGCACCACGACGGTGATCGAGAGGGTGAAGAGCGAGGAGACCAGCGTGCGCGCGGTCAGCTCCTCGGCGCCGACCGCCTCGCGCTTGAACGTGGCTTCGGCCTGCACCCGGCTGCCGTCGGGCAGGTTGGCGGTCTGGGTGATCACGAAGACGGGGTGACGCCGGCCTGCGATCTCGATCGAGCCCGGAGCGAAATTCATCTCGGCTGGCTGTGTGGGCGCGAGGTCGGTGTCCGCCTCAGGAACGGTGGGCTGGCGCGACTGGCGGTGGAAGACGGTGACGCCGTCGCGCACGAGGGAGAGGGACTGGAGATCGTTCCGCACGGCGAAAACGGTGTCCACGGCCGAAGAGAACTGCCGCCACAGCACGGGGGTCGAGTTGGTCGAACAGGCGACACCGAGATCCCGAAACGTGTCCAGCAGCGAAGCGCCCTGCTCCAGAACCGTGGCAGTGGCCGCCAGATGGGCCTGGCGGTCATGCTGGCGTTTGAGAAACGTCAGCACACCTCCGGCAAGCAGGGCGCAGAGCGCGATGGCCCCCAGGAGTAAGGCCTCTAGCCTGAAGGCGCGTATGCCGATTGGAGCGTGGATACCCATGGGGTTGCCTCAAGCAAAGAGTGTGCCGTCCGGTGACGGCGAGCCGCCCGCATGCTGTCGAAGGCGTCTGTGCTGCGGTATGGTAGGGGGATGTTACGGTAAACGCAAGCGCAACGTGACATAATGGCGCGGGGCGGGGTGACATCCTGTCGCCTGGCACGGGGCCTCGCGCGAACACTCGGCGGCGGAAGGTGCTCGGCCGACACGCATTGAGCGCCTGTCTGGAGCTGGCATTGATTCTGCTTATGCAATAGGCACCGGATGAGCGGGAGAGAGGGAGATGCGAGCCAACGAGGTAGTTCAACGGTTATGGGGCGGTGCTGACAGCCTGTTGCTTGTGGCTGTTATGTGCCTGCTGGCGTACAGTTGGTGGGACGCGCGTCGTCTTGCGACACAGGGGGGGGCGCCGGGGCGGCCGGCCCGTTCAGCAGACCTGGTGTGGGAGCCGGCTCCGCCGCCGCGTCAGCCGTCGCGAGTGATCGAGGGGCTGCCTGTGGCCACGGATTGCGCTCGGATGAGCCGGATCGCGCGGAACATGGTGGAGGGAGGGTGGGACGATGTGCCGGCTCATCCGGCCGCCGACATGCGCGAGCGGGACGGGCATTACGATATCCTGGTCGCCTTGCCAGGGACTCTTGATCCGCAAAGTGTGAAGGTGTCGGCAGCCGGCAACGTGCTCAGCCTCTTTGTGAACGCCTACGGGCAGTCGCGGGCGACCTTCGTCAAACAGTTCTTCATACCCTGTGGGGCGGAACGTGCGGGAGCGGTGGTCACGAGCGTGTCGAATCAGACGATACGGATCCGCATCAGCCAGCCGAACGGATCAGCCGGATGAGCCGGGCGAGCAGCGTTTTTTCTTCCAGGCGGATACGCGAATTGACGGAACTCCGAGCAGGAGGTATGATAAAGAAACGCTGTGAGAGTCTCGCGCATGGATCGGACGACAACGGCGAAGAGGAGAAGTAAACATGATTCGCACCACTCGCCCCCCTATTCGACTTGGTCTGGTGGGTTTGGGTCGCGCCGGTCTGGAGATGCACGCCCCGGAGCTGGACGCCTATCCGGAGCTGTTCAAGATTATGGCGGTCTGCGACCCGATCAAGGAGCGTCGCGATCTGGCCGTGGCGCGGTATCCGGAGTGCCGCACGTACCGCCGCTATGAGGATCTGCTTGCCGATCCGGACGTCGAGCTGGTCGACCTCGCCACGCGGACGGACGAGCATGCGGCGCATGTGCTGCAGGCGCTGAAGACCAACAAGTGGGTGAACGTCGAGCGTCCGTTCTGCCGCGACTATGACGAGGCGATGGTGTTGCGCGCGGCTTCGATCAAGGCCGGCAACAAGCTGCTGGTGCGCCATAACTATCGGTTCGAGGCCGCTTTCCTTCAGGTTAAGGAGGTCATGGAGTCGGGTGTCCTCGGAGAAGTGTATGACGTTAAGATCCGCCGGGGCGTCTATGAGCGGCGTGACGATTGGCAGGTGGTCAAGCGGTGTGCGGGCGGCGCGGCGTTGGCGTGGGGCTCGGCCTTCCTCGACCAGGCGTTGGAGCTTTTGCGCACGCCGCCGGTGAAGATCTGGTCGGACCTCAAGCGGGTGGCCTCGGTGGGCGACGCGGAGGATTACGTGCGGATCCTGTTGCGCAACCTCGCCGGGCTGACGGTCGACCTGGAGATTTCTGGCGGTCGGGTCGGCCGGGTGCCGCAGTTTGTGGTGACCGGCACGAAAGGGTCGTTCACGGTGTTTCCCGGGGCCGAGGCCGGCGAGCTGGTCCAGCTCGACCCGAAGCAGAAGCTGCCGCGCAGGCGTTCGAGCGTGCGCACGCCGCCGCTCGGGAGTTTCGGGACCGCCGAGACGTTGCGTTGGAATGTGAGCGAGGTGCCTGTGAAGCCGAAGGCCGAGTCCGGCCTCGCGCTGATCTGGGAGCATGTCTTCAACGTGATCCGCGAGAACAAGCCTTACCCGGTCCCGCTGGACACCGCGATCGAGACGATGCGCATTCTCACGCTGGTCAAGAAAGAGAGCCCCTTCGCCTAAGCGAGGGGCGCGTCTTGCGCCGGACGTTCAGTCTGCGTGCTGCGGGTCTGGGCTGGGGGGCGGTGGTCGGCGCAGCGGATCACGCGTTTCTCGCTGACGACCCAGTCGACGGGCATGTCGTGAGCCTGCTGCGGCAGCGGTTCTTCGAGGATCTGCCAGTCGTAGCAGAGGGCGATCTTCAGTGCGCGGCGGTTGGCTTTGGCGAGGATCGCGTCGTAGTAGCCGCCGCCGAAGCCAAGGCGTGAGCCGCGCGCGTCAAAAGCGAGGCCCGGTATCACAAAGGCGTCCACATCCCAGACGAAGACGGGCAGCCGTTCGACGGGCTCGCGGATGCCGAAGTGCCCTTCGGCCAGCTTTGAGCGGGGCGTGAGGAGGCTCAGCCCATAGCTCTTCTCGCTCCGGTTCCACACGGGCACGCAGACCTCGCGCCCCGCCTCCCAGAGCGCGCGCGCCACATAGCGTGTCGGCACCTCGTTATGCGCGCTGAGGTACACGCACACGCGCCAGGCGTGCAGGGGCAGATGGATCTCGTGGCCCATCAGCGCCTTGCAGGCGCGCTTACCGGCCTCCTTGCGCGACTCGTCAGAAAGCGTCTGGCGGCGCTCGCGCATGCTTTTCCGGATCGTGGCCTTCAGGTCAGGGATATCGCTCATGAGTGCCTCGTCCATGGATGCCCGGGGGCGCCGCTCAGAACAGTCCGCGGACCCGTCCGGTTTCGGTGTCGATATCGATGTTGCGGAACGCGGCGTTCGAGGCGGTTCCCGGCATGAGCTTAA
>JAKJGY010000327.1 GCA_022704145.1 Verrucomicrobiota bacterium
CTGGAAGAGCGCGACGACACCACGCGCAGCGCCAGCCGCAAGGCTTTCGCGGCGGCGTCCCGCTGCCCGCACCGCGTGCTGATCCGCGAGGGCGAGGAGCGCAACCCCCGCGCCAAGCTGCACCAGGACATCCTCACCCGCTTCTGGGCGCAAGCCGAAGTGCGCGACGCCTGCGCGCGCAACGCCCCGGGCGGGATGCGCGCCCTGAAAAAGGGCATGGCCGAGGCGCTGTCGCGGCGCTGGAGCGTCCACGAGATCACCTGGACGCCGTCCGCCGGCGGCATCCGCGCCACCTTCTGGCGGCTGCCGCTCTCGCGCTTCGAGAACCGCACCGGCGCGCTGCGCTTCCTGGAAAGCGACGGCTCGCTGGAGGGCCGGGCGCTGGAGCCCGGCGGCTGGCTGATCGCCCAGGGCGAGGGCGTGGGCATCGCCGCCGCCGTGGCGGCGGTCTCCAAGCGGCTCTCGCTGCAGGACTGGCTGCTCTACTCCGAGCGCTGCGGGCAGCCCGGCGTGCACGCCCGCACGGACGCCGCCGCCGGCTCGCCCGAATGGGAGGCGCTGCTCGCCGACCTCAACGGCCTCGTGCGCGACTGGAAACTGCTGACCGACAAAGGCGTGGAGCTGACCCCCGTGCCGCTCTCCACGCCCGGCACGCTGCCCTATCCGGAGCTGATCGCCCGCATGGACCGCGCGATCGCGGCGCTCTACCGCGGCGCGGACCTCTCCACCGTCTCCGGCGGCGAGGGCGGCGACGTGGGCGCGAGCCTTCAGGGCGACGAGACCGACATCCTGGACTCCGACACCTGCGAAATGATTTCCGAGGCGCTGCAGAGGCAGGTGGACCCGTTCGTGATCCGCTGGGCCTGCGGCGACACGGAGCCGCTGGCGCACATCAGCGTGTCACTGCCCGAGCGGCCCTTCACCGCGCTCGACCTGCAGGCCGACGAGACCCTGCTCAGGCTCGGCGCGCGCCTCAGCCGGCGGCAGGCGCTCCAGCGCTACGGCCGCACCGAGGCGGCCGAGGACGAGCCGGACGACGCGCTGCGCGCCCCCGAGGCGCAGGTCGCGGCCATGCTGCCGCAGCCCGCGCCGCTGCCGCACGAGAAAAGCGGCGTGGCGCTGGAGCTGACCGACGAGGCGATCTACGAGGCGGCCGCGCTGGAGGCGCTGGCCGCCGCGCGGGCCGGCGGGCTGGAGGCCCTCACGGACCTGCTGCTGGAGGCGCTGGACGCCCCGGACGCGGAGACCCTGAAGGCCCGCCTGCAGGCGGCCTACGACGCGCTGCCCGGCATGGCCGGGGATCCGGAGGCGGACAAGGCGAGCGCGGAGCTGGCCGGGCGCATCCTGCTCGGCGCGGTCAGGCAGGGAAGGGAACAATCGGGGAAGAAATGAGAACTCTCAACGCTCAACGTTCAACTCTCAACCAGAAACCTATGAAAACGACAAGCATCATTTCAGCGGCGCACGAGATGCCGGAAGGCGTCCAGCAGCCGGACGAGATCCCGGTGCCCTACGGCACGCGCAAGACGCTGGCCATGGGGCCGGCCGTCGGCGAGATCGAGGAGGCGTTCGGCCGCGCCGGGGCCGAGGCGATCGCGGCGGACCTCAAGGCCCGCGCCGGCAAAAAGGGCTACAAGGGCTACCCGGTCTACCAGGGCCACCCGGACGCGCCGGCACCCCTCGGGAGCAAGTACCCCAACAAGGCGGCGGTCGGCTGGATCGAGGCCGTCGAGCCGGGCGAGACGGAGGCAATCTTCCGCGTGCGCTGGCTGGCCAACCCCGGCGAGGGCTTCAGCTTCTTCTCGCCCTACTGGGGCGGCGCGTTCGACGCCTCGAAGAAGCTGCTCACCGTGACGAAGCTCAAGAGTCTGGGCCTGACCAACGACCCGGATTACGAGGATATGGCCCTGCCCCACGAGGGCGAGGGCGAGGATCAACCCGCCGGCACGCCGGCACAACCCAAGAAGGAGACACGCATGGACCCCAAAGCCATCGCGAAACTGCTCGGCCTGCCCGAGACGGCGACCGAGGAGGAGATCAACGCGGCGATCGGAGCGGCCCTGAAGGCCAAGGCCGACGCCGAGGCGCAGGCCAAGAAGGCCGGCGAAGAGAAGCAGGCCGCCGAGACGGCCCTGGAGCACGAGCGCAAGGCGCGCCGCGGCGCGATCCTCGACCGCGCGGTCGAAGACGGCCGCATCACGGCCGCCGAGCGCGACGTGTGGGACGCGCGGCTGGCGCACGAGAAGGCCTTCGAGGCCGAGCGCAAGGCGCTGGAGGCGCTGCCGGCCAAGCTCAAGACCGCCCCCTCCGCCAAGGCGGCGGGCGGCCGCGCGGCGTGCGCGGGGCGCGACCAGGTGCTGGCGCTGGCGCACGAGAAGATGGCGGCGGACAAGTCGCTGGACTTCAGCGCCGCGTACCAGGCGGTCAAGGCCGAGCGCCCCGACCTGTGGGTGGCCGGCGGAAAGGCAGGTGAGGCATGAGCCTGACAAGCGGGACACACGAGCGGGCGCTGACCCGCAAGGCGGGCGCCGCCATCCTCAAGGGGCA
>JAKJGY010000123.1 GCA_022704145.1 Verrucomicrobiota bacterium
AGCCCTGCTCGCCCATACGCGGCTCGCCGGTCTTGAAGGCCACGAACTGGCAGACCCACAGCACGCCCGCGCAGAGCGCCCAGAACAGGTTCGCGACCAGCGGCGCGTCCTTGCGCGTATAGTCGCCCAAGGTCTTGTTCTTCAGGTTCAGGAAGAGGCACCAGAGCGCGTTGACCGTGAACCCGCCGAGCAGGCAGACCACCAGCACCGGCATGCCCTTCCACGCCACGGCCGTGCCGCCGTCCAACGCCAGGCGCTCGATCTGCACGCCGCTCTTCAGCCCGATGCCCAGCCCGGCGCTCGCCAGGCCGGAGAAGAGGGCGACCAGGATGCCCTTCTTGAAATTGTACTCGGCCACCGCCTGGCGCTTGACCTCGTCGGGCAGCTCGCCCTCCTTGGACATCCCCGCCAGCCCGACCAGCACGATGCCGGCCAGCGACACCGCCACCCCCACCAGCGAGACCAGCCCCGCGCCGGGCTTCAGCAGCTCGCCGATGCTGTTGTCGAGCATTTTGGGCACCAGCGTGCCGGCCGCCGAGCAGAGCCCGCAGCCGACCGCCAGGCCCAGCCCCACGCCCAGATACCGGATCATCAGACCCCAGGTCAGACCGCCGAAGCCCCAGGCCGCACCATACAGGTAGCACTTCACCAGCTCGTCGCGCGGGGCCTTGGACAGCACGCCGATCACGTTCGGACTTTTCGCGAAGGTCAGGATCCACGGCGCCACCACCAGCGCGAAGACCGCGTAGAACAGCCAGTAGCTCTCCCAGGCCCAGTTCTTCTCGCGCTTCAGCGGCAGGTAGAACACCGCCCCCGCCAGACCGCCCAAGACGAAAATCAGCGTCCCCAGACCCGGATTCACGATCGACCCGTCGCTCATCTTCCAAACCCTCCGTTGAACCTGACGCCGTACGTGCGTCCATCACCATGTTTGAGTGATAATAGGGTCTCCCGGTTTAAAAGGGAAGCGGAAAAGCGCCACCTGAAATTCGGGCGTGGCGCGGCAGCCGCCTTTCTGCTAAACTTCAGCCTCATTTTAAGGGAAACCACTATGCACCTCTACCGCACCCATACGTGTAACCAGCTCCGTGCGACTGACGCCGGCGCAACCGTCAAGCTCTCCGGCTGGATCTTCCGGATGCGCGACCATGGCGGCATCCTCTTCATCGACCTGCGCGACCACTACGGCCTCACCCAGGTGGTGGTCCACCCGAGCCGTCCGTTCTTCGACACGCTCAGCAAGGCCAGGCTCGAGACCGTCGTCACGGTCGTCGGCGAGGTCACCCTGCGCGAGCCCGCCACCGTCAACCCGGACATCGCCACGGGCGAGGTCGAGCTGGTCGCCAACGAATGCCTGGTCGAGGCCGCCTCCGAGCAGACCCCGCTCTACCTGCCCGGCGACGAGGACGGCGCCGAAGACCTGCGCCTCAAGTACCGCTTCCTCGACCTGCGCCGCGGGCGTATCCACAACAATATCCTGCTGCGCTCCAAGATCATCTCCTTCCTGCGCAAGGCCATGGAGGCCCACGGCTTCAACGAGTACCAGACGCCGATCCTGACGTGCAGCTCGCCCGAGGGCGCGCGCGACTACCTCGTGCCCAGCCGCGTGCACCACGGCAAGTTCTACGCCCTGCCCCAGGCGCCGCAGCTCTTCAAGCAGCTCCTGATGGTCGCGGGCTTTGACCGCTACTTCCAGATCGCCCCCTGCTTCCGCGACGAGGACGCGCGCGCCGACCGCTCCCCGGGCGAGTTCTACCAGCTCGACATGGAGATGTCCTTCGTGACGCAGGACGACGTCTTCGCCGTGGTCGAGGACGTGGTCTCCAAAACCTTCGCGGCCTTCTCGAAAAAGACGGTCGACCCCACGCCCTGGATCCGCATCCCCTACCGCGAGTCGATGCTCAAGTACGGCAGCGACAAGCCCGACCTGCGCATCCCCATCGAGATGTTCGACTGCTCCGAGCTGTTCAAGGCCTCCGGCTTCAACGCCTTCGCCGCCGCCGTCAAGGCTGGCGCCGTGGTCCGCGCCCTCCCCGTCAAGGGCATCAAGGACAAGCCGCGCAGCTTCTTCGACAAGCTGGTCGAGCACGCCAAGTCGCTCGGCTCCAAGGGCCTCGCCTACCTGGTCTGGGACGGCGACGCCGTCAAAGGCCCGATCCAGAAGTTCCTCACGCCGGACGAGCTGGCCACGCTCGCCCAGATGGGCGGCGCCCAGGACGGCGACGTGCTCTTCTTCGTCTGCGACGCGGCCGACAAGGCCGCGAAGATCGGCGGCGACCTGCGCGTCAAGCTCGGCCGCGACCTCGAACTCATCAACAAGGACGTCTTCCGCTTCTGCTGGATCGTGGACTTCCCGATGTTCGAGAAAGACCCCGAGACCGGCGCGGTGATCTTCTCCCACAACCCCTTCTCCATGCCCCAGGGCGGCATGGAGGCGTTGTGCGGCAAAGACCCGCTCGACATCCTCGCCTTCCAGTACGACGTGGTCTGCAACGGCATCGAACTCTCCAGCGGCGCGATCCGCAACCACCTCCCCGAGATCATGTACAAGGCCTTCGAGATCGCCGGCTACGGCCCCGAAGTGGTGGAGGAGAAGTTCTCCTGCCTGCTGAACGCGTTCAAGTACGGCGCCCCGCCCCACGGCGGCATCGCGCCGGGCGTGGACCGCATGGTGATGCTGCTCGCGGGCGAGGACAACATCCGCGAGGTCATCGCCTTCCCGATGAACCAGAAGGCGCAGGATCTGATGATGAACGCGCCCTCTGAGGTCACCGAGAAGCAGCTCCGCGAACTCCACATCAAGATCCGCGGCCGCGACCTCCATCTGGCGACCACCGGCGACCTGCCGATCGCGCACCAGCCTTGACCGGCTCGAAGCCCGGGCCCATGCGCCGGGTACGGGCAGAGCCGGCCGCCGTGCGGGCCGGCCCTGCGCCGTCTTCTAGCGGATCAGCGTCAGCGTGCCGTAGGGGATGATGCGCAACACGCCCGACCCCGTGAAATACGTGTCGCTCTTGACCTGCGCGGCGCTCGCGGTCGAGCCGTAGGTGGTCGCGCGCTGCCGTACACCGTCAAGGATCAGACAACCGATCACTTCGCTCACGCCCTCGGCCAAGCTGACGACGCCGCCACTCACCGACACCGCCGATGCGTCGTCCAGCGACTCTGAGCCGGCGAGCGACAGCGTGCCGCCGCTGACCACGATGTTGGTGGCGCTGCCGCCCAGCGCGCCCGTAGCGTCCAGCGCCAGCGTCCCGGCGGTGACCGCCACGCCGCGCGCGGCGTCGCACGTGCCGGAGAGCGTCAGCGTGCCCGCACCGGCCTTGAGCAGCCGGCCGTCGCCCGAGATCGTGCCCGAGAAGGTCGTGCTCGTGCCGTTGCGGCCGACCGTCAGCTCGACGTCCTCCAGCACCACGCTGCCGCCGCCCACGCCTGAGTCGGCCAGCGAACCGATACCCTGCGCGCCGCCGGCGAACTGCACGGTCGCGCCCGCCGCGACCTGGAAGGCCGAGGCCAGCGGCATCGAGGCGGCGTACAGCGCACGCACCTGCCCGGCCGCCAGCGCGCCGTCCCAGACGCCGATACCGGCCACGCCAGCGCGCACGCACTGGCTGACGCCTCCGTGACGGCAGATCCAGAGGGAACGGTCATCACGGCAAGATCCGGCCGGCCCCGCGGCCGA
This sequence comes from Verrucomicrobiota bacterium, assembly GCA_022704145.1. GTDB lineage: Bacteria > Verrucomicrobiota > Kiritimatiellia > RFP12 > UBA1067 > JAKJGY01. Next base: position 3,683 of record JAKJGY010000123.1, read on the forward strand.
AGCGTAGAGGCTGCCGTCCAGATACACGCGCAGGGTGTTGTCCGCCTCACGCACGCCCACCAGATGGTGCCAGACGTCGTCCAGCGCCGCCGCCCCGGTGTGAGCCGCGAGCTGAGTTCCCGTGGTCCCGCGCGCCACCATGCCCAACTGGCTCGAGTTAAACCAGCCCAAGCCCCAGAACGGCGTGGTGTTGCGCTCATCAAACTTGGAGACGATCGAACGGTACCAGGCCCCCGCCTCCTTGGTCTTCACCCACGCGCTGACCGAGACCGTGCCGGTACCGACAAAGTTAAGCGGATGTCCGGCCGTCTGGACCGCGCCCCACTGGTTCGTGCCGCTGAACAGTACGGCGTAGGTGCCCGCGCCGCCCGGCCCGGTAATCCATGCGGGGCTGTTGGTGAGGCCGCCGGCAGGCCCGCCTGCCACGGCGTTGGAGATGACGGAGCCCGCCCCCTCGCTCATCGGCCAGTACCCCAACGGCGCAGGCACTGCCGCTGTGCGGTCGAACCGCAGCGTGCCGGCCTCCACCGTCGTCGCGCCGCTATAGAGCGCCGCGCCCGTCAGCGTCTGCGTGCCGCTGCCCACCTTGCGCAGCGCCAGGGTTCCGGCCCCGTCCTGCAGACGCCCCGCGTAAGTGCCGTCCTCGTTGCGCGCGCCGACGGAGAGCGTATGGGTGTAGGCCCGGTTGGGCCGTATCGCAGGCAGGTTGTTGGACGCCGCCGCCGTACTGACGAGATTTCCGACACTGACCGTGCGGACGGCGCTGATATCGAACAGGATGTTGCCGCCCCTGTGGTCGAGCGTGCCGTTCGGCAGGAAGCTGCCCGCCGGCGTGTTGCCGTCCTCCACGCGGAACTCGCTGTAGGCGCCGACCCGCAGCGTTCCGGTGAAGCCGCTGGTGTCGCCGTTGATACGGGTGCCGAACTCCACGGCGGTGAACTGCCCGCTGACCTCGAAGTCGCCCGCGCCGCTGAGGCCGCCGGCCAGATAGACCGTGAGCCCCGCCTGCGTGCGCCGCAGGCGACCGGTGACCCCCTCAGGGACGACCAGGCGGTTAGGCAGAGTGAGCGGACTCAGACTCGTCAACAGGTCCGCGTTGCCCGCGAAGGTGAGCGGCCCGGTGCCGAGCGCGTTGTTGCTGTTCACCCGCACCGAACCCGCGTTCAGCACCGTCCCGCCCGAATAGGTGTTGTTGACCGACGGGTATAAGACGCCCTCGCCGTTCTTAATGAGCGCGCGCTCGCCCGAGATCACGCCGGACAGGGTCAGCGTGCCGCCGTTGGCGACCGTGACGGCCCCATCGCCCACGAAACTCAGGGGCGTGGCGAGCGTCGCGCTGTGGGCCGTGCTCAGGCTGAGGTTGCCGAGGGTCAGCGCCGCGCCCGAAAGGCTCCAGTTCTGATCGGCCAGCGCGAGCGCGTTGAACGAGCCGGTCGCGAGGTCGTTGACGTTGGTGGCGCGCGGCGTCGTGGCGCCGCCGAAGGCCAGGCGCTGCCACGCGGCCGGGGCCGCGTCACCGGCCCAGTTCGCGACGGCGCTCCAGAGAGTGCCGCTCAGGTCCTCGCCGTCCCACGCGACGGCGTCCGGCAACGCCTGCACCGCCAGCCGCAGTTCGCCGACCGTACCGTAGTCGAAAACGGCGGTCGTACCGCCACCGTTCAGGAACTCGATCGCCGCAAACGTGGAGGAGTTGAAGGTCGTGCCGGTCTTACGCAACACCGTGTAGGTGGTCTGCGACAGTCCGGCCAGATCCACCTGTAGCGTGAGCCCGGCGGGCGTCAGGCTGTTGAGCGTCACGTCCTGGCTGGCGCGCACGCGCAGGCGCCCCGCGCCTGTGATCGCGTTGGCCACCGCCGCGCCGTCCGGTAGGCCGGTCAGGTCGAGCGTGCCGTCGGCCGTCACCGTGAACGCCCCGGTTCCGAGCGCGGTCGCACGGGTGATCCGCAGCGTGCCGTTGGAGACCGCGCACGCCCCGCTGAGGCTGTTGGCCGCGGTCAGGGTCAGGGTGCCTGCTCCGGTCTTAAAGAGCCCCAGGTTCACGGAAGCGGTGAAACCTGCGTCCACCAGCCAGTCGCCGCTGCCGCCGAAGATCGCGCGTCCGCCCGGCCCTCCGGTCACATTGATCGAGGCCAGCGACCCGATGCGCGCGCGGTTGGTGGAGTCGTTGATGAAGAAGTTGCCGACGGGGTCACGTCCGAGGTTGATCAGGAAGGTGCTGCCGCTGGCCCCCCACGTGAAGGCCCCCGCGCCAGCGGCCACGCTCACGGTCTTGCCCGGCAGCAGCCGGAAGATGTCGCCCCCCGTCCCGCCCGAGCAGGTGATCGTCAGGTTCGTGACCTGGTCGGCGGTGAGGGTGATATCGCCGAGACCGTTATTGGCGCTGAACGCGTTATAGGGGAAGGAGATCGTGTTATACGCGCTCGCCCCGTCGAAAACCAGGCTGTCGCCGTTCACCGCCGAAGGCACGCCCTCGGGGCTCCAGTTGCCCGCCACGGCCATGTTGGCATTGGTGCCGACCCACCTGCTGAGCACCTGCGCCTGCGCATCCGCCGGCATAAGCAGCACCGCGCCCAGAACCCAGGCCAACACACCGCCGACCACACTCACTCGTACCGTGTTCATAAGACCTCCATTTAATAACTTCCATTTTGCACAGCCCACCCCCCCTCAAGCAACATGAAAGTGAGTGCAAAAATCGTTCACGCGCATGTAAGATCTCTCCGTGCGCGCCCGCCCCGCGGCGTGGCTCAGCACCCGAAGCCCGGCAGTCGCTGGTCGGCGTCCTGCACGGGACGGAAAGTGTGGCGGTGCTCGGGGCAGGAGCCGTGCCTGAAGAGCGCGGCCATGTGCGCGTTCACGCCGTAGCCCTTGTGAACCGCGAAGCCGTACTCCGGGAAACGCGCGTCCAGCTCGCACATCAGGCGGTCGCGCGTGACCTTGGCCACGACGCTGGCGGCCGCGATCAGGAAGCTCTTGGCGTCGCCCTGCACGATAGCGGTCGAGGGGCACGGCAGGCCCTTGACCGGCAGTCCGTCGACCAGGGCGTGGCCCGGCCTCTGCGCCAGGCCCTCCAGCGCGCGCCGCATCGCGAGGTGCGTCGCGGCCAGGATATTCAGCGTGTCGATCTCCCGGGCCGAGCAACAGCCCGTGGACCAGACCACGCCGGGCGTCGCGGTGAGGCGCGCGAAGTAGTGCCCACGGCGCGCCGCCGTGAGCTGCTTGGAGTCGGTGAGGCCCGCCAGCTCGCCGCCGTAAAGCGCCTCGGCGAGGCCGGGCGGCAGGGCCACGGCCCCGGCCACGACCGGCCCCGCCAGGCAGCCCCGGCCGGCCTCGTCCACCCCCGCCAGAAGCACGCCCGCCTCGGCCTCCCAGCGCTCTCGCTCATACCGCAACATCATGTCAGGGCGGGATTATGACGGCCGCGGCCGGCCGCGTCAACCCTCTGGACCGGGAGTGGACGCGCGTGCCGTTCGCTGGTATGCTTCTGTCACTGGCGCGCCGTCTTTCGCGACGCCCCGCCTCCAACGAGAGACCACCATGTCCGACGAAGACCTCTTCCCTCTTGCCGAAGGCGCGGGCGAGCCTGACGCGGAGAGTCCGGCCGAGCGCCAGCCGCTCGCGGCCCGCATGCGCCCGCTGACCCTTGACGAGGTCTTAGGCCAGGACCACATCCTCGGGCCGGGCAAGCTGCTGCGGCGCGTCATCGAGGCCGACCGGCTGACCAACCTGATTTTCTTCGGCCCGCCCGGCTGCGGCAAGACCACCCTCGCCGAGGTGATCGCGCGGGCCACGCGCCGCCGCTTCGCGCGCACCAGCGGCGTGCTCTCCAACGTCGCCGCGCTCCGCAACGTCTGCGAGACCGCCAAGCTCCATCGCGACGGCCCGGGCACGGTGCTGTTCGTGGACGAGATCCACCGTTTCAACAAGGCCCAGCAGGACGTGCTCCTGCCCTACGTCGAGAACGGCACCGTCACCCTCGTGGGCGCCACCACCCACAACCCCAACATCTTCGTCAACAGCCCGCTCACCTCGCGTTCGCTGGTCTTCGAGCTGCGTCCGCTCGACGAGGCCGCCGTCGCGGCGCTCGTGCGCCGCGCCCTCGCCGACCCCGACCGCGGGCTCGGCCGCCTGCGCTGCGAACTCTCGCCCGAGGCGGTCCGTTTCCTGGCCGCCATCTGCGACGGCGACGCCCGGCGCGCCCTCACCGCCCTGGAGGTCGCCGCGCGCTCCACGCCGCCCGACGAGGCGGGCGTGGTGCGGATCACCCACACCGTGATGGAAGACTGTGTGCAGCGCAAGATGGTGCTCTACGACAAGGACGAGGACGGCCACTACGACACGATCTCCGCCTTCATCAAGTCCGTGCGCGGCTCCGACCCGCACGCCGCCGTCTACTGGCTGGCGAAAATGCTCGAGGCGGGCGAAGACCCGCGCTTCATCGCCCGCCGCCTGATCATCCTCGCCTCCGAGGATATCGGCAACGCCGACCCGCGCGGCCTGACCGTCGCGGTCGCCGCCATGCAGGCCGTGGAGTTCATCGGCATGCCCGAAGCCCGTATCTCGCTCGCCCAGGCCACCACCTACCTCGCCACCGCGCCCAAGAGCAACGCCGCCTACCTCGCCGTGGACGAGGCCCTCGAGGACGTGCGCTCCGGCCGCCTGCTCGCCGTGCCCGAACACCTCAAGAACGTCCACGTCGAGGCCGTCGGCCGCGAAGGGCTTGACACCGCGTACAAATATCCGCATGATTTCGCACAGCATACGGTGGCTCAACAGTATCTGCCCGCCGACCGGCTCTATTACCGGCCGACGGCGCAGGGCTACGAGGACACCATCGCCAAACGTATGGCGCTGACCGACCGGATCAAAAAGGGGAACCGACCATGATGCGTCTTGACCGCTCGCCCGACAAGCTGGCCCTCGGCCAGGCCGCCGCCGCCTACGCCGCCGAGGGCTTGCGACGCGCGCTCGCCGCGCGCGGCGCCGCCAACCTCATCGTGGCCACCGGCGCCAGCCAGTTCGAGATGCTGCAGGCGCTCACCGCCGCGCCCGGCATCGACTGGCGCCGCGTCACCGCCTTCCACCTCGACGAGTACCTCGGCCTGCCGGTCACCCACCCCGCCAGCTTCCGCGCCTACCTGCGCCAGCGTTTCGTCGCGGCCCTGCCCGCGCCGCTCGCCGCGTTCCACGAGGTCGACGGCGAGGCCCCGGACCCTGCCGCCGAGTGCAGGCGCCTCGGCGACCTGATCGCGCGCCACCCCACCGACGTGGCCTGCGTCGGCATCGGCGAGAACGGCCACCTGGCGTTCAACGACCCGCCCGCCGACTTCGACGCCAAGGCGGCCTTCCACGTGGTCCCGCTGGACGAGGCCTGCCGGCGCCAGCAGCTCGGCGAGGGCTGGTTCCCGACCTTGGAGGACGTGCCGACACGCGCGATCTCGATGTCCGTGCCGCAGATCCTCGCCAGCGGAAGGATCGTCTGCACCGTGCCCGACGCCCGCAAGGCTATCGCCGTGAGGGACGCCGTGGAGGGGCCCTTCACCCCGCTCTGCCCCGCCTCCGCGCTGCGCACGCATCCCGACTGCGTACTCTTCCTCGACCCCGCTTCCGCCGCCCTGCTCCAGCGGCGCTGATCCTCCGCGAGACCCCACAAAAGCGGTTGCGGCGACCTGCAAATCCGACTATCCTTTACCGCCGTTAACCGGAAGGAATAGGAAAGGACTTATGCGCACACTCGCCCTCGTCTCCGCTTTGGCCCTGCTCGGCCTGGCCGGCTGCGGCCCCAAAAAGAACGTCCTCTATGTCTACACCTGGTCCGACTATATCGATCCCGAGCTGGTGACGGCGTTCGAGAAGCAGTACGCCTGCACGGTGAAGATCGACACCTTCGACACCAACGAGACCATGTACGCCAAGCTGCGCGCGGGCGGCGGCGGTTACGACGTGATCTTCCCCAGCACCTTCTTCATCCAGATGCTGGCCGACAACCAGATGCTCCGGCCGCTCGACCACGACCTGCTGCCCAACGTGGGCGCCCACTTCGACCGGCGCTTCCGCGACAAGATCTACGACGGCTCGCTCACCTACACGGTGCCCTACACGGTCTTCTACACCGGGCTGGCCTTCCGCAAGGACAAGACCCCGGACGTCGCGGCCTCCTGGAACGCCATCATGGATCCGCGCTTCAAAGGCCGCTCGACCCTCATCGGCGACATGCACATGACGATCGGCGCGGCGCTCAAGTCGCTCGGCTTCAGCCTCAACAGCACCAACGCCGCTGAGCTTGCGCAGGCCCGCGACACCGTGATCCGCTGGAAGGCCAACATCGCGCGCTTCGAGAACGAGGCCTATAAGACCGGCCTGGCCTCAAGCGAGTTCCTGCTCTGTATGGCCTACAGCGGCGATATCGTGCAGGTGCAGGAGGAGTCCCCCGAGGTGACGTTCGTCTACCCGCGCGAGGGTTACCCCTGCTCCTGCGACGAGATGGCGATCCCGACCACCGCGCGCAACGTGGAGCTGGCCCACCGCTTCATCAACTTCATCTACGAGCCCTCCTGGGCGGCGCGCAACATCTGCTACACCGGCTTCTGCTCGCCGGTGGCGCCCGCCTACGCCCTGATCCCGGCCAAGTACCGCGACAACACCGCGATCTTCCCGCCCGACGAGGATCTGGCGCGCGCCGAGGTGATGCGCTACCTCGGCGAGGCCACCGCCCTCTACACCCGCATCTGGGACGAGATCAAGGCCGGCAAGTAGTCGGCGGGTGGGCCTGTAGCGAGGCCTGCCCCCGCCCGTGCGCCAGCGGCTCAGAAGAGCAGCAGGCCCACGTACGAGACGGTGTCGGCGCCGTTGCGGTAGGCCAGGCCCGCCGCTTCGAGCAGGCGCGCGACGTCGATGCCGTAGGCCTCCAGCGAGGCCAGCGCGCGCTCCGGAAAACGGCACGGCGCGCCTTCCGGATAGGTGCAGGAGGGGCACACGCCACAGGCGCCCGCGCTGAGCGCCAGGGTGGCGCCGCCCGCCGCGAGGAGCGGCGCGACCTGCCCGACCGCCTTGCGGAACAGGGCGTTGTGGCGCTCCCCGGCCGCCAGCATCCCCTCGAAGTCGAACGCGTCCTCGATCGGCCAGACGGTCTGGAGCACGAGGCCGCACCGGAACCCCCGCGCCCGCGCCGCCAGCGCGTCCGGCGCGCCCACGCCAGGCGGGCAGGCCCAGTTGGTGCCGTACCGTCCGCACTGGTTCGAGGCGCAGGCCTCGCGGAAGGCCGCCTCGAAGACCAGCTCGCCGACCGCCACGAGACCGTACCGCGAGATCCCGAGCGCCTCCAGCGCCGCGCGCGCCTCTGGCGGGAGGCGCGTCACCAGCGACCGCCCGTCTGGCACGCCGCCAAGGCCGTAAAGGCCGCCGTATAGAGCGTGCCGCCGACCGCCCCCCACTGATCCTGCGCGCCGCCCGCCTGTCGCTCCAGCAGCAGGCGCCGGACCGCTTCGGCCTGTCCCGGCGCGCCGGACGAGTCCAGGGCCAGCACCTTGGCGTAGTCGCGGTAGCAGTCGGCCCCCTGCGCGCCGCCCACGCTTAAGGTGGCGGCGGCCTGGCGGCCCAGCTCAGGCAGCCCCGGGAAGTCGCGGCCGGCCGTCATCAGCGCGTGCGCCGCCAGCGCGGTGACGCCCTCCGAACACGCCGCCGACTCGCGATGGTAGGCGATGTGCCCGTCGTCGCGCGTCTGGCCGCGCAGCCAGCGCAGCCCCTTTCGCAGCGGCACCCTGGCCGCGCCGAAGCCCTGCCCTTCGGCGCTCGCCAAGGCGCGCACCTGCCACGCCGTCACCGCCGCGTTGCCGCCGCTGCCCGCCTCGTAATCCCAGCCGCCCTCGGCAGACTGGCGGCGCGCGATGAACGCCAGCGCGCGCTCCAGCGCGGGCTTGAGGCCGGGCTGCCGCGGCGCGAGGCTCGCCAGGGCCAAGGTGACCAGCGCCTGGTTGTAGTAGAGCGCGCGCCCCTGGCCGCCGAACGAGCCGTCGTCGCGCTGAAGCGCGGCCAAGGCGCCGCCGGCCCGCCGCACCGGCTCTTCACGCTCCGGGCCGCCCGCAGCGTGCAGCGCCAGCGCGGCCAGCGCGGTGAGCGCGGGCCGGTACTCCTCCGAGCCGCCATGCCGCGCGGGGCTCCAGGCCCCGTCCGCCTCCTGACAGGCCGCCAGCCAGGCCGCGCGGGCCGCGCCCGCGTCCTGCGGCTCGCC
>JAKJGY010000124.1 GCA_022704145.1 Verrucomicrobiota bacterium
CCGGTACGCACCGCACCGCCGACCGGTTGCGCCGAGACCGCCCCACAAATAAAAACCGCAGCCGCCACGAGAGTTCTGTTTCGACTCATGATTGTCAAATCCCCTTCATTTCTAACCAAGCAGGATGCTCATAAGGGCTCCGCTCGAAGCCAAGCCCACAACTACTATTCAAGTATTGCAGAGCGACCCCCTGTTGTCCACCCATGGTGATGTGCAAATATGAAAGGGAAAGTGCAATAAAAAAACAGCGAATCGATAAGCCTACCGGCCCCGTCGAAAAGCGCCGTTTTCAGAGGCTTTAGCTTTCCGCCGACCCCAGCATGGGGAGCGGCCAAGCCGGATCGGTGACAGCGTCGATCTTGACGGCATAGCTGGTGCGGGCCGCGATGTCTTCGTCTGTCACCACGTGGACATCCAGCAGCCCGGACGTCGTGTAGCCGGTCCGCAGGTAATTCTGCTCCGACAGGCTCAGGCTCCAACCTTCGAGCCACAACAAGAGCTGCTCTCGCTGCACGGGGCTTCCCTGGAAATGGACCAGCAAATCGATGTCGCTGCCCGGCCCTGCCGTGGCGCTCGCCGTGGAGCCGAACAGATACAGCGCGCGAACCCCGAAGCGCTCAGGCTTCAGGCGTAGAGCCAACTGCTCAGCCATTCTCAGACGCCACCGCCAGAAATCTTCGGAGCGCGGTTCCGGGAGCCGGACATCGAGCTGCGGCACTTCATTCTGCGCCTCAGGCTCGGCGACATAGCCGATCGCCTCGCCCAGCTCGGCGTTCATCAGTATTCTCAGGAAATTGCCGTCTTCACAGCTGGGCACATCGATCACATGAAGCACATCAGAAAGATGCGCATATTCGGGCAGCAGACCCGCCAGCATGTTGTGCGAACTGTTCAGAAAGCGCTCATTGAACTCGACGTTCCTGTCATCGGGATAAAGCGGGATGTACCGGATGCCAGCCTCGACCATATCCTGAAAGAAATGCGTCCCGAAGGAAAGCTCCGGAGAACAGGAGCCTTTTTTACTGGCAATCTCGATCAGCACTGCCGTGTTGCTGATATCGGAATAGGTGACCTGCACCCCTTGCTTAATATCGCCGCGGCTGCCCCAGCGCCCCGGGCCCATGAGGATAAAGCGGCGCTTAGGCAACAGCGCGTTCAGACGCCCCACCGCACGCCCGATGTCGATAAGCGCGGCCTTGCTTGTCTGCTCCGAGTATTTATCCGGCGAGACATAGACAATGTGCGAAATGTCTGGCACGCGCCCATTTGAAATGAATCGGTTTGCCGTGAACAGAATCCTGCGCTCCGGAATCTCCTGCGGGATCACGCTCGGAGCGACTTCGCTCTCCGTGTACTGGGGGCGGCACTGTAGAAGATAAAACGCCCTGCCGTCTGACGCGAATTCGATATCCACCGGCGTGTCCATACCCTCCCGCAAGGTCAGCAAGATCGACCGCATCTTCTTGACGAAGTCCGTGCGGGCAATCAGCCCGTCAAACGTGACGATCAATTCGTCGCGGGCTACGTCAAGCGCGATGCTGGGCGGGCAGATATTGCCTTCCCTAAAAACGGAAACCAGCTTCCGGACGCTTGGGATCTCGTTACCATACTCGCGCAGAAGCTGGTTCAATGGAACCGTCTCGAAGCTGCGTGTCTCGAGGTTGATCACATCGACCTGTGAAGGCGAATAGTGCCGAATCTCATCAGGGCTGACATTCACGCGCAGGGCGGGCTGACCTGGCGACAACAAGGCTGGATAATCATTGCTCACGCGATCCACAGCCCTCGTCCCGAGGCCCGGCACCAACCGGACCAAACCGTCATCGCGCTTGAGCCGTGGCGACCAGCGGAACTCGTTGCAGCTGAACGCCACCCCCGCGTAACACGGCATCAGGTAGGGCCCCACCCGCGTGCCGACGACTTCTTGAATCATGAGCCCCATCTCTTCGTGAAAATCGAGCAGACCATGCTCGGACCGGTAAAGGATCGGGTCCGGCCCGAACACCGAGGCATAGATCTCGGCAATCGCATCCAGCAACGATTCCAGCCGGGCCTGCTTGCTCCCTTGGTTGGGAAGAAAAAGGCTTTTATACTTGCCTGAAAACGCCGTGCCGGCCCGGTCTTCAAGCAGGCTTGAACTGCGCACGATAATCGGGCGCTCACCGAACTCGTCCAGCGCCAAAGACAACCCTTTAGAGATGTCGCCAGGGAACCGCGCATGCTTGAAGAGCTGAATGATGTTGGGGTACTCGATGCGGATCTGCTCCAGCTCCTTGTATTTTTGTTCGTTCACGTCCTCCAGATCATTATACCGCAAGAAATCCGTCAGGCAGTCTGCCGTCAGATACCACGTCTTGGGCGTCTTAATTCCCTCAAGAAGCCCGTCCTTGGCCGCCGCCCGGCGCAACATGTGCTGCGCGAGAAAAAGCCCAGTGCTCTTGCCGCCCAGCCGTCCGTTACTGCCAGCCGGATAGATGATGCGGGGCGCGAGGTCGAAGAAGTCCGAGACTTCCAAGTGGCGCTTGGCTAGGTTAATGAACTCGATGTTGTCGGAAAAGAAACGGCGGATCAACGATACGCGCAGCCATTTTTCCGTGGAGGGCGCCAGGGCGGACTCGCTCCCGGCAAGCGCGCGATAGCGCAGGATTGCGTCAACGATCTGGCTGAGCTGCGTATTGCCCGAATCCACCGCCTTGATCAGAAAGCTGAGCTTGTTCTCCTGTATCCACTTGTGCAGGCAGGCAAGAATCTCTTCATCGCTCAAATGGCGCGCGGCGATCGCGAACACCTGATCGCTGACAGCGAAAATGCTTTCGCGCGACTGCTTCTGGCTCGGGCTGTTGTCCTCGGTCGCGCTTTCGTCAGGAGAAACAGCGAACTCCGAGCCGAACGTGTTCAGCACTTGGCGCGCTTCTTTGATGCCGCTCCAGAACAAGAAATACAGCATTTTGCGCGAGGTGTAGAGATACAGCTTCTCATCCGTGCGCCGCAACAGATCCAGAATCACCATCCACTCGTGATGGCTTTTTGCAGCCAGCGAACGGCTGGTGGCCTCCCATTCGCGCAACAGTTTTTCAAGTTTCCGGTGAAAGGCCGTCTGGCCGATCCGCTCCGCGATGGTGCGGATGAGCTGGCGCTCTTTCTGAAGAAAGACACCTTCGCGCGAAGCGGGCACCTCGCTGACATAGGAAACCTCGACAAACCCGACGACGCGGTCCTCTTCTTTAATCGACACCGTGTCCGTCCACTGGGTCTGCACATAATTCCGCGGCTCGTAAACCTCGTTTTCACACACGATCCGCGCCTGACAGAGCTTCGGATACTGCCAGCCACAGGGCAGCGTCATGATGATATCCCGAAAGATGTCAGACATCGGGCGGGTCTCGTTGGCCAGCAATTCCTCAACCTGATAAAGGCAGTTCAGCTCTTTGGCCCGCTCGCGCAATATTTTAAACCGGTTGTTGGTCTGTTTCTTATCGTTCATCGGCTCACGCCTCTCCCTTCCCTTTGACAGGGGCCTCCAAACTTAAGCGGACGGGACACGCCAAACCAGCGTATCCCGTTCCCCAATGGCACACTGAATATGCGTGCGCCTCTTACGCCCAGCCGCGCAGCCTAACAGCCTCTGCCACGCGGTTGATCGCGATCACATAAGCCGCGTCACGCATGTAGAGTTTTCGACGCTGAGCCAAGTCGTTCACTGCCGCGAACGCGGACGTCATCTTGGTGTCCAGCTTCGCGAGCACCTCGTCCTTTTCCCAGTAGTAGTTGGTGTTGCACTGTACTTGCTCAAAGTAGCTGCAGGTCACGCCGCCGGCATTGGTGAGAAAGTCCGGCAACAGGAAAATGCCACGCTGCTTGATGACCTCATCCGCTTCCGGCGTCGTCGGCCCATTCGCCCCCTCGGTGATGACCGTAACACTTTTCGCGATCTTCTGGACGTTGGTGCCGTTGATCTGGTTTTCCAGCGCCGCCGGAATCAAGATGTCGACGTCCTGCTCCAGCCAGGCGTCGCCCGGCAAGACTTCGTAGCCGAGGTCACGGGCGCGGCTCTTATCGATGCCGCCGAACTTGTCGGTGATTCCCCGCAGCTCATCAAGGCCGATGCCGCTTTTCTTGCGGAACGTGTAGGCGGCTTTGTCCGACTGGTCCCAACAGGAGATCGCCACGACTTTGCCGCCCAGCTCCGTGCATTTCTGAACCGCGTACTGCGCCACATTGCCAAAGCCCTGCACGCTGGCCGTGGTCTTTGCGATATCGATGCCCTTTACTTTCAATGCCTCGCGCAACACATAAATCACGCCGAAACCGGTTGCTTCCGTTCGCCCCAGAGAGCCGCCCATGCCGACCGGCTTGCCGGTGATGAAGCCGGGGAAACGCCCGCCATGGATCGTCTCGAATTCGTCCAGCATCCACAGCATGTGCTGCCCGTTGGTCATCACGTCCGGCGCCGGAACATCGCTCAGCGGCCCGACGTTTTTGGCCACCTGACGGATCCAGCCGCGACAGATCAGCTCCTGCTCACGCAGGCTGAGGTGATGCGGATCGCAGATGACGCCGCCCTTCGCGCCGCCCAAAGGAATGTCCACCACGGAGCACTTCCAGGTCATCCACATCGAGAGGGCGCGCACCGTATCGACGGTCTCCATCGGGTGGAAGCGGATGCCGCCTTTCGCAGGGCCGCGCGCATCGTTGTGCTGCACGCGGAACCCTTTAAACACCTTGATTGCCCCATCGTCCATTCGCACCGGTATCGTGAAGTGATATTCACGCATCGGCTGACGCAGCAGTTCGCGGACGCCCTCGTCTAATTCCAACAGGGCTGCGACTTTGTCAAATTGTGATTGTGCCACTTGATACGGGTTATACGAACTTGATTCCATGGGTTCCGGCCTTTCTTTGAGTCGTTGGTTTGCTTCTTGAAACCAACTCTATATTTATCTTATACACCTTAACCCCTCGGCACATCAACGACATTTTTGTCATTTTGTGTATTTGCGCGACCTGCGTTTGCCGGCAAGCGCATAAAGATACCCTCACCCCATACGCGGGGCGAATGAATTGCGGGCTGGCGTTTTCCGAACCGGTCTTATCTTCGTACACATCCGACCCTCCGTTGTTCTCCGTGCAGGCGCACCCGCGCCCACACGTCCGACCGGTTTTCCCTTTCCGACCGTAAAACGTCCCCATCGTACGTCTTTTGACGCCCGCCGTCAAAGCCGGGCCTCGAAAAATGCCCGCTGATGTGGACAATCCTTCTGTAACACTGCTGACGTTGGAGAAGACGGCGGCGTTATTTTTCAGGCCACGCAGCGGCCGAGGATTTCGGCGATTGTTATCTTTGCAAAGTAAAAATCCAGCTCAGCACCGACTTCGAGCAGTTCGGGGATGCTGATGTAGCCGAGTTCCGGCCCCATGCCGAGGTCGGCGATGCCGAAAGCTTGGATCTGGCCTTCGTTGTCGGCGTCGATGTCCTTCTCGACGATCCACCAGTCGGCGGAGCCGAGGAAGAAGTGCAGGTGTGCGATGGCCGCGCTGCCCTTCGAGTCGGTGGCGTAGGTCGTCGGGATGGCCTGCCATGTGGCGTGTACGCGGTCGATGAGTTCGATAAAGTGGTCGCCTTCCTCGCCGAGCATGGCGTCGGTGATGACCTCGAATTGTGCCGGTGTGGTCAATAGTTTGAGCGTGTCGAGTTCGTGGGGCTTCTCGGGGGGCGTGTAGCGTTTGCGTTTCATGGTGGCCTTTCTGCCCGCGTACGATGCCCGCGGGCGGGCGCGGGGTTTATTCCTGAACGGCTTTGTCGAGTTGGTCGCCTACTTTTCCAAGCAGGTGCTTGGCGATGCTGATGGCCTCCAGCGTCTCGGTGCGGTTGGGGTGGCGCATGTGGGCGATTGAAAGCAGGGTCTCAAGCTGGCGCATGAGAGCCTGCCACGTCTGGTGAAACTGATCGGTGGTGCCGACGGGGTTCTGTGTTGTGTTCATGGTGCGGGTTCCTTTCTATTCGTGGTGGAAAGAGGCGTCGCCGAACACAAGGCCGGTGCCGAAGCCCAGCGCGTTGAAACAGGCGCGGATGGTGTTGCCTCCGACAAGTACGTTGTCCACGATGAACGAGCGGCGGCAGGGAATGGGCTTGCCGTCGCGGCGGGTGATGTTGTGTTCCTCCACGCTGACGGCGGGGCCTTTGGCGCGGTGGCGGTCGCAGGAGCTGGGCGCGGGCGCGGGCCGAGTTCGAGGGCGCGGCCGGGCCCTGCCGGGTGTGGTTCCTGAGCGCCGACAACCCGGACGGTATCCGCGGCTTCGGCTTCCGGGGGCTGGTGGTGGACGAGGCGGCGGCGATCCCGGTGAACGTGTGGAATTACGTCCTGCGGCCGACGCTGGCGCAGACGCTCGGCTGGGGCGTGTTCATCTCGACGCCGGCCGGGCGCAACTGGTTTTACGACATGTTCACGCGCGGCGTGGAGCGGCAGCCGGGGTTCCGGTCGTTCACGTTTCCCTCGAACGTCTCGCCGTACTTTCCGGCGCAGGAGTGGGAGGAGGCGCGGCGCACGCTGCCCGAGGATGTGTTCCGCCAAGAGTACATGGCGGAGTTTCTGGAAGACAGTGCGGGTGTTTTCAGAGGTGTTGACGGTTGTCTGCTGCTGGAAAATGGAAACTCGAAACTGGACGCTGGATCGGGGACGGTGATTGTCGGGTGCGACATCGCGAAGCACACGGACTGGACGGTGCTGGTGGCGATCGACGCGAAGACCGGGCGGTGCCTGGAGATGGAGCGATTCAACCAACTCGACTGGCCGGTGCAGCGGGAGCGGATCGCGGCGTTCGCGAGGCGGTGGCGGGCGCGGCTGGTGATGGACGCGACGGGTGTCGGCGATCCGGTCTTCGACGATCTGTGCCGCGTGCTGCCGCAGGTCGAGGGCTTCAAGATCACGGGCAACAGCAAGCGCGAACTGGTGCAGGGGCTGATGGTGGCGGTCGAGCAGCGCCGCGTGTCGTGGCCCGCCGCATGGGATGTGATGACCGCCGAGATGAAGCGATACGAGTACGAGATCGGGCCGACCGGGCAGGTGAGCTACTCCGCGCCGGCGGGATACCACGACGACTGCGTGATGGCGCTGGCGCTGGCGGTATGGGGCGAGAGGACGTTCGGCACCGGGCCGGGGCGGATGCTGAGGCTCGTGAACGGTGACTCGGCGGTGGAAGCCGCATTGCGCAGGACGCTGACGCTGGCTTAGGGGGTGTTTGTGGCGCTGACTATCTATACGAGCAAAGACAACCAGTGGCGGGAGTACCTGAACCCGCTGCGCGGCCTGACACTTGAGCGGATCGTGCAGTATATCGAACAGGGCGAGCGCGGCGCGTTCGCGGACCTGCAGTGGTTCTATCAGGCCATGGAGCGGAGCGACGCGCTGATCGCCACGGTCGTGATGCGGCGGCGGGCGGCGCTGCTGTCGTGCGGGTGGGACGTGAAGACCGAGGAGGTTCCGCAGGATCCGGCGCTCGCCCAGGAACAGGCGGCTTTTCTGCGCGATCAGTACGACGCGGTGGAGAACCTGCGCGAGGCGGTGGCGTTCCTCGCCTCGGCTTCGTTCCGGGGCTTCGCGCACGTCGAGAAGCACTACGGCGAGGGCGGCGAGGGTGTGGTGAGGCTGGAGCCGGTCGAGCAGTGGTTCTGGTGCCGCGAGGGGATGTTCGGCGAGTGGACGTACAACCGCAACGCGCGGTCGGGCGTGGAGCGGGGCGAGGAGATCGAACCCGGCAACTTTGTGATCGTCGAGGCGCCGATGGCGCTGGACCGCATCCTGTCTGTGCAGTACTTCCGGCGCAACCTGTGTATGCGCGACTGGGACGGGTTCCTGGAGGTGTACGGCATCCCGTCGACCTTTCTGATCGGTCCGCCCGGCGTGACGCCGGAGAAGGAGCTGGAGTACCTGCAGATCGCGCGAGACCTGGTGAAGGACGGGCGCGGCTACTTACCGAACGGGACTGACGTGAAGTACGTCAACGGCGGCGGCAGCGGGCGTCCGCCGTTCCGCGACCATCTGGATTACCTGGACAAGCAGATCACGCTGCTCGGCACGGGCGGGCTGCTGACGATGCTGACCGAGAGCGGCAGCGGCACGCTGGCGGGGTCGGCACACCAGGAGGCGTTCAACCAGGTGGCGAAGGCCGACGCGGTGATGGTGAGCGAGGCGCTGCAGCGCGACTTCGACGCGCCGCTGCTGGAGGCGGCGTTCCCCGGCTGGCCGGTGGAGGCGGAGTTCGAGCTGAGCATGGAGGCGGCGGGCGCTCCGGGGTACGGGCCGATGCCCACAGGCTCTTTGCCGCCTGCGGCGGACTGCGGGTACGCCTCAAAGATCCAAGTGGGCACTGGCCCGTGACCGCTCCGCTTATCGGTGGGGTCCGGGTGCGGCCGGGTGTGTCTGTAAAGAAGGTGAGGCATGGCATGAGCGACAATCAGTGTGTGATCGCGGGCGACGGCTGGGTGCAGGTGACGGACGCTCCGGCCTGCGGGTGGCGCGCACGAGCTTTATCGCGGGCTGCACCCGCCGCCGTGATACCGGCTGAAAAATCAAAGTGCGCTTGACCCGCAGGCGCTTCGCTTTTTGGAGGGGTGGTATGAACAACAATGAATTTGTAATGGCGGCTGACGGATGGACTCAAGTCACGCCGTGCGGGAAGTTCCCGCACGCGGGCGCGGGGGTGACGCAGGTGGTCGACCGCGAAGCGTGCGACAGAATCGCGGCGGAGTTCAACGGACGTAAGGCGGACCCGAACTTCCCCGGCGTGCTGGTGGACTTCGACCATTTCTCGCTGGACGCGGAGAAGTCGAGCGAGGCGGCGGGCTGGATCACCGAGCTGGAGGCGCGCGACACGGGTCTGTGGGCGCGCGTGCGCTGGTCCGACTCCGGGCTGGCGGCGGTTCAGGGCGGCAGGTTCCGGCTGGTGAGCCCGGTGTTCCCCGCGCCCGACGCGTGCGAGGATCTCGGCGGCGGGCGGATCAGGCCGCTCACGCTGGTGAGCGTGGCGCTGACCAACGAGCCGAACATCAAAGGCGGTCGGCCGTTGGCCAACCGCCAGGTAAGAGGTGATAGGGAAGAGGTCATAGGTGGGGAAGGGCGTCTGACCGCGAATGAGGCGAATCAGGCGAATGGAGAGGTGCCGAAGGGCAATGTGATGAGCGGGCCGGGGGCGAAGAAGTTCATGTGGCTGCTGGGCGACCCGCCCAAGGGGCCGCATTGCGGCGAGTGCGCGTCGCGCAACGGGCAGGTGAAGACGCTGCTGGAGTGGCTGCGGATGCCCGCGCCCATGTGTCACTGCTATTGCCGGCTCGCGGAAGTCGGGAAGGACGTGCCCGAGGGCTACGACCCTAAAGCGGTGACGCTGAACCTCGGCAACCGCTGGAGCGACGCGGCGCGGGCCGCCGCGCGCGAGTCGCGCAAGGCGAGCGGCGGTTACGGCGGCTGGACGGACGAGGCGCGTGCGGCGGCGCTGGAGGTGAGGCGTGAGAAGGCGGCGGCGCGGCAGGCGGCGCTGACCGCCCTCGGGGGCACGTATCCGGACGGCAGGCCGGTGATCCGGGACCTGTCGGCGGGCCTCGACGGCTACGTTGCGTGGCAGA
The DNA here is from genome assembly GCA_022704145.1 of Verrucomicrobiota bacterium. Taxonomy (GTDB): domain Bacteria; phylum Verrucomicrobiota; class Kiritimatiellia; order RFP12; family UBA1067; genus JAKJGY01. The sequence continues at coordinate 9,620 of JAKJGY010000124.1, forward strand.
CGGCCATCGTCGACGGCGCCCCGTTTGACGAGCGCAGGCGGCGGTACGGGGAGGCGTTCCGCGAGTGGCGGGACGGCGTGGAGGCCACGGCGGAGAACATCGCGAGGTTCCACGAGTCCGTGGCGGCGTTAGGCGGCATGGCCGCGGCGGCGGCCGGCTCGCGGAGTCCGGCCGGGGCCGCTACGCGCGCCTTCGGCGCGGGAGGCGCGGGTGCGGGTCGGCCGAAGGCGAGGCGCGGGGCGCTGTCGCGCGTGTGGGAGGGCTTGCGCGGCTTGACCGGGGGGGCTGGCGGGGAGGCTGCGGCCGGCGGGGCGTCGGCTGCGGTCGAACGCGCCAAGGCCGAGTTCAAGGTGCGGCGGGCGGCCGAAAGGTCGGCCCTGGAGGCGGCGGTCCGGAGCATCGACCCCGACGCGCCGTCCGGGCTCGGGGACTTCGGGACGCAGCACCTGCGCGACTACCTGAGGCGGCTCGGCGGCGATCCGGACAGGGCCGCGCCGCGCGAGGGCCGGACCTCCCCGGACACGTTCGGCGAGCTGCGCGAGAAGTACGGTGTGCCCGCGTGGCGGCTGAAGACGCCGGCCAGATACGCGCCGAAACCGTCGCCGGCGGAGATCCGCAGGTCGTTCGCGGAGTACCTGACGGAGACGTTCGGCGACCGGCCGGGCGACGTCGACCGGAACCTTGCCGAGCTAAAGTCGCAGGCCGCGGCGGCCCAGCGCGGCGCGGCGCGGGCGAAGGAGGACGCGCTGCGCACGCAGCGCGAGGCCGGCCTCGCCCGGCGGACGCACGGGGAGTCGTCGCCGGAGTACGCCGCGGCGGTGAAGGCAGCGGAGGGCGCGAGGTGGGATCTCGCCCATGCGGGGCGCATGAGCGAGCGCATCACCGGCGAGTACCTGGGCGTCCGGCGCAACATCGACGCCTACATGGAGAGGGTGCGCGAGGGCGGGCCGATCGACTGGGGGCCGGAGGACGCGGACTACAACGCGCTGCTGGAGGCGGCGCGGCGGGAGGGCCCGCTCGGAAACCGGTGGGGCGACGCGGCGCGGGCGGCGTCCCTCGCGGCGCGGCGTGAGAGGTACGGCAGCGGGTGGGGTCCGAACGCGGGCTGGAGCGACGCCGCCCGCGCGGCGAGCCTGGCGGTCAGGCGGGCGAAGGCCGCCGCGCGGGCCTCCTCGGGCGGCGGGTCGGGCGGCTATCCCGGCGGCTACTTCACGTACGGCGACGGCACGCCGGTGGTCCGCGATTACGTGGCCGAGGTCGCTGAGGCGGCGCGGTCCTACAGGCCCGGGCAGACGGCCATCGTCGACGGCGCCCCGTTCGACGAGCGCAGGCGGCGGTACGGGGAGGCGTTCCGCGAGTGGTGGGTCGGCGTGGAGGCGACGGCGGCGAACATCGCGAGGTTCCACGAGTTCGTGGCGGCGTTCGGCGGCATGGCCGCGGCGGCGGCGGGGGCCGCGCGGCCGGCCGGGGAGGCGACGGGGCTGTTCGGCGCGCGGTACGGCGGTCAGAAGCCTGTGTATGACCAGTCGGGCAACGTGGTCGGCTGGGCCAAGGTCGGCGGCAGGCCCGCCGCCGCGCGGCGGAGTCCGGGGCTGGCGCGGGAGGTCCTGACGGCCGACCCGCTGAACGACCCGAGGACGCCGGCGGATTATGCGGTGCGCAAGTCTTACGGGCGGTATCTGGCGCGGGTCGAGTCGGCGCATGAGGCGGCGATGGCCGCAAGGGGGCTCGACCCGCAGGGGTATCCGCTCGAGCCGTACCGGGCGCCGGCTCCCGCCGTGCCGTACCGGCCGGTGTGGGAGAAGTTCTATCCGGACCTCGAGCGTGCGGAGCAGGGCGGCCGCGACGCGTTCAACGACGGGTACGCGGTCGGGGAGGCCCCGTACGGGCTCAAGGAGGGCACGGCCGAGTGGGATGCGTTCTGGCGCGGGTATGACGCCGAGGCGGCCGCGTTCGAGCGGGAGAAGAACCCGGCGCCGCTGCGCGTCGGGACGTTCAGCGTCGGGGACGGGGTGCGTGAGGGCGGGGAGCCCTACGGGACGCCGCGCACGGGGCTGGAGATGCGCGGGGCGCGTGAGGCTGCGCGCGCGCTGGGCGTGCTGCACGGCGCGTACGGCGTGGGCGAGGACGGGGTTGATATCCCCGAGGCCCTGCGCGGCGAATACGAGCTGGGCCGTTCCGAGGGTGCGAAGGGTTATGATTACGGCATCGTGCCGCCCAAGGACCGCGCGGCGGTCCTGCGGGGCGCGCGGGCGTATCTCGACGGCGCGGTGGGCGAGGACGAGGGCTACG
>JAKJGY010000125.1 GCA_022704145.1 Verrucomicrobiota bacterium
CGGAGAGGGAGGGATTCGAACCCCCGGTACCCGTAAGAGCACACAGCATTTCCAGTGCTGCACCTTCGGCCACTCGGTCACCTCTCCACAGATGAGACCGCGATGTTATATCGGTTTTCGGCGCGTAAGACAATGCGAAAGTGCGGGCCGTGCTATCGGTAAGAGGGCGTCGGCGCCGCGGTCTGTGCCGTTGCGGGCGGCGGCCGATAGATGAACGAGTCCCAGTAGAGGCGGTCGAGGGCGTAGGGGTCGACGGCGTCGCGGCTGACATCGAAGGACGCGGGGAGGATCCCGTAGCGAACCATCTCGCGCAGGTATTCGGGCCGGGGCCGGAAGCCGGGCATGTCGAAACGCTTGATCTCGTCGAGCTTCCGGCCGCCGGCCTCGATCATGGCGAGCAAGGCGCGGTAAGCGGGGTCGGCAGCGGTGGCGAAAACCGGCTGGCCGTCGGCGCCTGCGCAGCGTCCGAGGCCGCCTGCGGCTTTGGCGAGCGGCGCGCGCAGGAACAGCGACTTCTCGGGACGGGTGAGGTTGAACAGGTTGTGGCGGTGGCGTTTGAGGCGCGGGTCGCTCATGTCCGGTGTCCAGAAGCTGAGGCCGTTCTCGTCGCTCAGGGTGGTGGGCAGGGGCAGGCGCTCACGGGTGTGGCAGGAGGCGCAGCGCTGCTTGAAAACGGGCTGGGCGTCGCGTGTGGCAGGCCACTCCTTATCGTTCTCCAGGATCTGGTTGTTCTGCGCGTAGCCGCCGATCATGCCGCAGCCGAGCGCGGCGTAGGTGCCGGGGTAGGGGGCGCTGGCGTCGAGCCAGAGCGCGACCGTGGCGACCTCCTGAGGGGTGGGCCGCGCCCCGTGATGCGAGCCGTCCAGCTTGCTCATGAGCGGGCTGCCGCCGCTGCCGAGGGCGTAGGGGGCGTAGTTGCTTTTCGCGAAGTTGCGGCCGTCCGCGATCTGGCGCCACGCGGCCAGGGTATAGTAGCCCATCGAGAACATCGGGCCGCGGTCGGCGCAGAGGTCTACGCCGCCCTTGCGGTCGTCAGGGTTGTGGCAGCGGACGCAGTGGCGGTCGAGCACGGGCTGGACATGGCGCGGAAAGTCGGGGACGTCGAAGGCGCGGTCGGCGGCGTCGATCGGCGAGGGCCTGCGGCGTGACGCGGAGACCGCTCCGGCGACAGGGTAGGGCCGCGGCGCGCTGGCGCGCTCCTCATGGCAGCCGGTGCAGCCCTGGTACTCTCCGGGCATAAGCTGCGTGAAGCTCTGCATGCGCTTGATGGCGCGGCCGCGCTCGTCAAGGGCCACGAAAAAGAGCGGCCGCAGGGCGGGCGCGCGGAAGTGTGCGGAGCCGTCCGGCTCGACCGGAACGGTGCCGAGCACGCGCGGCAGCGAGAAGGTGCCGACGTAGCTGAGCGGGTCCATGCCGCCGGTGAAGTTGATCGGTTTGGGAAGCGACTCGAGGATCAGCAGCTTTTTGACTGAGCCGCGCGCGACCTCCACCATCTGCCGGCCCTCGTATACGTTTTCGAGGAAGAAGACGCCGTCGGGCTGGGAGAGGTCGGTCTTGTCAGCGATGAGCGGCTCGCGGGGGCGCGGCAGGAGCGGGCGCGGCTCATGGAGCCAGCAGTCCTTAAACTCCGGCGGCAGCGTGAAGAGCGCGCGCTCGTTGCCGGCGGCGTCGAGCAGCATCAGGTCGCGGTCGCGTGCGGCAAGGTAGAGGTCCTGCGCCAGCGCCCACGGGTCGCGGTAGTTGGCCGACTTGCTGATGCGTCGCAGGTTCTGCTTGACGTCCGGGCCCTGTTTGGCGGAGACCCGCGCGACGAAGCCCTTGTGCTCGATATTGCCGTGTCCGGGAGAGTCGATGAAGAGCACGTCCGTGCTGTCGGGGATCGGTTTGCCGTCGATAAACAGGCCTCCGGGGTGGAGGTTGCCGAAGAAAATGCTGTGCTGGGTGCCGTCGGGGTTCATGGTCCAGAGGTGGTGGTAGTTCACCTGGTTGCGGTCGACATACTCCCAGCGCATGTAGAGCAGGCGGCCGTCGGGCAGGGGCCACGGGGTGTTGTCATGCTCGATGTTGGCGGAAAGCATGCGCACGTTGCGGCCGTCCGCGTCGCACCGGTGCACGGTGGCGACCTGGGTGAGCCAGCAGTTGACCCAGCGCTTGGCGCGGCCCGAGACGAAAACGATGCCGCCGTCGGGCAGGTAGCACGGCTCCAGGTCATCATAGCCGCCGTCGGTCAGGCGGCGCAGGCCGGTGCCGTCGGCGCCGATCTCGTAAAGATGGAAGTGAGCGGCCCCGGCGGGACGGTAGGAGAAGACCACGGTGCGGGCGTCATAACTGACGCAGGGGTCGCGCACGGTGCCTTCGGGGTCGTCCACGAGCAGGCGCAGCGCGCCGGTCTGCATGTTCCAGGCGCAGAGCCGTCCCTGGCTGCCGTGCGCGCGGTGTTCGGGCGAGGTGCAGTAATAGCCGAAATTCGCGTACCAGTGGCCGTCGCCGATCAGGCTGCGTGTGGCGAAGACCAGCTCGTTGAAAAGCCCGTAGGCGCCGGATTTGAGGGCGGTCACGCGCTCGCCCAGGTCCGGCGGCTCGTAGGCTTTGGGCACCTGCGAGCAGAGCAGCACATAGTCGTAGATGATCCAGCTTCCGGCGTCGAGCGTGAGGCCAAGCGTGTTTTCCCCGGCCCGGAATTTTGCGGCCGGAATCGGGATCAGCGTGCGACAGGGCTTGGTCTGGCCTTCGGCGCGGCCGGAGGAATCGCCGGAGCCGTCGGGGACTGCGGCGCGTCCGACCTCCTGCCCGTTGACGGTGAGGACACAGGTCGGGCTTGAGAGTGAATTGACCTGGCCGAGGACGAGCGTCAGGGTGGAGGTCGGGGCCTCCGGAAGGGTGAAGCGCACCGTGAACGGGTGGGTGCGGCCGCCCGCCCATTTGTCATGCGTATTGGGATGGATATACGGCCAGTGCGTCGCAGGCTTGGAGACGCCGACGGTGTAGACTACGGGCGACGGGAAGGCCGTGGCGTATTTCTGCCAGCCCGTGCCCTGGGCGAGGGCGAACTCGGCACAGCTCTGGTCATCCTGGCCGATGGCGAAGAGCACCTCTGGCAGCGTGGCACGCGTGTCGGCGGCGAACAAGACGGCGAGCAGCAGCGTAAGTGACTTCATGGCCAGCAATCCCCCAGTCCGGCAAACCTATGGCGTATCAGCCATCATCCCAACTTCTGGCAACAGTGTAACAACCGGCATCGCATACGACAAGGCTCGCGTGGGGCTGTCCGCCGAAAGCGGACGAGCCCCGTCAGATGTTGCGGACAGCGGATCGGATTTGGCATACTATGACCATCCCAGTTCCGGGGTGGAACGCGGAAACAGCAGAAAAGGGGTTCAGCAGTATGAGACAGTTTTCACGACGCACATTTCTAAAGGGGGGTGCGGCCGGTATGGTGGTCGCGGCGCTGCCGGGGCTGGCGCAGGCCGCTGCGGCGCGTAAGATCCGGGTGGGCGTGCAGCTCTATTCCGTGCGCAAGCGCTGCGAGGAGGACCTGGTCGGAACGCTTAAGGCGATCAAGGGCATGGGGTATGAGGGTGTCGAGTTCGCCGGGTATTACGGCAAGAGCGCGCAGGAGCTGAAGCAGATGCTCGGCGACCTTGGCCTGGTGGCCTGCGGCACGCACACGGGGCTGGATTCGATCAAGCCGGAGAACATCGCCAAGACGATCGCCTTCAACCAGGAGATCGGGAACAAGTATCTGATCGTTCCGGGGATGAACGCGAAGGACGGCCAGGGCTGGATCGACTTTGCGAAGCTGTTCTCTGCGGCTGCGGTGACGGCGCAGGCGGCGGGCATGTATGTCGGCTACCACAACCATCAGCACGAGTTTAAGGATAAGTTCGAGGGCAAGTCCAAGTGGGAGCTGTTCTACGACAACGCCGCGCCTCAGGTCTGCATGCAGCTCGACGTCGGCCACGTGGTCTCCGCGGGCGAGGATCCGGTTCAGTGGCTGAAGCGGTATCCGGGGCGCAGCCGCACGCTGCACGCTAAGGAGATCTATCCTGGCCCGGGCATCTTGGGCCAGGTGCCTGAGGGCAAGCAGGGCGTGAAGTGGGACGATGTCTTCGCGGTGGCGGAGGCGGATGTGACCGAGTGGTATATTGTCGAGAGCGAGGCGGACCCGAAGTCGCTGGACAATATCCGCGGCTGCTTCGAGTTCCTCAAGGCCAAAGGCCGCGCCTAACGCGCGGCCAGGGGGTCGTAACGCCGGGCGGCGTTACGGCCCTTCTTCCAGAAGTCGGTGAAATCCTCCTGCAGGCGCGCCAGCTCCACGCCCTCGAAGGCGGCGGTCGTGGCGGCGCGGCAGTCGCGGGTGGCGGCGAGCGTCCGCAAGTAGGTGTCGATCACGCCGCCGTAGGCGGACAGCTTCTCGGCGGGCGCGCCCTTGCGCAGGAAGTAGACCAGCGCCCAGGCGGTGGTGTAGTTGAGGTGGCGCTGCTTGTCCGAGCCCCCGTAGAACGCGTCGCGCCCCGCGTGCAGCAGCGTGGGGATCAGGCTGGCGGCGGCGTCGAGGTTGTCGAGAAGGTGGGCCGCCCTTGCGCTCTCAGGCAGGCTGACCCGTCCGCGGCCGTCCACTTCGGCGGCCTCGAAGAAGCAGGCGTGGCCCTCGTTGAACCACATGGCGTTCTCGAGCATGGCGGTGGCGTAGAACAGATACTGGTGGAAGCCCTCGTGGCGGATGATCTCCAGGGTCTTCTCCTGGTCGCGCCCCTGCGAGAGGATCACCAGCTCACGGCGCATCGAGGCCCACACGCCGACGCTCCACTCGATCTCCTTGCCGACATATTGGCGGTAGGCCTCGGGATCCTCGAAGATACGCACGACGCTGACGTCGGTGCTGGTGTCGAACGGGGGGATAAGCTGGGTGAAGGCGGTGCGGAGCGCGGGCATCGAGGACTGAAGCTCGCGCACGAGGCTCTTGCCGGTCGCGCTGCGGATGTTCGAGAGAAAAATGTAGTCCGGGGTCTCGGCGAACCACCAGTCGCGCATATTCGCGATGCTCTTACGCGCGGCGGTGCGGCTGGGGTGGTCGGGGATCCGGGCCGGAGCGTTAAGCCCGCCCGAGGTTGCGGTGAGCGGCTTGGGCTGCGCGCCCGAAGCCGCGGCGCCTGCGCCGGTCTGGGGCACGGCGGCGACGTTGGCGAGGAACTGCGTCTCGAGGTCCTTGCGGACTTTGGACTTCAAGGTGCCGTCGGCGATGTTCACCTGGACCACAAACCAGTCGGAGGGCGCGCTCTGGCCGTTGGCGGAGCGGGTCTTGACGCGGAACGCGTAAAGGACGGTGCCGGGGGCTTCGACAGGAACGAACAGGGCCGCGGCGAGGTTGAAGGGCAGCGTCCGCAGCGGCTCCGGGGCGCCCGCCGGAGAGGCCGCGAACGCGGCGATCCAGCGGGTCAGCGAATCGGCGCTGGCCGGATCGAAGGCGGTTTCCGGGGCGGCGGCGGCGCGGTCGAAGTCCTCGCGTGAGACATGCTCGCCGGCTGTCCGCGGGACTTCGGGGAGCTGCTGGGTCGCCCGGCCGAGGATCATGACGTTGCCGTCGGCGTCGCGCCACTGGCCGGCGTGCTGGGTGGCGTACCAGAGTTCGCGCGGGTCGAACAGGTCACACTTGGAGCTTTCGCCGTTGCGGGTGACGGTATAGGTATAGGTCTTGCATGAGGCGAGCGGCTCAGGCTGGGAGTTTCCGAGCACACGCAGACGCAGGCCGAGGTTCGGGTAGTTCTTGTCGGAGCGGAAGGAGGGCGCTGCTGTGGCGCAGGCGGCCCACAGGAGGGCGATCAGGCAGGGCAGGGTGAGCGACACTCGGACGGTGTTCATGATACGGGTCTCCTCATCAGGCGGGGAGTATAGCGGTAAGGGGCCGCTGCGGCAACTGCGGAGCGGCGCGGTCACTCCTGGCGGGAGAGTTCGAGCTTGTCCACATACACGGCCCGATGGGCGGCGTTGGCGCCCGCCTGCTTATCGAAGCGGCCCGGGCCGATCCAGAAGTAGTGTTCGCGTGCGGGGACCCATGTGGCGATGTCAAACCAGGCGTAACCGTCCCCGAGGGCGGCGGCTGAACGGCTGATCTCGCCGCGGCTGGCGCGCCCCTGGGCGTCGTAGACGCCGCTCCAGAAAGCCTGCCCGTCCTGTCCGGGAACCCGGTCCACCCGGATGCGGGCACGCAGGCGGTAGGTCGCGCCGGGGTCGAAGGCCACGCGGCTGAAAGGGAGCGTGGCGCACCACTCGAAATGCGTGTTATAGAGCTTCAGGGCGGAGCCGTCCTCCGCGAGCGGGTCGGCGACCGTATCGCCCCAGACGCCGCGCCTGCCGAGCGCGAGCGTGCGGTCTTCGACCGTCACGCGGCTCTGGGGCGGCGGGAGCGGGGGCGGCTGGGCGAGCGACCGCAGGCGCGCCAGGGTCTGGCCGTGGCGTTCCTCGCTCTCGGAGATCCTTACGTTCCGGGCCTCCTCGAGGCGGGCGAGGAGGTCGGCCGCCAAGGCCTGCTGTTCGGCCGGTACGGCATAGCGCTGTGGCTCGGAGGTGCACCAGACGTCAGGCGTGCCTCCTGAGGGCAGGCGTTCGAAACGTGCGAAGAGGGTCGGAAGGGCGGCCATCCGCACGTTGTAGAGAAAGGCGGGCGCGTCGGCGACCGCCGCCTCGGCACGGCGCCAGTGGCCGTCCGCCTGTGCGAGGAAGCTGTCCGGAATATCGGACTTCTCGGCGGTGTCGAAGATGCGGAGGGGATGTTCGGCCGTGTCGGTGTGGAACGAATGATAGCCGTCGAAGATCTGTCGCGCCAGGGGGGCGGCGGCGCCATAGTACCCGGAGAAGAAATCGTCGAGCAGCGGGGCCGCGGGACGGTCCGGATCCCAGAGCCACTTGGCGAGCAGCCAGGCCTTGAGTTCGGCGAAGTCCGCATGACGTCCCTGATAGGCGCCCTGCTCGAACAGCCCCACCACGCGGCGGTCGCGGAACAGCCGCACATTGTCCTGCAGCGCGCGGACATTCGGGAAGGGGGCGACATACGCGCGGAAATTGGTCGTGTAGTCCCAGATGTAGAGTTTGTCGGTCAGCGTGCTCCAGGCGCGCAGCTCCTCCACGAACGTGCGGTTCTGTTGGAAGGCGCTGAGGGCGAGCGGTGCGGCGAAATCGCACTCGATGGTGCAGAGACGGGGGACCACATTGGCGCGCGGCCGCAGCGTCTTGGGCGGCTTGCGGGTGTACTGGTAGGCGAGCGTCTCAATCCAGACGTCAGGGAACTCCTTCTCCACCGCCTCGGCGACCTGGTTCACAAACGCGATCAGCGTTCCGGCGTGCGATCCCTCGCGGTCATCGAGCGCCTTGCAGGCGGGGCAGGCGCAGGGGTTCTGCCAGTCGTTCTGGCTGACGCTGAAGAGCTTGGCCGTCGGATCCTTGCGGATACGGGCGAGCAGGCGCTCCGTGACGATCCTGAGCACGTCAGGGTGGGTGAGGCAGAGCTGGGTGTGGTCCTTGATGCGGCGACCGCTGACCTCGCTGAAATACTCCGGATGCGAGGCGAAGAACTCCTCGGGCGGACACAGGATGTTGAAGGTATGGACGAACAGGCCGCCGCCAAACCGGACTTTGCCGCCGTGGCGCTCGCTGAGCCGCATCGCGTTGCCGTTGCACTTGTTACGTGCGGCGAGGTCGCCGTCGAAAAAGTCGAACCAGAAGGGCTCGCGCATGGCGAAGGCGGGCTGCTGCGTCTCGTCCAGCTCAGGGATGGAGAACGCGTCGAGGGGCGGTGTGAGGCTGTGCCAGGAGGCATACCAGCGGCAGCCGCCGAACCGTTCGAGCGTCTCGTAGACGCCGTAGAGTGAGCCGCGCGCAGGCCCGCCTAGGATGAGAACGTGCGGCGGGCGCGTCACCAGGCGGAAGCCGTCCTCACCGAGGGTCGCGACCGGGGCGTACGGCCCGAGGAGCGCGGAAGTATGGCGTGTCTCCCCGATCAGGACAGCCTGCGCGGGCAAGGGCCCGCGGTCGTCGGTGAGCGGCAGACGAACCCCGGTCTGGCGTTCGAGGGTGGCGCACAGCTCCTCGGCGGCATGTTTCTGTGAGGGTGAGGGTTGCGCCGGGATGACGACGGTGACGGTCGCGGGCTTTCCGCGTACCGCCAGAGTGACCCCGCGTGCGTCGGCGGCCTGAAGCGAGCAGGCGGCCCAAAGGAGTGCGGTCACGGCCAGATGCGTGCGTGTCATATCAGCTTCCTTGTGAGTTCGCCCCCATGCCCTCCATGAGGCTGGCACCATCAAACCACAATTGGCGGAAGTTGGGAACGTAAAACGCAAATTCGGGGTTGTCAGCCCGGTGCCGAGTGTGCTACTGTTACAACATGTTTGCCGGAGCTAACATCTGGTCGGGTCTGAGGCGGATCGGTCGCCGCATAGGCGTTCCTGTGGCCTCCTTGCTGCTGCTCGCCACCGTGATGCAGGGGCTGTCGCTTTGCCTGTGCCTGATGAAGCGCGGTTCTTGCGCGCGGCATGAGGCGGCTCAAGCCGCGCGGTTGGCGTGGGAGCGTGCCGACTGTTGCCATGCCTGCGACCATCTGACCGTCGACGGGCTGGAGCCTGCCGAGGTGGGGAAGGCCGGTGCGGCCTTATCACTGTGTCAGGGTGTGGCGCCTGTCTGGTGTGACCCCACGCGGCCTGGGCGCGCGCTTACCGTGCTGAAACCGGCGCAGGCGCGCAAGGTTTTTGGCCGCGACGGGCCGGTCGTCGCGTTCCCGCTCCTCTACATTGCACGTTCCGCACAGATCCTGTGCTGATTCTTCCTCGCATTCGGAAGGCGCGCGCATGCGCTGCGACGTCGTGGGTTAACGACGTCTGACGGTTGTCGATCCGAATACGGGGAGGATAACGTATGTGCCATCTGTTCCGCAGGCTTGCCCTGCTTTTCCTTGGTTCTTCTTGGCTCTATTTAGTGGGTACGGGGTGCCGCTCGTACCCTGCGGCGCCGCTGGACTGGTCGCGCGAGGCGTCTGACTGGTCCGTTACGGCAACAAACCCGGTGACGTTGACCTTGACTGGGGCGCGCCAACTCGCGCTAGTCCTGAACCCGGAGATCAACGCGTTCCGGCTCAGCCGGCTGTCCTCCGAGCGCCGGGCCCTGGCGGCCGGCTGGTGGGATGACCCAGAGCTTGACCTAGACGCGCTGCGCATGCTGCAAGGCGGGCCGCATCCGTGGATTCTCGGCGGAGGCTTGAAGTTCACGCTGCCGCTGAACGGCGTGCCGGGGAGCGAGAGACAGGCGGCGTTGGCCTATGCGCGGGCGGACGCGCTGGCGGTGGCCGCCGCCGAACAGCGTTTGCTGGCCGAGGTTGACAGCCTGTGGAACGCCTGCCAGACGGACCGGCGGTGCGCCGCGTTGCAGAACGCCTATATGGAGCGTCTGGAAGGGCTGGAGCAGCAGGTCGGCCTGTGGGTCGCCGCTGGCGAGCTGTCGCGGGACGAGGGCGACCGCATCGCCCGGGAACGGGTTGCGCTCGAGCTCGAGTGCGCGTGCTGCGGCGCGGAGACCGTCGCAAGGCAGCAGGCGTTGCTACGCCTGCTGGGCCTGCACCCGGCCGCGTCGGTGGCTCTTGAAGATGAGGACGGCGCTCTGGACGCGACGCCGCCCTCCGGGCTGGCCGTCGAGAACATGATGTTTGGGGTTCCTCCGGAAGCCGACATCGACCTTGTCCGACATGCGGGGGTTCGCGAGAAAGTCGCGAGGCTTGACGCCGGCGAGGAGGAGCTGCGCGCCGAGATTCGCAAGCAGTACCCCGATTTGAGAATCGGCCCGCGCGTCGAGCACGAGGACGGCGGTGCCCGGCTAGGCGTCTCGCTGGGCCTCGCTCTGCCGCTCTGGAACCGCAACCGCAAAGGCATCGCGGATGCCGAGGGCGGGCGCGACGCCGCGCGCCTGGAGGCCGTGAACGTCTGGCGCGGTCTGGTGGCGGAGTGGCACGAGGCGCGGAGGCTGCTGCAGACGGCCGAGGTGAAGGAGCGCCGCATCCGCGAGGAGCTGCTGCCGGGGGCGAAGGACGCCGTGGCGCGCACGGAACGGCTGTTCGGTCATGGCGAGGCGGATGTGGCGGCGGTCGCGGCGGCGGAACGAACCCTCTACGAGGTGCGCGAGTCGCTCTTGGAAGCGCAGAAGGACCTCGTGGAGGTGCGTATCCGTCTGAGCCGCCTGCACGTGCCCCGCGATTCAGAGAAGCAAGAGTAAGAGAAGCGACAGGAGTAACGCAATGACGGTTCAACAATTTTACAGGATGTCAGTGGCTATGGGGCTCGCCGTCGTGGTTGTCGGCGGGTGTGCGAGGCTTGGGGAGACGGAAGGCCATGCGCACGGCGAGGCCTGCGACCACGACCGCGGTGCTGAAGCTCAGCCCGCGATACCGGAGGCCCATGCGCACGGCGAGGCCTGTGACCACGACCATGACGAAGCTGAGTCGAAGTCTGCCGAAGAGGAGGGCCATGCGCACGGCGAGGCCTGCGACCAGGATCACAGCGAGGCGGAGGGCGGCGACGCGATCGACCTGCCGGCCGGTGCGGCCAAGCTTCTCGGCATGACGTTCGCGACCGTCACCCGGCGGGCTGTTGCGGGCACGGCACGGTTTCCGGGGCGGTTCGAATGGGAGCCTGACGCGTGCCGGGTCTATCCGGTGCCTGTCGGCGGCCGCATTGAACTGCGGGTACGGACGATGCAACGGGTGGAGCCCGGAACGGTTCTCTTTGTCCTGAGGTCCCCGGCCTGGGCCGAACTGTGCGGGGCGGTGCGCGAGGCGGAGGCGGGCGTTGCGTTTGCGCGTTCGGAGGCGGACGCCGTACGCGCGCGCCTGATGCCGCTGCGTGAGGCTGGTGTGCGCCATGCGGAGCTGGAGATGGCGCTTGCGGTCAAGGAGGCCGAAGGGGTGCGCGCCGAGCGGACGCTTGAGGCTGCGGAAGGGCGGAGGCGCATAGTCCTGGCGCTCTGCCGCGAGGCTGACGGCGCACTCGAGTTTGTGGCCGAGGAGCAGGGGGTGGTGGAGTCGCTGGAGGCGCTGCCGGGCGCATGGGTCGAGGCCGGAGCGAAGGTGGCGGTGGTGGTCCGGCCGGAGCGGATCCGGTTCCGTGCTGATGGCCTTGAGCCGGAACTGGGCGCGGTACGTGACGGCATGAGCGGTTTTGTTGAGCCGCTCAAGGGTGTCGGTTCGGCGGATGAACGCGCCGCAGGGCGCATTGAACTCGGCCTGGCGGTACACGCGGCGACTCGCTCCAGGCCTGTCTACCTGCGACCCTTTGAGGTCGCCCCTTGGATGGTGTCCGGGAGGTCGGGTGTGCTGAGCGTGCCGGTCGAGGTCTCGGCGGAAGGTGCGCTGGCCGTGCCGTCCGGTTGCGTGGTTGCGGACGGCTTGAGGAGCGTGGTGTTTGTCAGGGATTCCGCCGCCGGGGACCGCTACCGCGTGTGTGAGGTCGGGGTTGGTGCGAGCGATGGCGACTGGACGGAGATCCGCGGTGTGGCGGCGGGGGCGACGGTCGTGCTGCATGGCGCGTACGAGCTGAAGCTGGCGGTGCCTTCAGCAGCCGCGCCGCGCAAGACGGCGGGTCATTTCCACGCGGACGGCCAGTTTCATGAGGGTGCCCACTGAGTCAGTCAGGGCTCGCTGTGCGATTCGGGTCGCACGTCGCGGGCTTTCATGGAGATCGAGCGATGTTCAAGCAGTGTGTTTCTCTGAGCCTCAGTTATCCGTGGCGTGTTCTCTTTCTTGCGCTGCTCTGCGTGTGTGGGGCGGTCGTGATCGGCAGGCGTCTTCCGGTTGACGTGTTCCCGGAGCTGAAGGTGCCGCGCGTAGTCGTTCAGACGGAGGCGGGCGG
>JAKJGY010000328.1 GCA_022704145.1 Verrucomicrobiota bacterium
AGCTGATCGCCACTGTCCGCGATCAGGACCGGTGCCTGCTGTTCCGCATGCTGCCGCGTAGGCTGGCGCAAGAGGTCTTCTCGCTGCTGGATTTCCCGGCGCAGGAGCTGCTGCTCTCGAACATGGCGCAGGAGGAGACCCGGCAGCTTGTCTCCGCCCTCACTCCGGACGACCGCACCGCGCTGTTCGAGGAGCTTCCGGCCACGGTCACGCAGCGGCTGCTGGGACTGCTGAGCGATAAGGACCGGCGGCAGGCGCTCACGCTGTTAAGCTACCCCAAAGGCAGCGTGGGGCGCCTGATGACGAACCGGTACGTGAAGGCCCGTGCCGAATGGACGGTCGAGCGGGCCCTCGAGCATATCCGTAACACGGGCCATGACTCCGAGACCATGGTGATGATCTACATCGTCGACGAGGACGGCGTGCTCATCGACGACCTCCTGCTGCGCAAGATCATCATGGCCCAGCCCGGCACGCTGGTGGGGTCGATCCTCGACGGCCAGTACGTCGCCCTGCATTCGCTTCAGGACCGGGAGGACGCGGTCAGCATCTTCAAGAAGTACGACCTGTACGCGCTCCCGGTCGTCGACCCCGACGGCGTGCTGCTGGGGATCGTGACGGCCGACGACATCCTCGACGTCTCCGAGGAGGAGGCCACCGAAGACTTCCACAAGGGCGTCGCCGTACGCCCGCTGTCCGCAGGTTATCTGGACACGAGCCTGTCCATGCTCTACCGGAGCCGCATCCCGTGGCTGGTCACGCTGGTGTTCATCAATGTGTTCTCCGGCGCGGGCATCGCCCACTTCGAGGTGCTGCTCAGCTCGACCGTGGCGCTGGTGTTCTTCCTGCCGCTTCTGATCGCCAGCGGCGGCAACGCCGGATCGCAGGCCGCGACCTTAGTGATCCGCAGTATGGCGCTGGGCGAGATCCGGCCGACCGATTTCATCCGGACGTTCTGGCGGGAGTCCCTCGTCTCGATCGGCCTCGGCCTGTCCATGTCCGCCGCCGTCTTTCTCTTGGCGTGGTGGCGCTCCGGGCTGCGGGTCGGTCAGGTGGTCGCGCTCTCGATGACGCTGGTGGTGGTGATGGGGAGCCTGACCGGCATGACCCTGCCGTTCGTGCTGCGCAAGCTGAAGCTCGACCCGGCCGTCGCCAGCTCGCCGCTGGTGACCTCGCTGGCGGATATTATGGGCGTCCTGATCTACCTCGGCTTGGCGTCGGCCCTGCTGGGCACGCCGGCGCCCGCCTGACCCCACCGTCACGGGACAGGCGCCGCCCGCTCACTTCGCTCGCACCGCCGTATACCGCCCTTCGATCATCAGTGCGCCGTCGGACTTCAGCTCGTGCCGGAACTGCCCCTCCACCAGCAACGCGTTCGCGCCGTCGGGCCTGAACGGCTTCGTCCAGACCTCTGTGCCGCCCTGGCGCAACACGCATGTGCCGTCTTTCCTAAACTCTCGCGTGTAGACGCTGCCGCCGTGCCGGTATTCCCAGCGGCCTAGCAGCGCATGCCCCTCTATGGGAACCGGCTTCGGCTGCGGAGGCGCCACGTAGTCCTCGGCCGTGCGCGTCTGCAGCCGCCTGAGGTCAGACCACGCTTTCGGCTGAGCGGAGAAATGGACGACGCGGACCTCGCGCGGCTCGAGCGTCATTGTCAGCGTGTCGCCCGCCTTCACCCGTTGCGGCAGGCCGCGCGTGCTGCCCTCCAGCGGCGAACTCACATGGTAGGCGCCGCCCTCCGCCGGCAGGCCGGACGCGCGGTCGAGTTTCAACGTGTAAATCCGCGCCACATCCGCAGGGTTGTGTGCCGAGACATACCCCATCCCGCTCGCCCATGCCGTGTAGCCGTAGACCTCGCCCTTGCCGGGATTGCCGCCGTGCATACGCGCACGGCCAAAGGCCGGGAAGGCTTCATACGCCCACTGCAGCCCCTCCGCCAGCACATCCCAGTCATACGCGGCAAGCTGCCCCGGCTTGATGTACAGCTCCACAAAGCCCGAACCGCGCGAGAGGTGCATGTAGAGGTATTTCCTGAACACGTCCTTCGGCTCGCGGCTGTTCAGCTTCTTGGGCTCGTGGTTGAAGACCGCCGCCAGCGGAAACTGCACGTTCTGCCTGACCGCAAACTCATGGTAGCGTTCGTCGCGGTAGACCAGCTCGTCGGTGCGCGAGCTGCCGCCCGCCGCATCGCCAGCGTTGATCATCCACACCGCATCGACGTGCATCAGCCACCAGGGGCTCAGCCAGGCGCCGTTGGAGATCAGGATGTAGACCTCCGGATCAACCTGTGCCTGCCTGCGGAAGATTTCGCACAGCCGTTCCGCCCCCGCAGAGAGGTAGTAGATCTTGGGCTCATCATACTTCGCCTCATTGAGGCGTACGTCGTTGCCCTTGAGATCCCCGCTGATGAGCTGGGGCATCTCCGGCAGCCCGTAACGCCCGCCGCGCAGCTCGAAGTTGCGCACGTTCAGGTGACCGAACACCCCGTCCAGCTTGAAGAAACCGACACCCTGGCGCGTCAGTCCGACCATACGC
>JAKJGY010000329.1 GCA_022704145.1 Verrucomicrobiota bacterium
GCGTCGCTGCTCAAAGAGGTGGACATCACCAAGCCGCCCTATGCCGAGCGCTATCCCGAGCTGGTGGGGTTCATGGATCCGCAGCCCGGCGCGGCGCGCGACAACGTCGCGGCGCGCAACCTGTTTGTCAAATGCGGCGAGGTGAAGAGCAATCGGTGGGTGACCAACGAGTTCAATTTCGTGACCTCGGAGGACCCCGGTTTCGTGAACGCGCAGGCGCGCGATTTCCGTCTCAAGCCCGACTCGCCGGTCTTCACGCGCATCCCCGGCTTCCAGACGTTGCCGCTGGAGAAGATGGGCCTGGAGCGGTAAAGCCCGGGCAGCGTCTCGCCGCCAAAGGAACGCCTCGAGAAGCAGGCCGCGTTGCCGATGCTGCTCCCCCCTGTTTTTTTCGCCAAAAGGCGTGCATGCCCTTGACGGCGAGACAGCAATTAATTATCTTAAAAGAGAGCTGTTTAGGTTGTAATCGGTTGGTGACAGGGGGGGGGCGGCAGGTTCACGCGAGGAGAAGCGGAAGGATGGCGTAGCCGTGCTCCGGTTTCACGGCCTGCGGCTCGGCGAGATTTTCTTTCGGGGTGTGCGGTGGCCCGACGGTCGCGGTCACTGCGTCGGTATGTAGAGCGGCAGGCCGCCGAATAGCATGGCGAACATGTCCGCGGCCCTGTCTTCGGCGTACCGGTCCAGCGCTTCCGCCAGACGCCCCGCCGGATCCGTGCAGCAGGCGTCGAGCGTGTGCAGGACGCTCATGAGGACGCTCCGCGTCTCGCGCCCCTTGGCGGACTGGGAGCCGTGGCTGACCTTGCGCGCGATGGCCAGCGGGCGGACGGCGCGTTCGGCTGCGTTGTTCTCGGCCGGCACGCGCGGGTCCTCCGTCCAGCGCCAGAGGCGGGCGGCGTTCTCGCGGAAGATGTTCTGGATGTGCTGTACGGAAGGGTGCCGCGCCGGGGCGCCGGCGATATCCTCGATCCTGCGCCGGATGAGCGCCGCGCGCACGAGGTAGGTCACGCGGTCACCGGCGCAGGCGGCCCGCAGCGACATGGCCGCGCGCAGCCATGGGACGAGCGCGTCCGCGAAGGCCGCGCACTCGGCGGACTTGGGGTTGTCCCGCGCGATTTCTAGCGTGTCGCGCTTCAGGTGCTCGAAACAGTAGTTGCGGTTCCCGGCGAAGCGGTTGTAGCCGGCGTAGCGGTCGGTCACCAGCGTCCCGCCGCAGCCGGCGAACACGGCGTCCGGGACGGACATGGCGCGCGTGTCCTCGCAGGCGAAGAGCCTGACGCGCCCGGCGGCGAAGACCCAGGCGTAGCCGTTGTCCCCGTCCGTGCGCCACGGCGTCTCGTCGGCGTGCTTCACGGCGGCGTCCCTGAGCAGGCCGCGCAGCCCGTCGGCGGCTGGCCCGGCCAGCGCGGCGAGGCGGTGCATCCCGTTCAGGAGCGTCCCCTTCGGCACGCCGAGCCGCCGGGCGGCGGTCCCCATCGGGGTGCCGTCCAGATAATGCTCGGAAGCGGCGCGCGCCAGGACGTTGTTTGTGAGACGGGTCTTCGGCAGCACGCCGGGGACGCGGGGGCGCACGGGCTTGCGGCAGTGCGGGCAGTAGCGCGCGGGCACCCGCACTCGCCGCCGGAACGCGGGCAGGGGGTGGCAGTCGACCAGGTCGCGGACATCTTCGGCCCCGCCCGGGAAGTCCTCCAGCGCGCCGCCGCAGCGCGGGCACGCGTCTGGCGCGGGAAGGCTCTCGGTTTCGGGCTCGGCGCCCTCGGGCGTCTTCCAGCCGTGCCCCGCGCGGCCGGCCGGCGCTCCGCCCTTGCGCCGCCTGGCCTCCTCTTCCGTCAGCCCGGGCAGCGACGGCTTGACCAGCCTCTGCGACGAGGGCGTAGAGAGTCCGAACGGCTCCTCCCTCGCGGTGCGCTCCTGCCGGGAGAGCCTCGCCTTGAGCCGGGCGACCTCCTCCTTGAGCCGCGCGTTCTCGGCAAGCAGGCCCAGATACTTCTGGCAGAAGCAGTCCTGTGACGCTCGCTGCGAGACCATTACGCTTCCGCCTCCTTGCGCAGGGCGAGCACCAGCTCGCGCCCGGCGGCGGCCGTCAGCCTTTCAAGCTCGCGCCCGTTCGCGATGGCCAGCCGAAGCAGCTTCTCCTGCGCCGGCCGGACGTACAGGCCCCTGAGCCTGCCGCCCTCCCTGAAGGTGAAGATCAGCTTCGGGTGCTTGCGGCCGGACGCGCATTCCTTGCAGTTCTTGCGCGTGCACGGCGAGCGGGTCAGCGTGAGCGACCCCTTGGCGACGGGCCACAGGCCCGCCGCCTTCGCCAGAAACGCGTCCCTTGATCCGTCATCCGCCTGATGTGTCTTTGTTTTCATGTCGTACGTTTATCATATTACAAACGTACCGTCAAGCGCAAAAAAAGAAAAAGTCGAAAAAGTTTTCGCGCGCCGGGCGGACCTCCTTCCGCTTTCCCTCGCACTGGACTGCCGCCCCCCCCCTGTCACCAACCGATTACGTTTAGGTTTTGTATAAGGTTTGA
>JAKJGY010000330.1 GCA_022704145.1 Verrucomicrobiota bacterium
GTGGTTTGTCGCCATTGTGCCCGGCCGTCCGTTCTCGTCGCAGTGTCTGTGGCACAGCCGCCCCCGGCTGTGGTTTGTCGCCATTGTGCCCGGCCGTCCCCGGTCCTCCGTCCCCGCCCCTCACCCCTCCGCCGCCTGCGCCACCCACTCGAACGCCTCCACGCACTGCAACGGCGCGTCGTGGCTGCCCCCCGCGACCTCCACGTAGCGGAAGCTCGTCCGGTCGCTCAGGCGCTCCGCCAGCTCGCGCGGCTGCGACACCGGCATCACCCGGTCCTCCGCCCCGTGCGCCAGGAAGATCGGCATCGCCAGACGGTCGGCGTGCGCCAAAGCCGAATGCCGCGCATAGGGCGCCGGCAGCGTGTCCGGCGGCGCGCCGTACGCCCGCTGGATCGCCTCCGCAATCTCGCCCAGCACCCCCGGCGCCGGCGGCGACTTCTGCGCCCGGCACCAGAAATGGTACGAGGCCAGGTCGCCCACCGCCCCCAGCGCCGCCACCCCCGCCACGTCCTCCGGGTGCAGCGCCGCATAGATCAGATTCCCCGTGCCGCCCATCGAGCCGCTGAAGAAGAAGAAGCGCCGCGCCCCGCGCTCCGCCCGCAGCCATGCCAGCAGCCCCTGCAAATCCTCCGCCGCCGCCGGCGACATCCACGCGTTCCGCCGAAGGTCCGGCGTCAGAACGCTCCAGCCGCGCTCCTGCCAGCGCGGCAGCCATGCGCGCCGGATGTCCGGCCGCGTGTAAAGCTGGTCGCCGCGCGCTCCGTGCCCATGCAGGCACACCACCCACGTCGCCGCCTCCGCCCCGCGCCCCGGCAGCAGCAGCGCCCAGTCCTTCCGCCCGTCGCGGTCGCTGACGTAGTCCATCCGCAGCACCCCTGTCGGACCCTCCGGCAGCACATGGAGATGGAGGCTTGGCGCTTTCATTCCCCGATCAACCTGCCGATCGGCTCATTCCAGGCCGCAAAGGCCCGCTCGATCCAGAGGCGTTCCTCGGCGATCCGCCGGTGCGACAGCGTCAGCCCCAGATTCCCCGTCGCGCCGGTGTGCGTCTTGCGCCGGATATTCTCGCGCGGGTCCTCCATCGGCGTCTGCTCGATCGTCGCGGCCACCTCCCGGTACGCGTCGCGGAAGGGCACGCCGCGCTTCACCAGTTCCAGCGCCCGGTCCGTGGCGAAAACCTCCCGCGTAAAGCCCGCCAGGCAGCGCGCCTCGTCGCAGCCCAGTTGGCTCACTCCCAGCCGGCACACCGCCAGCGACGCCCGCGTCTGCGTCACCCCCGCAATCAGCGGACGCTTCGTCTCCTGAAAATCCCGGTGATATCCGCTGATCAGCGGACGCGCCTGTTCCAGCACCTGCGCCATGCACGCCGTCACCGTCGCCGCCTTGGCGCGCGTCAGCTCGAAGACGTCCGGATTGCGCTTCTGCGGCATCAGGCTGCTCCCCGCGCACAGCTCCTCCGGCAGCGTCAGATAGCCGAACTCCGGCATCGCCCAGAAGATGATGTCGCTCGAGAGCTTGCTCAGGTCCAGCATGATCTGCGCCAGCGCCGAAAGGACCGCTCCCTCGATCTTGCCGCGCGAGTTGTTCGCGTACAGCACATTGTTCTGCACCCGCGCGAAGCCCATCAGATCCGAGACGAACTGCCGGTCAATGTTCAGGTTCACCCCGAAGCTCGCCGCCGAGCCCAGCGGGCACTGGTCGGCCACGCGATAGGCCGCCCGCAGCAGTTCCAGATCGTCCAGGAGCGATTCCGCAAAGGCCGCCGCCCACAGCCCCATCGAGGCCGGCATCGCGCGCTGCGAGTGCGTCCGCCCCACCACCGGCACGTGCTCGTACTTTTCCGCAAAGCCCAGCAGCGCCTCCGCCGTGTCGCAGCACTGCCGCGCCGTTCCCAGCAGCTCATCGCGCATGTACAGGCGCAGGTCCAGCAGCACCTGGTCATTCCGCGAACGCGCCGTGTGCAGCTTCTTGCCCAGGTGCCCCAGCCCCTGCACCAGGTCGTTCTCCACCGCCGTGTGGACGTCCTCCTCCTCGCGCAAAATGCGGAACTCCCCGCGCGCGTGGCGTCCGAGGATCTCCCGCAACCGCCCGCACAGACCCTCCGCCTCGGCCCCCGTCAGCAGGCCGATCCGCGCCAGCATCCGCGCGTGCGCCATGGACCCCACGCAGTCCCACCGCGCCAGCGCCAGGTCCAGCACGTAATCATCGCCGACGGTGAACTGCTCCATCGCCTTGTCGAATTCGTAGCCCTTCTCCCACAACTTCGCCATGCCGCGCCTCCGGAGTTCCTGAACGGCGTCATTCTCACGGAGCGGCCAAAGGAAGTCAAGGACGAATCGCGCCCGGCGTGATCGGTCGGTCTTTCGGAGCCGTGGCACAGCCGCCTGCGGCTGCGGGAGCGTCCTGTTGCGGCAGGCACGGGCGAGGGTTCCGCAGGCGCAGCGCAGCCGGTGTGCCACACACGGCCCTCTCGATGTGTCCCCATCGCAACTGCCCGATTACCGCCCTGCGAAGGCGC
>JAKJGY010000126.1 GCA_022704145.1 Verrucomicrobiota bacterium
CGCTGCTGGCCGCCATGCTGCCTGAGCTGAGGCCGGACGAGCACCTGCACGTGATCCTTCCGCCGGGCGTGCAGCTGCCGTTCCTCGACCACCCGCGCGTCACCACGCACGCCGTCGACGCGGAGGCCACGACCTTCCGCAGCCACTGGCAGACCTTCAAGCTCGAGCGCGGCATCCGGCCGCAGGTTTTCCATGCGCCGTACATCCTGACCCCGCTGCGCGTGCCGGGCAAGCTGGTGCTGACCGTTCACGACATCATCCCCCTCTCGCACCCGCAGTACAGCAACCTGTTCACGCGCCTGTTCTGGAAATTCACCGGGCGCCGCGCCCTCCGGCACAGCCGCAAACTCATCGGCGTCTCGGAAGACGCGCTCAAGGCCTGCGCGCGCTTTTTCGGGCCCCGCTCCATCCGCCGCAGCGTGGTCATCCATCACGGCATCGACCCCGCCTTCCACCCCCAACCGCAGGAGGCCGTCGCCGAGATCCGCCGCACGCTCCGCCTGCCCGAGAAGTTCCTGCTCTACGTCGGCTCCGACCGCCCGCACAAGAACGTGACCACCCTGCTCCACGCGCTCGCGCTCATGGACCCCACCGCGTCCATTCCGCTCGTGATCGCCGGCTTCAACAGCGAGAACAGCCCGCTGCGGCGCGAGGCCGAGCAGCTCAAGCTCGGGGACCGCGTGCTGTGGATCGACAAGATCCCGGAGCAAGACCTGCCGTCGCTCTACAGCGCCGCGCACGCGTTCCTTTTCCCCAGCCTCGTGGAAGGGTTCGGGTTCCCCGTGCTCGAGGCCATGGCCTGCGGCACGCCGGTGATCTGCTCCGCGCTCAACGTGCTCAAGGAGATCACCGCGGGCGCCGCCAAGCTCGTCCACCCGACCGACCGGCAGGAGTGGCGCCGCGCCATCCACGCGTCCCTCGTCTCCCTCGACTGGCACGACGTCTACCGCGAGAAAGGCCTCGCGCGCGCCGCGCATTTCTCGTGGCACACGGCGGCCTGCGCCACGCTCGATATCTACCGCCAGCTCTACCCGAAGCAACACGCGCACTCGACAGAGCCCGCCCCGACCCTTTAAACTGTCGCTTTTCAACCCGGAGAAACAAACCTATGGTGAAAGCATGTGACCTGAAGAAAGGCAGCCTCGTCGGAATCCACGGGCTGCCCCACGTCCTCGAAGACCGCGAGGTCTCGACCCCCAGCGCGCGCGGCGCGGCCTCGATCTACCACTTCCGTTTCCGCAACCTGGTCACCAAGACCAAGCAGGACGTCTCCTGCAAAGGCGAAGAGCCCTTCGACGACATCGACTTCGAGCGCCGCCCCATCCAGTACCTCTACAGGGAGCAGGACCTCTACACCTTCATGGACACCGAGGACTTCTCGCAGTTCACCCTCCAGCGGGACGCGATCGAGGAGCAGCTCCTCTATCTCGTCGAGGAGATGGAGGGCCTCTTCGCGCTCATGTCGGACGGCAAGGTGCTCACGATCGAAGTGCCGCAGAAAGTGGTGCTGCAAATCGCCTCGTGCGACCCGGTCATGAAGGGCGCCTCCGTCACGGCCCGCACCAAGCCCGCCAAATGCCAGACCGGCCTGGTCGTCCAGGTGCCCGAATACCTCGAGTCCGGCGAGTCCATCCTCGTCGACACCGCCACCGGCACCTACCTCTCACGCGCCAACGCCGCCAAGTTCTGATCCCTGTCCCCGGCTGCCGCGCCGCCTCACTTCAGCGGCGCCAGCCGGGACTTGAGCGCGTTACGCCGCTGCCACTGCCGCCAGCCGTAGGGCTGCGTCCAGGCGGTCTCGAAGGCGGGCTCGTTGCTCGCTTGCGGCTTGGCCTGCCGCGTGGAGACCACCGTGGCCCGCACATACAGATCCTCCGGCGCCATCGTGTACGTCGCGACCGGCCCCGGCACCGCCAACACCTCGCGGCCGATCTCCGCCGCATACCGCAGGCCCTTGCGCGAGGGCTTCTTCTCCTTGGACGGATCGTCAAAGGCGGTCACGGTACGGTCAAAACCCGTACGGGTGGTGATAAAGCGGACCGTGTACTCCGTATCGGCCCTCGGGTTCACGGCGACCGACAATGTGCCCGAGGCGGCGTCAAACGAGACGCTTTCCAGCTCGACCCCTGTCGAAGAATAGAAGTCCCCCCGGTACATCGCCTGCACCAGAGCGTCGGACTCCAGACTGGCCGCGCGCACACAGACCCACGCCTCGCCCGGTCGCGCGGAACCCGCCACGTCGGTGTAGTTGTGCGTGTCATCCGTGCCCGCGCCGAAAACCACGTCGAACCCGTCCTCGACCCGGAACGCGTTGACGATATCCCAGAACTTCTCCATCGAGTACCACTCCGGATGCGGCGGGAAGGTGTGCCCGCCGTCCGCATTACACAGCTCGAACAGACGGATCTGCGGCAGGGCGATCAGCACCTCCGGCGTGATGTCGAAATAGGGCCAGGTCGGATGGTTCAGCATGAAGAGCGTCGGCACGTCCTGCTCCTCGCCCCACGCGCGCACCGCACCCTCAATCCGTGAGAAAGTCTCCGTCGCCGACGAGCCATACCGGAACGGGATGGTGTCATGCACGTTCAGCGCGTTCATGTGCACCTGCAGGCCGCCGATCACACGGTTCAGCTCATGGCCCGGCATCATCAGAAAAGACCCCGGCTGCTCCAGCAGCCGCTTCAGCTCCCAGACCGTCTTGAGACGGATCTGGCGCTTCCCGTCCACGGTCCTGACCTCGGCGCTCGCCGGATGACCCGCAAGATACCGGTCAGCCTGCGCCTGGCTCAGCCGTTTCGACCCGACCTCCAGCCAGATGTTGGTCTCGATCTGCAGGAGCTGATGATCCGAGAGGCAGACAAACTGATAGTCGTGCTCCCGGTACCATTTCACCGCCTCCTCCGGAAACACGTTTCCGTCGCTCCAGAGCGAGTGCATATGAAGGTTGCCCCTGTACCATCCCTCGCCAGACACGGCACCGGCCATCAGCCCTGCCGCAATAACCATGCGTGCGCGCCTCATTGCCCACCTCCGAAAAAACCGTCACCACCCGCTGGTGGCGCTCAGACCGTAACCCCTGTCCCCCAACTCCTGTAGAGAGAATCCGTCCAGCACAACCTCGCGGACCTCCCCCGGCAGCAGGTTGAACCACCCGTCCGCGAAAAGCGCGGGCAACACCCGCGCCCCCGCCTTATCCCGAAGCTGCAGCTTGACCGCGCCCGCCACGCCGACGCCCGCATTCCTCACGCGAGCCCGCACGGGCCCAACCGGGGAGTCACCCGCAATCGCCGTCACCTCCAGCGTGGGTCGCGCAGCCGCCGCGAACGCGCGGAACTGCTCCTTTCCCGGCACCCAGTAGTCGTTCACCGACAACGCGACGCCGCCAGCGTCCGTGAGCGTCAGCCGCACCATCACAGGCCCTTCCGACTGCGGCAACTCGGCCGTGAAACACTCGGCCTTGGCGTTCGCCCCGACCGACACGCCCTGTTCCTGCGGCGCGCCCAGCGCACGCCCGTCCAGGGCGTAACACGCGAGCGACGCCCGGGCGCCGACCAGCGGCGTGCGCGTCACGTTGACCACGACCACCTTGCGGTCGTGCGCGTTCATCTGGATGTGGCGCGGCTCACACGCCTTCTTCGCGCCGAAATAGGCGCCCGTCGTCTCCAGGTCATACGAGTAAAGCTGCCAGATCGTGCTCGGCCAGGCCGGGTGGCTCATCCACAGCAGCAGGCCGCTGGCATTCTCCCACAGGCGGCTGTTCCACGCCTCGAACATCGCGCGGAAAGTCTCGAAGTTCACGAGCTGCGCCCGCTTGCAGAAGGCCTCCGCGCCGTCAGGCTCGCCGTATCGCTCGGCGATCGCCTTGCGGTAAAGCGGCTGGTTCTGCTCGTTGTGGAAGTCGTGGTAATGCCAGACGTCGCCGATCGGCCAGCGGTCTTCAGCCGGGATGAAGGTCTGGAGCGTCTCATAGGTCGGCACCGCAAACGACCCCAGCTCGGTGTTAAAGCCGAAACCGTGCTTGGTGAAGTAGTCCGCCACCCGCTCGTGAAAGGCCCAGGGGCCGCTGGCGCGCAGGTTCTCCAGACGCGAGTTGCCGTGGTAATGCCGCGTCGGATCCTCAGCCGCCAACAGCGCCGCGAGCTGCGGCTCAAGCTGCTCGTTGGCCCAGCCCTCGTTGCGCGGACACCATAGCGCGAGGCTCGGATGGTTCCTGTACCGCAGCACGGTGTCGCGCGCGTTTGCGAGGAAGAGCGCATGGTCGTTCGGCTCCAGATTGTAGGTCTGCGTCGAATACCAGAAGTCGTTCCAGACCAGCAGGCCCAGCTCGTCGCACACCTCAAAGAACTCGGGCCCGGTACTCTGGCCCGTCCAGTTGCGCACCATCGTGAAACCCGCCGCGCGGTGCAGCCGCAACGCCGGCTCCAACCGCTTGCGCGAGACCCGCTTCAGCGCGTCGTCCATACCCCAGTTGCCGCCCCGGCAGAAGATCGGCACACCGTTGACGCGGATCACCAGATAAGGGCCCATCTTCACGTCGTCCGCGTCCTTCAGCACCGCCTCGTCCGCACCTGCCGCCAGCTTAGGCACACAGACCTTACCGTCCACCTCGCGCCGGTCGAGATGATTCAGCAGCGGCCTCCCTTTGGCGTACGCCACGAGCGGATCCAGCTCCACGCGCCGATCCTTACGCGCCGGCGTGTCCACCGCCAGCGTATAGGACAGCTCACGCACACCGAAGCGTACCGTCGCCCCGTCGGAGGGCGCGCCTTGCCCGTCCGCCACAGCGAACTCGGCGACATAGAGGTCCGGCGCGCCGTAGCCGTTGGGCCACCACAGCCTGGGGCTCCTCAGCACCAGCGCCGGATGCGCGCGCGGCGACAGCTCGACCACGCGCGTCTCGCCCGCCTCCAGCGTCACCTCCTGACTGACTTCGGCCGCGGTCTCGCGCGGCAGCCGGACATCGGGAGCCCATGTCGCCAGCCGCGCCTTCAGCACCGTCCGACGCGCTTCGCCCGCACGGTTGCTGAGCGTGACCCGCAACGTGAGGTCGGCACGGTCGGTCTCTGGCAGCGGCAGATCCGACACCACCTGCGGGTCGGCCAGCGTCACGTCACCGGTCACACGCAGCCGCACGTCCTGCCACAGGCCACTGTTGCGGTCACGGATGCCGGGAACCCAGTCCCAGCCCTCCGAGGCGATAAAGGTCGGGCCGTCCAGACAGAGCTGCCCGCCGTTCGGACCCTGCCCCGTACGCGCCGACTCCTCGTGCGGGATACCGGGGTTGGGAGGCGGATACACGCGCACAGCCAGCACGTTGCCGCGCGCCCGCAAGACCGGCGTGAGGTCAAACAGGCCGCGCACGAACGCGCCGGCCGTCTCGCCCAACCGGACCCCGTTCACGTAGACGGCCGCACGGTAGTTCGCGCCGTTCATCAGCAGCCACGTGCGTGTCCCGCCGGGCGCGGCAGGCGCGTCAAACACCGTCCGGTAGAGCCACTCCGTGCGGCACAGGCGCTCCGGGATCGCCAGGTTGTTGAGCCCGAAATAGGGATCCGGATACACGCCCTGTTCGACCAGCGTGGTGAGCACCGTGCCGGGTACGGTGGCGGGAAACCACGCCGAGACGTCCAGGGAGGGGTCGAAAAGCGAGGCCGAGGCCGGCCAGACCGCGTCCGCCTCGATCAGGCGCCACCCCCCCGCGAGACGCCACGTGCGGGCGTCAAGGGCCTCCAGCCGCCGCTCCATCGGCACGTCCGGCGCGCCGGGCCTGCGCGTCGGCGCGACCAGGGCCGCACGCGCTGTCGGAAGCTGCGCGGCGGGCTGCGGCTCGCGCAGGCCGAAGTTCTCGCCGCGCGCGAGCGCCGCGCCCACCCCAAACACCAGGATATATACGCTCCGACCGCTCATCTGCCGCTCCTTGGATCGCCGTTACACGTCCACCCGCCGTCCGCTCGCCGCCGACTCGTAGATCGCGCGCACCACCGCGACCGACCGACGCGCCGACTCTCCGTCCGACGCGAACCGGGCGCCGCTCTCAAGACAGGCTATAAAGTCCCGGAAACAGGCCGCGTGCAGCGCGGGTGTGATGGCCGCGGGGTCGCTCACCCCATAAGCCCCTCCGGCCTTGCCGTAAGCGGCCAGCGCCTCCGCATCACCCGGCCGCGGCTCACGGAACGCGAACATCGACAGCCCGTCCTCGACCAGCACAGCCGTGCCGCAAGTCCCCGTTATCTCCAGCCGCTTCGCCTGGCCCGGCCAGGAGGAGGTGGTGCCGTAGATCACCCCGACTGCCCCGCCCTTGAACGACAGGGCCGCTGCCGCCGCGTCCTCCGCCTCGATGCCCGGATGCCCCACCGACGAGCAGACCGCCGCGACCGACTCGACCGGCGGCAGCAGGTCGCACAGCAGGTCGATCATGTGGATCGCCTGGTTCATCAGCGCGCCCCCTCCGTCCAGCTCCAGCCGGCCATGCCAGGAGGACTCGCTATAGTACTCCGGCTTCCGCCACCACGGCACATAGACCCCCGCATAGGTCAGCGTCCCGAAACGCCCCTCGCGCAAGGCCACCCGGATCGGCTCCAGCACGGGCAGGTAACGCAACTGGAAGGTGCAGCCCAACCGCGTTCCCGCCAGCCGGTGGGCCTCGAGGATCGCGTCCGTCCGCTCCAGCGTGATTTCCAGCGGCTTCTCGCATAACACGTGCTTGCCCGCCCGTGCCGCCGCTATCGCCGCCTCGGCATGCGCCCCCGAAGGCGTCGCCACCGTCACCACGTCCACCTCGCGACAGCCGACCAGCTCCTCCAGCGAACCGAACGCCCGACAGCCGAACTCCGCGCCGAACTCCGCCGCCTTTTCCAAACTACGTCCGCATACGCCCACCAGCCGCGCTCCGGGAACCTCCCGCAGCGCACGGGCGTGAAACGCCGCAATCAGCCCTGTCCCGACAATCGCAAAGCCCTGTTTCCTGCGCTCCATGCGACTTCCCCTCCCGACCTTGCGCCAGCCGACAGGGCGCACCGTCACCTAAACCTCGCTCAGACCCACCCCCACGAGCCGGCCGCGGCATGCGCCGGCCCTCACGCATAGGAGTGCATGCCCGTGAACAGCCGCGACACATTGATCCATGTCAGGGTCAGTATCACAAACAGCAGGCCGAGCCACAGCAGCGCCGCGAGCGCCTTAGGGTGACGCAGCCCCTTCCGCTGCCGAAAGTGGAAATAGGCGCCGTAGGCGAACCAGGTCGCGAGAGACCACATCTCCTTGGGGTCCCACTGCCAGTAATGCCCCCAGCAGATCTTGCCCCACAGCGACCCCAGCAGCAGTCCGACCGTCACCAGCAAGAACCCGGCCGCCGCCGTCTGCCGCGACACCAGATCGGCCTGCCGCATGCGGGCCGGCTCCGTGCCCGACCGGAACAGCGGCAACGCCAGCACGGCGGCGCGCGCGAGCAGCACATAGCCCGCCACATAGCTTCCCACATGCGGGATAAAGAGCGGGCTCTGCAGGGCGGGCGGCAGCCGCCGCACCTCCTCGCTGAACACGAAGCCGGCCGGGAACAGGATCACGAGCCCCAGCAGCGCGTCCTGCAGATCCGTGTCCGTGCCGGTCTGCCAGCGGCTCAGCACCGAGAGCGGCCAAAGCGCGGCCGCCATACACAGGAAAAACTCGAACAGGTTCTGCATCGGCGGATGCCCCGTATGCAGACCGCGCCAGACGACCGAGGCGAGGGCGGCGCAAAAGGCGAAGAACCACAGAACACGCCCCTCCCGCCGACACCTGCCGCCCAGCAGCACCGCCGTCAGAAGGAAGAGCGCCAGCGTCAGATAGATCAGCCCGCCCTGAACGGTCGCCTTCACCATCATGGCGCCACCTCCCCCACGCCCGCGCCCCTTCCGCCCAAGGCCGCCATACGCAACGTAAAGGTCAGCACGCCCGCAAAAAGCACCACAAAACCGGCATAGACCAGCGGCAGCCCCGGATCACGGATGAACTGCAGCGTGGTCACCCACACCGGCCGGTTGTCATCATCGACGACCTCACGCCAACTGTTCTGGTAAATATGGTATCCCGCCACGCGCGCAGGATGGTTGACACGGATCTTACACGCATAGGGCTTCTTTCCGGGCTCCGAGATCAGCACCAAGCTGCTGTATTCCCGCACCGGCGGCAGCCGCCCCTCCTCCCGGTCTACCGCGCTCGGCTCATACCGGTCGATCGAGAACTTCATCAGCCGCACCGTGAAGGGCAGCTCCCCGACCATTTTCTGCCCGTCGCTCAGCCGGTTCGACACATACCCGTCGACCAGGGACAGGTACCCCCCCCAGGGGGTCGCGCCAGACGCGAAACGCTCAGCCAGCCGCCCCGCCAGCCAACCGACCATCACACAGGCACACCCCAGGTGCAACAGCGCCGAACAGACCAGCCGGCGTGAGAGCGCCCGTATGCCGACCACCGACACGCCCACGGCCAGCACCGCCGTCAGCGCCAGCATCGGCGCGGCGGACATCATAGCGCCAGCCTTCGCCGGCCCATAAAAGGCCAAGACCACGGAACCGGCCGCGAGCACGCCGCACACCCACACCGCAACACCGGCGCCGAACCATCTGTCCACGCTTCGCATCAGGCCTTCTTAACCGTATCGACTTCCAGTTCAACCAGCAGGTCATCACGGCAGACATCGGCCTCGACCGTGATCAGCGGCAGGGACTCCAGTCCGCGGTCTCTCAGCCACGCCTGCCACAGCCCGTTGTATGAGGCCTGCTTCAGATACATGACCGCCCGCGTCGCGTCACGCCACCCCATCCCGCGCGAGGTGAGGATCGCCTCCACCACGTCCATCGTAAGCTGTATCTGCCGTCCGACGTCGCCGACGTGCGCCGTCGCGCCGCCCGGCTCGATGCTGGCCGTGCCCGAGACCATCAGCGTCCGGTACTCGGGCGTGGCAAGCTCGACCGCCCGGCTGAACGAGCTGCGATAACTCAAGGCCGAGCACTGCAACGGCGACTCGACCGCCCGCACGGTCATCGCCCCGCCCTTGGGCTTCACCGCGATCGCACACGCGGTGATCGCCGCCCCGCATAAGTTGGCGCTGCCGATACCCGTGCTGGCCGGCACCAGCCCCTCATACACGCCGCGAGCATGGAAGAACGCGTCGCGCGCCCGGTTAAACGGGTCGTACCACTCCAGGATGCGGTCCATGTACAGCCAGGTCCGCGCCACATGCGCGAAGGTCATGCCCGCATCGCGCAGGGCGTCCTCAATCCCCTCGAAGAGCGAAGTCGTCTGCTCGACGCGCGAGGCCTTCAGGTCCCGCGGCAGCACGCCCGTCAGCAAACAGTAATCGGCGAACCCGTCCTCATAGCAGACCCCCACCGAACAGCCGTCACGCCGGATCAGGCGCGGCTCGACCCCCGCCACCACCAGGCGCTGGTAGACCGGCGGCAGCGCGCCCGTGCCGCCGCAGAGCCAGAGCTGCGGCACCGCGGTGCCCTTCGCGCCCACGGCGGCGCGCGCCAGCTCCTCGCGGCTGCCCCAGCCGGTCTGCGAAAAGGCCAGCCCCCCCGCCACCGGCGGCAACCCGCCGGCGACATCCAACACGCCCATCTCCTGGCGCCGCGTGACGCCCCCGTTCACAAACTGTCTCTCTGCCATGCGCACCGTCTCCCTCCGCTGCGAAATCATAGGCCCTATTCGACCTATAAGACCTATTCTTTAAAACGACAGGATATACGCCGTCAGCTCGTCCAGCTCCTGCGGCGACAGCCCCTGGGTCGTGCCGTGGGCGTCCTTCGGGTTGCAGGTCGTCAGAACCTCCCGCATCGTCAGCGCACGGCCGTCATACAGGTAAGGCGCCGTCCGCCACGTCTCCACCAGCGTGGTCGTGTCGAACTCGCGGCCCGCCTCGTTGCCCACCCCTAAGCCGAGGTCATACTTCTTGAGGTTGGTGAACACGCGCTCGCCGGACCTGAGCTTGGCGGGCGGGTGGCACTCGGCACAGCCGACCTTCCGGAAGAGCTTCTCGCCCCGCCGCGCGGCCTTAGACAGCGACCCGTCCTCCAGATAGGGGCTCGCAACAGGCTTGAGCGACATCACGTAGTGGTCGATGCAGAGGGCGTCCTCCTCCGGGCGGACCACAAACTGGATGTGCGTCATGCCCTTGCGGTTGCCGGTCTGCATGTCCGCGCGGATGCCCGTCACCATCGCGGGCGGCGTCAGATGCGAGTAGACCATGTTCTTCGTCTGCTTGGGATTGCCGATGCCGTCGTTCACCAGATCCCAGTTCAGCCCGTCCGTCCGGCCGTCCGGGTGGCAGCTCGCGCAGCTCTGCCACTGCTGGAAGCACATCGAGCCGTCGTTCCACAGCATCTCGCCCCGCCGCACACGGTCGCGGCCGAGGTCGACCGCCGGGCCCAACGGCACCAGCGCGGCCTTGGGCGAAGCCTCGCCCAGCCGGACCTCAGCCAGCGCGTCGGCGAAATAACAGGCGGCGAACACGCGGTCGCCCGCCACCGCCAGACCGCGCGGCCCGTCGGCGTTGACCTTGACGCGCGTCCGCACGGTCACGAGGAACGAGAGGTCGTTCGGAACGTCCGCCGCCGTGCGCGTCACCTCCGTCACCTTCTCGTTCTTGGCCGCCTTGTCCAGCCGGGCATGAAACGCCTCACGGTCGATGACGCTGACCTCACGCGTGCCCGCATGCGCCACCAGCAGGCGTTTCCCGTCCGGCGTCACCGCCACGCCCCACGGGTTTGCCGCACCCAGGTCCACATCGTCCAAAAGCGCGGTGTTCACATACGCGCCGGTCTCGCCGTCGAACACGCTCAGCCCTGCGGTGTTCATCCAGCCGCGCTCCAACTGCGTGGTCGGAAGCTGGTACCGGCCGAAGGTGTGCGTCACATACACCGATTTCCCGTCGGGCGAGGCGCCCACGCCGCGCACCCCTGTGCTCCCGTTCGGCAGCATCACGCTCTTGACCACCTTCAGGGTCGCGGTGTCGATCACCGAGACCGAGGCCGCCACCACGTCATCCGTCGCGCGGCAATAAGGCAGATGGTTCGCCACAAACAGCAGGCGGCCCCCCGCGCCCAGCGCGGCCGCGTGCGGCTCGCGCAGCACCGCGACCACACCCCGCACGCGCAGCGTCGCCGCATCCACGGCGGAGACCGTGTTGGCATAGCGGTTCAGCACATAGACCGTCGCGCCGTCGGCCCCCACCACCGGCCCCATCGGCGTGTGGCCCGTGGCCACCTTGCCGAGCACCTTACCGGCCGCGCTATACTTGTACAGGAAGCCCTCCGCCTCACCGGCCGTCACATAGACGCTCCCGTCCGCCCCGACCGCCACACCCGAAGGCTCGCCCCGCACGTCCCAGCCGCCGCGGGACTTCCCGTCCGCCGAGTCGACCAGCAGCACCTTGCCCGCCGTGCGCGCCGTCACATACAGCGTCTTTCCGTCCGGCGCGAGCGCCAGATGCTCGGGAGAGAGATAAGCGGCCGCACCCGCCCCATCCGCCAGCACAGCCGCCAGTAAGACCACACCCCACACGTTCACTGCCTTCATCCCTGCCCTCCCCTCAAACCCGCCTTCGTACGGGCCGACCTAGCCCGACCCCTATGACCCGCACACGCTCCGTCCGACCGCGGCGGCCACAGCCTTCAGCTCCCGCACCAGCCGGAAGAACGTCTCCGGCGTCTCGCTCTGGTCGCCGTCACACAGCGCCCGCTCGGGGTGCGCGTGCACTTCGACCATCACCCCGTCAGCCCCGCCCGCCACG